>NZ_JTHN01000189.1 GCF_001399685.1 Paenibacillus sp. A3
CGGAGCTAACGGCGGCTATCGGTTATCGCGCAAAAAAGATGACATTACGTTTTTGGATATTATCCATGCCATTGAAGGCAACGCCTCCTTATTCGAATGCGAATTTGTCCACGGCGACGAATGCCTGATTCAAGCGGTAATGAAGGAAGCGGAAGCGAAGATGGAGTCGCATCTCAAAGAAGCGAAATTGGTGGATTTGGCCCAAAAGCAAACACAAGCTTAAGATGAGTCCCTCTCGTTGAAAGAAAAACACGGTGCAGAGCACGAACAAGTTTTTTTAAATTAATTATAGATATAATGAGTCTATAATATCTTATTTTAGGAGATGAACATTATGATTTACGATTGCGCGATTATTGGCGGCGGCCCCGCCGGATTGAATGCAGCCCTCGTACTCGGCAGGGCAAGACGAAGCGTGGCTTTAATCGATAACAGCAAGCCGCGAAATGCCGTTACGCATGCTTCTCACGGCTTTATTACGAGAGACGGCGTAACGCCGGCCGAATTTCGCCGCATTGCTTATGAGGAGGTTCTCCATTATCCGTCCATCGAGCATCTGCAAACCGAGGCTGTCGAGGTTCGCAAAATCGAATCCGGATTTTTCGAGGTGCTGGATGCATCAGGTTATAGGATTCAAGCGCAAAAGCTGCTTCTGGCGACGGGGGTCAAAGAAATATTTCCCGAAATCGACGGTTTCTATCCGCTGTACGGGAAAAGCTTGTTTAATTGCCCCTATTGCGACGGCTGGGAGCTGCGGGATCAACCGCTTGTCGTTGTTTCCGAATCTCCGACCGTGTTTCATACAGCCAAGCTTCTCCTCAATTGGAGCAAAGATTTGGTTGTCTGCACGCACGGCAAGTCGTCCCTGTCGGACGAACAGAAGACAAGTCTTCAATCCAAGGGAATCGTGGTGTTGGAGCAGCCTGTCACGGCTTTCGTCGGCCACAACGGGCAGCTTGAGCATGTTCGTTTTGCGGATGGGACGGAACTTCCGAGAGCCGGCGGCTTCGTGATGCCGAGATTTGTGTCGGCCGTACCGTTCGGAGAACGTCTGGGCTGCGAAAGGACGGAGAATGGCGGGATCAAGACGGATGCATGGGGAAGGACCTCGATACCCGGTTTATATGCCGCAGGAGACGCTTCGTACTTCATGCCGTCCCAAGTGGTTTTTGCCGCAGCCGACGGCAGCCGAACGGCGATGGGCGTTAATTTGGATTTGACAGAGGAAGATTTCGGGAAATAAACGCACGGTTAGCTGCCGGACCGCGGAGCTGGGTGGAGGAGGTGATGGAATCTCCGTCGGTTCGATTTATTTGGAGCAAATTTAGGATATGAATAAAGGGAGGAAGCTACAAATGACCATTTGCCACACTACAGATACTACCTTCACCAACGATTTAAAAAGCGACGGCTTGACACTAGTCAATTTTTGGGCGCCCTGGTGTGCGCCTTGCCGCTTCTTTGGTACCGTACTCGAAACGTTTGATCGGGAACATAGCAGCGAAGTGAGAATCCTCAAGGTCAATGTAGATGAACAAACCAATACGGCCGCTCAGTTTGGAGTCATGAGTATACCAACGACGATCCTGTTTAAAAACGGTGAACCGGTCGACAAAATCGTTGGCGCCATTCCTGTGGAAGAACTTAAAAAATTCCTAGCCAATCACAAAAATTAGTATCGGCATTCCTATGTCAAACGCGTAATAATATTGATTTCCACATACAGACGGAGAGAAACCCAGGTCGACTTCTGCCAAGAAGAAGACCTGGGTTTTTTTCGGCCATAGCGTCTTTACAAAAGCTATAAAATAAACTTGACACAAAACTATTGAGAGCTAACCTATTTATCAAATACAATGATAAAGGTATATTATTCCAAATATGAAATATGGAGGTAATCAGATGGTTAAGAAGCAGGGTAAGTCGCTATTTTCGATTGTATTCCTCATCTCGGTTTTACTGGCGAGTTTTTTTCCGGTTGCAGGCTCGAATAACGTTTCCTTCGCGGCATCATCTTACGACTACATTCTCATTTTTCCGAGAGACCGATACCCCGAAACAGGAGCGCATATTAAAGATGCCATTGCAGCGGGCAAGTCCGATGTATGTACTATCGAGCGCGATGGTACCCGTGAGCGGCGCGAAGAATCTCTGAGGGGCTATCCGCCGAAGAAAGGTTACGATCGGGACGAATGGCCGATGGCGATGTGCTTGGAAGGGGGAAGAGGGGCCGATATTCGGTACATTAATCCGTCCGACAACCGAGGGGCGGGAAGCTGGGTAGGAAATAAGCTCTCCAAGTACTCGGACGGAACCAGAGTTAAATTTATCGTGAAATAAGCGCAAGAACGATTCAGCGGCAGGTTCTGTGATCAAACCGGTAGGGTAGAAGCCATACGAAGAGCCGTAGAAAAGACTTCTACGGCTCCATTCACACGATCGGTTAGATGCTGGCGACAGAGCCGCCGTCAACGCGCAGATTCCCGCCATTGATAAAGGAGGCTTGCTCGGAGGCTAGAAACACGACCGCGGCGGCTACCTCCTCCGGACGTCCTGGCCGCCCTAGCTCGATATGAGGCCGCTGCTGTTTTAATCAGAGCAGGAGATACCGCGCTAACTAAAATACCCTCTCGAGCATAGGCTTTGGATAAGCTTTTGGATAATTAATGAGCGCAGTCTTGGCTTCGTTTATACTTGTGATACGGAAGTGGTAAATCACGGACTCGTCAAACCTTGCGCTTAAGCGCTTGCCGCCATCCGGCGGCAAGCGGCATTTCGCGCGCGCGTCATCATCGGCTTCGTCGGCCGCTGCGCGCTCGGATTACTTCAGCTGCCACAGTGCCGCAACGTTCGGCGGTTCCCAGCCTTGCAGCGAAGTGTGGTTTTGCCGGCATACATAGGTTTTGCCTGCGTACGTAACCTCATCACCGATTTTATAGGCGGTTCCGGGAGCCCACGGCTGCGCGCCTGACAGTGCGTCCGTCGTCACCGTAAGTACTGCGGCAGGCGAGACATTGCCCGCGGCATCTCTGGCCGTTACCGAGAACGTATAGCTGGTATTCGGCTTCAGTCCCTCTATCGCTGCACTCGTTCCTGTCACGTTCACTTGCGAAGTGCCGTAGGCGACCGTGTAGCCGGTCACGCCGACATTATCGGAGGATGCTGCCCAGCTCAACGTTACGCTCGTAGCCGATTTGGAGACCACGCTCAGTTGGGTCGGCGCGGTCGGAGCTTGGTTGTCGCCGGACGATTCGTCCGTCTTGATCGTCACCGGATTGCTGGCGGCCGAGACGTTGCCGGCGGCATCCTTGGCCGTCACCGAGAATGTATAGCTGGTGTTCGGCTTCAGACCCTGTATGGTTGTGCTCGTGCCCGTCACGCTCGCCTGCGAGGAGCCGTAGGATACCGTGTAGCCCGTCACGCCGACATTGTCGGTCGAGGCGCTCCAGGACAGGGAGACGCTGGTCGCAGTTTTGCCGGTCGATACCAAATTCGCCGGAGCCGTCGGAGGATGGGTATCCGGTGCCGGCGGGTTCAAGGCGTTCAAATAAGCGCGGTGCTTCGTGGAAAACTCGAATTGATTGAACTTATCCCAGTTGATCGACCACGTCATCAGACCGCCAAAGTTCGGATAGCCGGTTGCGCTGCCCCGCGTTTTGTAGGTGCTAAGCTGTTGGCCCTTCACAAGCGCGTCGAGCGCCTTATGCACTTCGGCAACCGGTGTAAAGCCGCCGCCCGCATTCCCGTTCGCCGGCAAGCCAAGCAGCACCTGCTCCTGACGCAGCGGCGGGAAGAACAGGTTGGCGTTCTTGTTCACGGGGAACCCGGTCAACAGCATGTCGGCCATGGCGACGTGAAAATCGGCGCTGCCCATCGTATGATACTGGTCGTCGAGGCCGATGATCGGGCCGGAGTTGTAATTTTGCACTTGGAGCCAGTCCAGAATGTCGCGCGTCGCATAGATAACGGGCAGGTAGGCGCCGGCTCGCGAATCGCAGCTGATGCAGCTTCCGCCATAGAACGAATACCCGAGCTGGACGAAGAACGTCTCCGGGGCCATGGTCAGAATGAATTTGTCCGTACCGAAATGGCTGTTCAGCGACTTGAGCGCATCGATCAGGTTGACGATGACGGGCGTTGTGGGATGGCGGAAGTCGGAATCGCCGGCGTTCAAGTAGAGCGAGTGTCCTTCGAAGTCGACATCGAGTCCGTCGAATCCGTATTTCTCGATGATGCCCGTCACCGAGCTGACGAACGCGTCGCGGGCAGCCGTAGTCGCCAACTGCACTTGACCGTTCGCGCCGCCGATGGAGATGACGACCTTTTTGCCTTTGCTCTGCAGATACGCAACGTCGGCTTTGAAGTCGGCTTCGGTGTAGTTATAGGGGGTGAAGCCGATCACACCGCCACTGCTGCCGGTCGGCTCCGCGAACGAAACGTTAATCACGTCAAAATCCGGAGATACGTCGCGCAGCCGGATAAAGCCCGAGCCGTTGTCGAAGTTGTGCCAATAGCCGACGATTTTATAGCCTCCGGCGGGAGGGGAGGGGAGCAGCAATCACGGAGAATAGCGAGACGATGAGCGAGGCAATGAGTCCTATCAGTAAATGGGTACGTAAGCGTACGTACGAGGGGGAACCATGGAAGTTCATCAGTTGAGCCTCCTTATTGGATTGGTATTTGATTTCGAACTATTTATAAAGCGCTTACAAAAAATCTTCATCACAAAAAGACAATCTTCAGCATGCCTCCTTCCAGTCGTTCGGTCCCTTAACTATCCTCCTTTCCGCTATAAGGATTACTTACTATTATATGGGATGTTCCGCATCCGAAAGAAGGGAGAACTTTTTATCGAAAGGGGAGAAATTATTCCAAAGCTTTTTCGTTTTATAAGAAAAAAGCTCCTGTCATTTGAGTATGACAAGGGCTCTGGCTGCTGAGAAAATAGGTTTTTGACTGAAATAGAGATACCCCACCCCTTCGTAACCTCTATTGGCCCTACGCGGCCTATGGCCCATCGCCGCTTATGTGCTGGCCGGTGAGCTGAAACTCGCACAAGGGGAGTATGCACCACGGGCTTTTGCAGCCTACGAACAAGAGATGAGAGCGTTTGTGGAGAAAAACCAGAAAATCGGTCAGTCGGCAGCAGAGGGAATGGTCGCCGGCACCAGCTTCAAAATCATCCTGCAAAACTGGATGCTTCGCGTATAAACCGGCACAACGAACGGAGCGCCTCCACGATGCGAAGAATGTGGAAGCGCTCCGTTTTCTAGTCGGCCACGAGGGTTCTGTTTTTCCCCGATTCCTTGGCCCGGTACAAAGCGTGGTCGGCTCGTTGAAACAGCATGTCAGCCGATTTGGCGTGGGATGGATAGTGGGCGATACCTGACGAGACCGTTATCGGGATTCCGAGAGGATTTTCCCTCGTTTCAAAAGCGGTGCGAATTCGCTCCGCCGTGGTCAAAGCCTCCGGCGCGGTGGCGAGCGGCAGAAGCACGACAAATTCCTCTCCGCCGTAGCGGCAGCATATGTCATGGGGGCCTACGGACGCAGTGACGACGCGGGCCAGGTGCTTCAATATTTCGTCGCCCGCCTGATGACCGTAGGTATCGTTGATGGACTTGAACCGGTCGATATCCATGACAATCAGGGCGAAGGAGTACTGCTCTTCCGTCCATTGCGTCATGATGGATTCAAACGTCCTGCGGTTCGTTAACCCTGTTAAAGAATCGGTCATGGCGGCATGAGCCAACTGCTCGGTCTGCTTCTGCAAATCGCTTAACGCAAGCGTAATCGTCTGTGTCAACAAGTCGGCTTCCCGGTTCCAGTGATGCTTGGCCTCCGGAAGAACGATTCTTTCGCCTCTGCCCAATCTTCCGGCCAGATCGGCAAGAGAGACGAACGGACGGGCCAAACGCCGGGCAAGCCAGATGGCGGCGATCATCAATATGACAAACGGTGCCAGAGTGTACAGCAGGATCGTGCGAATATTGCGGTTCAATTCGTCGTAAACGACATTGATGGGGGACTGGACGACGACTCCCCAGCCGTTTTCCAGAACGGGGGAATAGCCCGCAAGAAAGGTGATTCCTTGGGAATTGGTCACCTGTTCGTATCCGCTTTCGCCCCGAAGCGTCTTCTGAACGACTAGATTGGCATTGATATCGTCGCCGATCCGGGATTTGTCGGGATGAAACAATAAATGACCGTTGGAGCTGACGACGTAAAAGTACGAGCCGTCGCTATTGAGATGATTATGCATCCCGAACATCATATTCAATATATTGTTTTCCTGCAAATAAAGACTGCCCCCGATAAAACCGCGATAGGTTCCGTCTTTGTCAAAAAGCGGCTCGCTCATAAAAACGATCAGCCGTCCGGTGGCCGAATAGTAGGGCTTGGATATATAGGATTTTTTTACCGCCAATGCTTCTTTGGTCGCTTCCGTCGTGATATACAGTCCTGTCGTGCCGACGGAAGGCGGGTCCACACCGCGGACCAGACCCGTTTCGTCCACGACGGCGATGGAGTTGAAATAATGGCTGCCCAGGCGCAGCGCTTCAAGCTGCCTCCGCATTTCTTGCGTATCCGATAGATCGCCGGCCGAAAGACGGGCACCGGTATAAGCCAGGCCGGCCCGCATCGATTGGAACAAGGAATCGATGGAATGGCTCATTTTGGTCGCGGCCGAATAGTTCAACGCAAAGGTCGTTTCGAATAACGATTGCTTATTGGAATGATAAGAGGCAAGAAGCAGAATCGTTAAAGTAAGCGCGACGGAAAGGGAGACCAGTCCGGTTAGCAGGGTGGCAAGACTGATTTTATTCTTTTCGGCACAGCGAATCCCGAATGGCCCGGACATGGTATCCCCCTCCTTATTTTCCAGTTAAGTTACCACTTCATTTTCGACATGATCCGCGATAATCCTTTTCGTTGACCGATTTTATTATAAAAAGCTTCCAAGCTTCGCGGAGACCTGGATTTGGAAGGTTGGCGGAAGAATCTCCTTTCGTTTATACTCATTTTAAAAAAGTATCGCCATAGGGGGAACACCTGTGAGGAGGTTTCTAAAAAATGAAACGATGCAAATTCTGGTCATCGCCCTAACGACGGCTATTGGCGCTGAAATTAAAGTATATCCGTTTCATGGAGATTATTTTCGTATGGGGCTTGGCGCCAGTACGTTTTTGTTCTTCTTGCTGTTTATGCGCCACTTGCCTTACCTCAAGATCGGGATCATCACGGGTATATTCAACGTATGCTTTCAGGGGACCGAATGGCTAACCCACTCGACCCCGCTTTCTTTCACGGCAAGCCTGCAGAATAATGTGGCGGCCGGTGTCTATTATATCGTGTTTGCCCTCTGCATGGGCAGGCTTCGAACAAAAATTCACGAATACAACCCCCTTAAGTTAGGCGGGCTTGTCACAGGAATCGATCTGATCTCGAATGGGGCCGAGCTCTTCTTGCGATGGCTGCTGCTCGGCGTGAATGTGATGGATTGGGGCGACTGGCTTCTCTTATTGATCCTTACCGTGGTGCGCAGTTATTTTGTCATCGGGCTGTACAGCAGCATTATGATCGGCCAAATGCGCGTCGTTCATGCCGAGAAGGAAAAACGAATGGAGCAGATGCTGCATGTGGGTACGGGGCTGTACGGGGAAACGTTTTATTTGAAAAAATCAATGGGCACGATCGAAGCGATTACCGAGCAGAGCTACATTCTTTATTCCAAATTAAAAGAAGAGAACCTGGAGCGTTACGGCCAAAAAGCCTTAAGTATCGCCCAGCAGATTCACGAAGTTAAGAAGGATTCGCAGCGCATCTTGGCCGGCCTGACGAAATTATACGACAGTGAGATCGTTGTCGATATGAGCTTGGCGGAAATGCTCGGCTTTGTCGTAAAAGCGAATCAAAAGTACAGCCGCATGTTCCAAAAGAAAATCAAGTTCACGACCGATGTGGATGCGGATTACCGGACCGCCGATTTTATTCCCTTGCTAACCATTGTAAATAACCTCGTCTCGAACGCGGTGGAAGCCATTCAAGAGCATGGGGCCATCGGTATACGCGTGTATGAAGATACGGCGGAGACGGTCTTCGTAGTTTCCGATACGGGATGCGGCATTCGGGAATCGCATCTCGGTATTATTTTTCAACCGGGCTTTACGACAAAATATAACGAAAGCGGGGTAGCCGCAGCCGGGATCGGACTGTCGCATGTGCGCGATATCGTCCATTCGCTCGATGGGGAGATTGCCATCGGCTCTTCCGAAGAAGGCATCGGCACGACATTTATCGTGCGTATCCCAACCTTTAAAATAAGAAGTGCTTCAACCGCCGTGTAGATTTTTATATGTTTTCGTAGTCGAGATGTTATGTTCAAAGTGTGTTTGGTTTATGGAAACTATTGGATGCGTGCCATTTCCGGTCGAGGGAGTGAAAGCGTTATCGAGGCTGACGAATAGTTCGTGACCGGAAGGGGACGGGGTTGGTTATCAATGGATATGACGAGCGTAGGCGATAGAACGATAGACTTGGGCGAATGGGTGGACCGGTATCGGTCTTACTCCGCCCTTGGGAGCTGTGCCGATTACATTCCGGCTTTACGAGAGGCCGATCCGTCTCAATTGGGCATTTGCATGATTGGAGCAGACGGAACGATCGTAAAAGCCGGAGAGACCGAGTTGCCCTTTACGATCCAAAGTATTTCCAAAGTGATCGGATTTATGGCCGCTTGTTTGAGCTGCGGCATCGACACCGTGCTGGAATATGTAGATGTGGAGCCTACTGGAGACGCTTTCAATTCAATCGTTCGATTGGAGCTTCACAAGCCGGGCAGGCCCTTTAATCCCATGATTAATGCGGGAGCCATCACCATAGCTTCCATGCAGCCGGGAGCGACTGCGGAATCCAAGCTTGAGGTTATAACGGCTTTATTGGAAGTTTTAACGGGAAAAAGCCCGACCTATAGCCGAGAGGTGTTTCAGTCCGAGTGGCAGACGGCCCATCGCAATCGAGCGCTGGCGTATTGTCTGAAGGAAATGAATTGTCTGCAATCCGACGTGGAAGTCGCGCTGGAGGTTTATTTGAAGCAATGCTCGCTTGAAGTCACGGTGGAAGATTTGGCCGCCATCGGGATGATCCTTGGGTGCGACGGCTACGACCCGGTACGGAAGAAGCAAGTGGTATCCAAAGATATCGCTCGCATCACGAAAGCTTTGATGCTTACGTGCGGTATGTATAACGCTTCGGGAAAATTCGCTGCTTTTGTCGGAGTACCGGCCAAAAGCGGCGTATCTGGAGGCATTATGGCTGCTGTTCCGCCTCGCGCGAAATCCAGAGAGCTCCCTTTTCCGGACGGATGCGGGATCGGTATATATGGCCCCGCCATCGATAAGTATGGCAACAGTACGGCGGGGCATATGCTCTTAAAGCATATCGCCCAAGCGTGGGATTTAAGCGTCTGTTAACCGACAATAGGAGGCTGTGCATTCGTGAGCGACACGGCTATTGGAGAGGCAAAGTCATGAGGTTTTTTATTGTAGACGATGACCCTGCGGTGCGTCTCATGCTGGCGCAATTGATTGAAGATGAGGGTCTCGGCCAAGTCGTGGGGGAAGCGGAAGATGGATCGAAGATCGATGCGCAATCGATCATCATGAAGCAGGTGGATATTCTTTTCGTTGACGTCCTTATGCCGAACCGGGACGGAATCGAGACGGTTCGTGCACTATTGCCCGTATTCTTGGGAAAGATCATTATGCTTTCCGAGGTTGGTTCGAAAGACATCGTCAGCCGTACTTACTCCCTGGGCATCGAATATTACATCCTTAAGCCTTTAAACCGGATTGAGCTCATAGCGATCGTTAAGAAAGTGATGGAAAGCATGCTTCTTGAAACGTCGATTCAAACCATCAAGCAATCGATCGATTTTCTTTCTCCGTATGATATAAGCGAAAATAAGACCCGGCGATCAGGAGATGCGTCCATCCTAACTTGCGGAAATTATTTGTTGTCGGAGCTGGGGATGGCGGGAGAAAGCGGAACCCAGGACTTGCTGGAGATGTTGGAGTACTTATTCCAAGATGAATCGGAACGAGCGTTAAAGGATGAATTTCCGGCTTTAAAAGATATATTTTGGCAAATTTCATCGAAAAAACTCGGGGAACGCGTTGACTCCGAGCTCATTCAAAAAGAATTCAAGGCGGCTGAGCAGCGTGTACGGAGAGCTATATCTCATGCGCTAAATCATCTCGCATCGTTAGGTATAACGGATTATACCCATCCCAAGTTTGAAAATTACGCTGCGAAATTTTTCGATTTTATGGAAGTCCGTAGAAGAATGAACGAATTGGAAGAGGATCGAAAATCCAGCGTAAACCATAAAATCAATACGAAAAAATTCGTGCAAGTCCTGTATTTGGAAGCGAAGCAAATGATGGCGACATTGAACTGACTCCCAAAGCATACCCGATACCGAAACTCCTGTTCCTGGCGTAAGCAGCTTGCCGGTGCAGGTTTTTTTCTTACATGAACGAATACAAAGGCATCATAAAATGTAATTCTTTGGGGATAATACAGAGGGAAGAATCTAGAAACCAACCTATGGCTGGAGAAGGTGGATGACATGCCGGATGTTCCGTTCACAGATAACCTATCCGGAAACCTTCGGATGATGAAGGATGCGATTGGGCACAGCCCTGACGTGATTTTCCGAGAGTTTCGGGTCGGACATTCCCCCTGGCAAGCGGCTGTTGTGTATATCGAAGGTCTGGTCGATAAAACCGTTCTGAACGAGCAAGTGATCAAGCCTTTAATGCAGGAACGAAGTCTGTACAGCGATTCCGTCACGAATAAAGAGCAGCTCAAAAGCAGCATTTCCGATTCCGTCGTTTCGACGGCGGAGGTTCATGAGGTGCGCTGCTTGAAGGAGTGCGTTCGTAAAGTCCTTGATGGGAATACCGCGCTATTTTTGGAAGGCTTTGCCGATGTTATCGTTCTAAGCACCGTCGGCGGAGAGGGTCGTTCCATTGAAGAACCGTTATCGGAAGCGGTTGTTCGAGGACCGAGAGAAGGCTTTGTCGAGAAGCTTCATACCAATACGGCCATCCTTCGGCGCCGAATTAAAGACCCGGGCTTCACCATGATCCCTTATAAGCTTGGACGCCGGTCTCAAACGGACGTCTACCTGATCTATATCAAGGGATTAACGAACCAGGAGCTCGTGGAAGAAGCGAAGAGCCGAATCGAGCGGATCGATATTGATGAGATATCCGACTCCGGCTATATTGAGCAGCTCATCGAGGATCATACTTACTCTCCGTTTCCGCAGATGCAAAACACGGAGCGGCCCGACCGGGTAGCGGGCGCTTTGATGCAGGGCCGTATCGCCTTGTTGGTAGACGGGACTCCTTTTGCTTTGATTATTCCGGTTACTTTTTCCATGCTGATGACTTCTTCCGAAGACTATTTCGAACGGTGGATGCCTGCTTCCTTGATTCGTATCCTGCGATATGGGGCGGCATTCATCGCTCTGTTTCTTCCTGCACTTTATATTGCTTTGATTTCTTACAACCACGGATTGATTCCGACAAAACTGGTCATCTCCATCGCAGCAGGACGGGAAGGGGTTCCTTTTCCATCGATCATCGAAGCGCTCATTATGGAAGTGACGCTCGAACTTCTTCGGGAAGCGGGGCTGCGGCTGCCGAAACCGATCGGACAAGCGGTCGGCATTGTCGGCGGATTGGTCATCGGGCAAGCCGCTGTGCAAGCGGCCATCGTGAGTCCCATCATGGTGATCGTCGTTGCGCTGACGGCCATTTCTTCCTTTGCCTTTCCGCAGTATTCTTCGGCAATTGCCATTCGTATGCTCCGGTTTGCGATGATGATGGCGGCGGCCATACTCGGGCTTTACGGCGTGATCCTGCTTTTTATCTTGATCATGGCCCATCTGGTGAAGCTCAAGAGCTTTGGGGTCGATTATATGGCTCCCTTCACGCCCATGCGGGCAAACGATTGGAAAGACCTGATTGTAAGAGTACCCCTCCAAATGATGAAGCGGCGTCCGAAACTGCTTAGACCGCAAGACCGCACGCGCCAATAGAAAAGATAAGGGTGAGTTGTCACAGATCATGAGCCGTAAAGATGAAATTACATCCGTGCAAGCTTCTTTTATCGTATCCAAAAGCATGATCGGGACAGGGATTCTGTTTTTGCCGCAGGTTATGGCGAAGAAGGTAGGGACCCCGGACGGATGGATTTCCGTTCTGATTGGCGGGTTCCTCGCTTTGCTGGCCGGGTATGTCATCATCAAATTAAATCAGCGTTTTCCCAAACAAACGTTTTTCGAATTCAGCCAAACGTTGTTTGGCAAGGTGATAGGCGCGGTTCATATTGTACTACTGAGCGCTTATTTTGCGATATCTGCCGGGTATTTGGCGCGTGTCATGGGCGAAGTGATCCGCATGTATTTGCTGGATAAAACCCCGATTTCGTTCATCGTGATTGTCTTTATGCTGGTTGGGGTGTATCTCGCCATAGGAGGAATCTACCCGATTGCGCGCTTGATCGAGCTATTTTTACCCGCGATCTTAATCATCCTCGTCACTCTGATCGCCTTCAGCTTTAAGGAGTTCGAACTGGACAATATACGGCCGGTACTGGCAGAAGGATTCACGCCCGTATGGAAAGGGATACCGTCTTCAACGTTCTCTTACAGCGGCTTCGAGATTATGCTGGTCTTAAGCGCGTTCATGAAAGAGCCCCGGGACGCTGTGAAATCCATGCTGAGCGGCATCGGTGTAGTTATTCTTTTCTATACGCTGACCGTATTTATCTCGTTCGGCACGCTAACGGCCGAAGAAGTCAAGACGCTGACCTGGCCGACCATGTCCGTAGCCAAGGATATCGAGTTGCCGGGAGGATTTTTCGAGCGGTTCGAGTCATTGTTCTCCGTGCTTTGGGTCATGTCGATGTATGCGACTTTTGTTCCGTACTATTATGTGGCAAGCCTCGGATTAGGGCATCTGTTCCGAAGAAATTACCGAACCTATATTTACCTCCTGTTCCCAGTGGTTTATATCGTTGCCATGGTGCCGAAAACATTAAACAACGTATTTAGCGTTGGCAAATTTCTTAATAATTTTGCCATGTTCATTATTGTGATCATGCCCATCTACTTCTGGATCTTCGTCAAGCTGAGGAGGAAAGTCCATGAGAACGGCTAGAAGGCTGTGTTTGCTTTCGGCAAGTTTATTTCTTGTATCCATGACGGGCTGCTGGGATCGGGTAGAGATAGAGGACGTAGGGATTGTGCTTGGCATCGGCTTTGACATGCCTGCCCATGAAGGAACGAATCAAGAGAATGGGATGTCCGAAGGAAAACAAGGCAAGGCTGAGCGAATCGCCATGACGCATCATTTTGCCGTGCCAAAGCAATTTTCCGCAAAAGAGGGGGGTTCACCACAAAAGGATTATATAAACGTCTTTAGCGAGGGAAGGGTCGTATTTGATAACATTAACGGTTTGTCAACGCGCTTGTCTCGCACTCCCAGTTATGAGCATCTGAGAGTTATTCTCATCAGCGAAGAGGTGGCGCGCAGCTTTGATCTGAGAGATATCATCAACTTCTTGCTGCGCAACCCGGAGGCGAGACGGTCGATTCGTGTATTGGTATGCGAGGGGAAAACAAGAACCGTGTTAGAAAAGAAAGGCATCGTGGCGAATCCGGCTTTGAATTTAAGAGGACTTGTAGAAGGCTTCCGCAAGACGCTGCGTATCCCTCCGATCATGAAGCTTGGAGAACTGTCCGAAAACTTAACGAAAAAAGAAAATTTCGTCATTCAATGGGTAACTGCAGCGCGAGAGGAAACGACGTTGTCCGGGGCCGCCGTGATCCGGGGAAAGGATGCCAGAATGGCCGGTTGGCTGGATGAGGAAGAGACGGTTGGCTTGAATTGGCTGAAGGGGGAGAGGAAGAGAACGGGAATTATCGAAGGAACGGACCCGATCAGCGGGGAAAAGATCGTCTATGAGGTCCGCAAATTCGCAAGAACCATCAAGCCCAAGCACAAGGACGGTCGTATCTCCTTTCAGGTGGAGATTAAGACGGAAGGAAGGCTGCGGGAAGATTGGGTCGATTCGGACAATGCTTTTAAGGAAGAATTTATCGCCAGGGCGGAGCGGGCGGCAGAAGCGTCGATTAAGTCTTCGCTTAAAAAAGTGCTGGTCAAAATGCAAAAGAAACTGATGCTGGATGCCGCCGGGTTCGGAAAACGCCTGCAAGTCGAATATCCTCGGGTATGGAACAAAGTGAAAGAGAACTGGGATTCTACGTTTAGCGAAGCTTCGATCGAGGTTAAAGTGAATGCCCGAATCGTCGAATTTGGAACCAGAGGAAGCAAGGGGGGATGAAGAGAACGGCATTTTTGCTGCCCTTGCACTTTCGTGACCAAATGTGATTGATATTTAATAATTTAGACAAAAGTAAGCGCTGTACAAATCATAAATAATCATATACAATCATAAATGAGAAACATCGATGAATTATCAGTCAAATATGAGCATGTGAAGGCAGCGTAGGGGGAGGGACACGAATGCTGTTTGAGGAAGAGCGTCAGCAGAAAATCGCCGATTATGTTCAAACGCGGGAACGAGCTTCGGTTCAGGAACTGGCACAGCAGTTTCAAGTATCCGAATCGACCGTCCGCAGGGATCTGAAGATTCTGGAGGAGAGCAGCCAGCTTCGCCGCACGCATGGGGGAGCGGTAGCGCTGGTAAACGATAATTCGGAACCGCCGTTCATCGAGAAGGAAGACAGCTACCGGGCACAGAAGGAGGCGATCGCCAAAGCCGCCGCGGCCATGATCCAGGAAGGGGATACGATCGTTCTGGATTCCGGCACGACAACTTATTATTTGGCCAAGGAACTGAAAGCTTTCAAGCAATTAACCGTGGTGACCAATTCGGTCATGGCCGCTCAAGAACTGCTCACGCATCCGGGCGTGGATCTCGTGCTGACCGGCGGATCGCTTCGTCATGAAACGCTCGCGATGGTCGGGCCGTTGACGGAGAAAGCTTTGAAAGCGGTCTATGTGGACAAAGCCTTCCTGGCAACAAACGGGCTGGACCCGGTGATCGGGCTGACGACGCCGAATATATTGGAAGCTTCGGCGAAGCAAAGTATTCTTCGCTCGGCCAAACAGGTGATTTTGCTTGCGGACCATAGCAAATTCGGAAAAGTATCGTTTGCCAAAGTGGCCGAACTTCCGGAGATCGACCACTGGATCACCGACGACGGATTGCCGGACAATGCGCGGGAGGAGCTGGAGGCGGCTGGCCTATCGGTGACGGTTGTCCATGCTGGGGGGAGAGGACATGAGCTCTAAAGTCCTGACCGTCACCCTCAATCCGGCATTGGACAAAACCGTCACGATTGAAGAGTTCGTGAGCGGCGGATTAAATCGGATTAAAGCGTGGAGAACGGACGCCGGCGGCAAAGGAATCAACGTCGCCAAAGCGCTCAAGCATTTTTCCGTCGATGTGGCATCTTGGGGGCTGACGGCCGGCCACCAGGGAAAAATCATCACCGAACAGCTCGCCGGTCTGAACATTCCTAGCTTTTTTATCGAGACGGAAGGCGAAACCAGAACCAATTTGAAAGTATACGTCGAATGCACCAAAGAAACGACGGAGTTCAACGAAGCGGGCTTTACGGTGGACCGGAAATCACTGCATGAGTTTATCGAGAGGTATACCGACGCTGTCCGCAACGTGTCGGTTGTCGTATTGGGTGGCAGCTTGCCGCCCGGGGCGCCGGACGATACGTATAAGACGTTAATCGAGATTGCGAATCGTGCCGGAGCCCGGACGGTGCTGGATGCCGACGGAGAGCCGTTCACGCACGGGATTGAAGCCGTTCCGTATGCGATTAAGCCGAACATTCACGAGTTGGAATCGCTTTTTAAAGAAACCTTCCAAAGCGACACGGAGATTGTTTCCGCTGCAAGAAGGCTCACAGGCAAAGGTATCGCTTACGTATCCGTTTCTTTAGGAGCCGAAGGGTCGATTCTGGTCAGCGAAACGGAAGCGGTGCGCGCGAAACCGTTCCCGATTGTGCCTCTGAGCACGGTCGGTGCCGGCGATTCCATGGTGGCCGCTTTGGTGTACTGCCTGCTGGAAGGGAAGCTGCTGGAGGAGATGGCCCGCTGGACATCGGCTGCGGGAACGGTGACCGCTTCCAAGCCGGGAACGGAAGTTTGTACGCTTGCCGAAGTGGAAGAGAAGGTAAGCAAGGTGACGATATGGCCCTTATAGTTTCATTTGTGATCATGAGTTGAGGAGGCACTCCATATGAAAAAGATTTTGGCTGTGACCGCTTGTCCGACCGGCGTGGCGCATACTTACATGGCTGCCGAATCTTTGGCCAAAGCGGCGAGAGAGAAGCAGGTTCCGATGAAGGTAGAGACGCGAGGAGCCGTCGGCGTCGAGAACGAGCTTTCCCCGGAGGAAATCGCCGAGGCGCATGCGATCATTGTAGCGGCTGACACGGACGTATTGGAGTCCCGTTTTGCGGGCAAACCTGTTGTCAAAGTGCCGGTAGCCCAGGCTATTAAAGATCCGGCCGGGCTTATTGACGAAGCGCTTAACAAACAAGCCGCGCCTGCAGCAGACTACCGGGAGCAAGTGGAGCAATCGAAGGCGCAGCGCAGCGCTTCCCGTACCGGGGCGTACAAGCATTTGATGACCGGCGTATCCAACATGCTTCCCTTGGTCGTGGCAGGCGGGCTGCTGATTGCTCTTTCCTTCGTGTTCGGTATTGAGGCGTTTAAAGAAAAAGGCACGATGGCCGCAGCGTTAATGGATATCGGAGGCGGAGCGGCTTTCGCGCTCATGGTTCCGATTTTGGCCGGATTCATCGCGTTCTCAATTGCGGAAAAGCCGGGTCTTGCCCCCGGTCTCGTAGGCGGCATGCTGGCCTCCAAAATCGGCGCAGGGTTCCTTGGCGGCATCATTGCCGGTTTCTTGGCAGGGTATGTGGCGAAATGGTTAAAAGACTACATCAAGCTGCCCAGAAACTTGGAGGGCTTAAAGCCGATTCTGCTTATTCCTCTTCTTGCGACCGGAATTACGGGACTTCTGATGATCTACGTCATCGGGGAGCCTGTGAAGACGATTATGGACGGCTTGACGGAGTGGCTGAAATCGCTCGGATCGACCAACGCCGTTCTGCTTGGCGGTTTGCTTGGACTGATGATGGCCTTCGATATGGGCGGACCGGTGAATAAAGCGGCGTATACGTTTTCCGTAGGCTTATTGGCCAGCGATGTGTACGGGCCGATGGCCGCTGTGATGGCTGCAGGGATGACGCCTCCGCTCGGGTTATGGTTGGCGACGCTGCTTGCTCCGAAGAAGTATACCAAGGAAGAACGGGATGCCGGCAAAGCGGCCTCCGTCTTAGGGATTTCGTTTATTACGGAGGGCGCGATTCCGTTTGCGGCAAGCGATCCGTTCCGCGTCATTCCTTCGATTATGGTCGGCTCCGCGTTAACAGGCGCTTTATCGATGCTTTTCGGCGCGACGCTTCGTGCGCCTCACGGCGGCATCTTCGTCCTGCCAATTCCGAACGCGGTGAGCCACTTGGCCTTGTATGCCGCAGCTATCGTCGCAGGAACCATCGTTACGGCGATCGTATTGAATGTATTAAAAAAGCCTGTTTTAAAATAGGAGGATGAACGTATGAATATTCAAGGACTTTTGCAGGAACAAAGCATTATGATTTCGCTGGAAGCATCTGACAAGGAAAGCTGTATCCGGGCGATGATCGACGGGCTTGAAGCCGCAGGATGCCTCCGCGACAAGTCCACTTATTTAGACGCTGTGATGAAGCGGGAGGAGACGGGCTCGACAGGAATCGGCTTCGGCGTCGCCATTCCGCACGGAAAGTCTGGCGGCGTAAGTAAAGCCGGATTGGCTTTTGCCAAGCTGACGCAGCCGCTCGACTGGCAGTCTCTGGACGGAAATCCGGTATCGGTCGTGTTTATGATCGCCGTTCCGGAGGAGGCGGCAGGCAACGAGCATCTGCAAATCTTGATCGCGCTTTCCCGGAAGCTGATTGACGAACAGTTCCGCCAAAGCTTGTTGAACGTTACGGAGCCGCAGCAATTGATCGACCTATTGCAAACCATTTAGGAGGAGACAAGCGTATGCTAACGAAAGAAGTTACCATCCGGAACGCATCCGGATTTCATATTCGGCCTGCCCAGCTATTTACGGAGAAAGCGACGACGTTTCAATCGAAAATTACAGTGAACTTCCACAAGGAGTCCGATACGGCCGAAGCGGATGGGAAAAGCATCCTAGGTCTGATGACCTTGGGACTGGAAAAAGGCTCCGTCGTTACCCTTTCGGCGGACGGACCAGATGAGCGGGAAGCGCTTGATTCGCTAGTCGAATTGGTAGAGAGCGGATTTGGGGAAGGTTAGCCTCGCAGAACAAAGAGCCAGGGAATGGAGAGACGATCGATGGCGGAAAAAAAACTGAAGGGACTTGGCGTGTCGGCCGGGGTGAGAATCGGTAAAGCTTTCGTCTACTCGCCTGTCAGGCTGGCGGATATCGAGAGCAGGAAAGCCGATGATAGCGGCCTGGAATTGCAGCGGCTTCAACAAGCAAAAGCGAAATGCTCAGAGCAGCTTCAAGCGCTGATTGATCGCGCGCAAAGCACGCTAGGAGAAGATAAGGCGATGATCCTGAAGGGGCAGCTCAGCTTCTTGTCGGACCCGGCCTTTTATCCGCCGATGGAGGATCTGATTGTGCAAGACCAGTGGACGGCCGAGACGGCGGTTCACAAAGTCGTGACTCAGGTGGCGGGGTTGTTCGAGAGCATGGCGAACGAGTACATGCGGGAAAGAGCAGCCGACGTTCGCGATGTGGGCAACCGGTTGTTCGCCCAATTGTCCGATCATCAAGGCACCCGGCTCTCGGACATTCGGGAGCAGGTCATTCTGGTCGCGGACGATCTGACCCCTTCGGATACGGTCCAGTTGGATAAAAGCTTGGTGCTCGGTTTTGTTACCCGAATAGGGGGCAAGACGTCGCATACGGCGATTCTGGCCAACTCGCTAGGCATCGCCGCCGTCTTGGGGATCGGGGACGAAATGGAAGCCATCGGTCACGGCGATGAGCTTATTATCGACGGCTCCGTGGGAGATTGCATCGTGAACCCGTCTTCGGCAACTGTAGAAGCGTATCGGGAGCAGCAGCAACGGGAACAATCGGAATGGGCCGATTTGAAGGCTTACGCGAATCGTACGGCCGTCACGAAGGATGGCTTTCGAGCGGAGCTGGCTGCGAATATCGGAACGGTTCAAGAATCCTTGTCCCTATTAGAGCAAGGGGCTGAAGGGGTAGGGCTGTACCGGACGGAATTTTTGTTCATGGGACAATCTCAATTGCCCGATGAAGAAACCCAATATCAAGCGTATTCGGCCGTGGCCGAAGCGATGCGGGGCCGTCCCGTTGTCATTCGTACGCTGGATATCGGAGGAGATAAGGAGCTTCCTTATTTGGAGCTGCCGAAGGAGATGAACCCTTTTCTCGGCTATCGGGCGATCCGGATTGGCCTGGATAGAAAGGAGCTTCTTCTTACCCAGCTTAAAGCGATCGCCAGAGCCGGCGTTCATGGAAACGTCAAGATTATGTTTCCGATGATTTCGGGACTGGAGGAATGGCGCGAGGCGAAAGCGATTTACGAGCAGGCATGCGAACAGCTTCGTCAGGAAGGCAAGCCGTTTGCCGATGCGGTAGAGCTTGGGATCATGATCGAAGTTCCGTCTGCGGCTCTGATGGCCGACAGCTTTGCTAAGGAAGTTGATTTTTTCAGCATCGGAACGAATGATTTGGTGCAGTATACGGTTGCCGTCGATCGTATGAACGAAAAGGTCTCCCATTTGTACGACTACTTCCATCCGGCCGTCCTAAGATTGGTGAAGCAGGTGATCGATGCGTCAGTCCGTAATGGCAAGTGGACGGGGATGTGCGGAACGATGGCCGGGGACCCGCTTGCCGCTCCTCTATTGGTTGGCTTGGGCCTTCACGAATGGAGCATGTCCGCATCTTCGCTTTCCAAGGTGAAAAAGGTGATCGTTCATGTGAATCGAAGCGAGTGTGCCGCTTTGGCAGAGCGGGTACTGGCGCTGGATACGGCCGCCGAGGTAAGAGAAGCGCTGGAGGCTTTCCATCGGCAGATAGAGGCGGGCGCGTGACTCGCTTAAATGAATGATATCCGTTGGTTAGACTGTTTCGACAGTCTATTTTTTTTATTGTTGGATACGGTGATCAAGATCGCAGCGACAAGCATGAACACGGCATAATAATGCAAAATGTCGGCGCTCCAGCCCATTAGCAATAAAAGCACGCCAGCGATAAACAGGAAAGCGGCTCTTCGGTACAAGCTGTTCCGGCTTTGACGAATGAGCTCCCCGCTCATCGAATTTCGGGCTTTCGAGGTCATTAATGACACCCCGATGCCGGCCAATACGACAAACAGTGCGGATGCTCTTCCTTCGAACAAACCCGCTATCGATTGCAGCCATGCCGGTCCGCCATTTTCTGCCTGCATGGCAAGCTTATAGTTCACGATAATCATTCCGAAGATCGCAAAGGCTCTGGCAAAATCAATGGCGGTTATCCGCTCTTTCGCTTGACTCATTGATTGACTCATGCTGCATCATCTCCCTTTAACGCTTTACGCCGAAGTCCTGAATTTCCGTTTCGGAATGTACATCTTTTTCAGACCTTCTCCTTTGCAAATTCCATTACCATATAGTCCCATTTCATTTCCTTGAATAAGAGATGCCACACTAAACTTTTCGATTGCGAATGAGTACGGAATAACAACTGCTCGTATAGATGCTTCGCCCGCGGGTTTTTACCTGAGACGTATAGACTTAGCCTGTCGAGGCTTTGTTTCGTTTGCACAAAATACTGGGCCCATTGCAATAGGAGCTTTCCAACTCCTTTGCCTCGATGATCCGGATGGACAACAACATCCGAAATATAACATTCTCCGGCCTTTGGTTTATGGTCGAATAAATATAAACCGATCAACATTTTAAGCAGCTTCCATGTTCCAAACCGATTGAAATTCTTCCAGGAAGGAAGCTTTTGCTTCGCAGCAGATTCCGACTTCCATTTGATGGATATGGTTCCGATCACTTCCCCCTCCTGCAGGGCGACCATTCGTTGACTTGCCGGGTTAGTGGGGAAATGGTCAAGAAGCTTTTCGAAAAAAAGGGCGAGCTCCCCATCATTCATGTTCGTCAGGTTTTGAAATTTTCCGCCAAACCCGAGAACAAGCAATCGGCCGACCTGTGGATTATACTTGGCCTGCATAGCTTCAATCGTTACAGGTGCTGCTGTCATGTTCGATTCCTCCTTTCGGATTTTGCAGCCGGTTCGATTAAGCCCCGCAGTTCATAGTGCAGTTGGCTTTGGCTAAATAGGGATAAATAAGATTTTTCAACGAGAATCAGAGGACCTGTGATGACATGAGACTGCGCAGCAGCATAGTCGTAAAACTGTGCAATCAACGGTTCAAGATCTTCATCTTCATTCACAAGGGTTTGTATGGAAAGGTAATCGCCGCCAGGTAAAAACAAGTCGCCGGGCGCCTGCGTTTCCAGGTATAAGGTAACGGTGCTCGAACCGTCTAATACATAATGAATGTCCGATTCGAACAAGTTCGGAACGTGCTTCGGCTGTTCAGCCAATCGTGCGGCATTAAGCTTCGTGCGCGAATCCATTTCAATCCAGCGTGCCAGATAAGTGGTATCATGCCGCTTGATTTGGTATGAATTGGGCTGCAAGTTAAAGCTTTGTTGTTCGCGCAAAACTTTTTTGATGAACTGCTGAAGCTCTTGGAGTCGCTGCAGCTCCGCATCTACTTCCCGCAGGGAATGCTGAAGAAGCTGTCGATATTGATCTGCAGAATAGGAGGTCATGCAGTCTTTTATGGACTGAACAGGCACCCTAAGCTTGCGGAGCAGCAGAATGTGCGCTAGCTGATAAATTTGATCAATGCTATACATTCTGTACTGATTATGATCTGTGTAAGCAGGCTGAAGGACGCCTTTTTCTTCAAAATAACGAATTTGATGCACAGACACGTTCATAAGCTTAGCTAGTTCACTAATCGTAATTTCACTTTTCATCAAGTTCACTCCTAGGACGAGGCTTGGAATATCTTAACGATACACCTTAGGTCAGACCTAAGGTCAAGTGCTTAAATGAAAATAATCGTTACTATCTATTGAACTTGATGCTCTTATAGAGTAAATTCAAACATAGGCAAATGATGGATTTGGGGAGGCACACATTTTGAAGCATTTCACGATATTCGCATCCAAGAATGACATTGATGATATCGAAACTACGATATCCGACGTTTTTGCAAAAGCCTACGAAATCAAGAGAGACGACAATGATTATTTTCTCAAGTCCAAAACGCTGTTCAGCAAACATAAGATGACGATAAGAGTCGCGTCCGAGGATACGAATCCCGATTATTTCGCTAACAATATTCCCGGGATGATGGGGTTCTATGATCGCATTCCTTTTGAAGACGAGAACCTAAAAGGGTTGGTCATGACGCAAATATCCGTCTTAAATACGATGCTTGCCATCGAAACGGAGAAGGACATAACCGACGGGCAGATGCAATTATTTACGGGGCTGCTGTCGCGAATCGGAGGAATCGGCTTTTTGCCGAACGGAATTTTGCTTGATCAAGCGGGAGAGGTCATTGTATATCCTGACGGTACATCGGGCCCGTCTAACTTCAGGCCTCACGCCTGCACCAGAAAGGTGCTAGGCCCTGAAATCACATCCGAGGAAGGCGAACAACGAAAAAGCAAGACAATCGCCTACTTAAGCGAAAGAGGGATTCCGTTTATTCACGGACTGCCGCAGCTTCCGCCCTTGGAACAATGCCAGTTTAAAAAGAAAGAAGACATCGCAAGAAGAGCGGTAGCCTTATTAATCGTCATCCAATTCGCTTGCGATGTGGCGCAAGGCGAAGATATTCAGGGGTCGAGAGACTTTTTCACCGGCATGCTGCAAAAATTTGGCGTGGAAGAGTACCTCACGGAGAACGAAAAAAAGCTATTGCAGGATGATGAGCCGGTTAGGGAAGACGCAATCAATATTTCCTGGCAATATGAAGCGTATTGGGTGCTTATTTGGGCGCTGGGTCTTGTGGACACGCTTGATTTTCCCGATCAAGTATGCGACTGTGACTATGCGATTGAGGTCGTTTCCAGCTGCGAAACGTTCGAACAATTTGTTCTGAAAACCGCGATGCGCAGCAAGGAAGAAATGTTGGATGAGGCTGACAAAATTTATCGGCTTCACTGGGCGTGCGTCAACAGCCGAATCCAAGGGGAAGAAGCTCCGGCCGGCATGAACGAAAGCATCGTCTTAGAAAGACGCCGGGGATTGTTCTGGATCATAGGTCACCGTGATGAAGCATGGGATCATATTTCGATGGATACCTAGAATCTCAATGGATTAAAGGTGAATGGAATGAACAAAGCGAATTCGCACGCAAAAGAAGGTGCCGAAAGAACGCGAAGAGCCATTGTGAAACTGCTCAAACACAACGGCTTCATGGATGCTTTAAGCTTGGCCAGCCAGCTTGGGGTGACCGCGATGGCGGTACGGCAGCACTTGTATGATCTGCAGGAACAAGGGTTGGTCACCTTCAAGGAAGAATCGAGGACGATGGGGCGGCCTGCGAAGATGTGGACGCTCACTTCCGAGGCAAATCGGCTGTTTCCGGACGGGTACGCCGATCTTACCGTCAGTTTGATCGAATCCATGAAAGAAGCGTTCGGAGACGAAGGCTTGGAGAAACTGCTGGAAATCCGTAACCGCAAACAACTTGAGGACTACCGGAACAAAGTGCCGGCGAGTCTGCCGCTGAAGGAAAAATTAAAGATTCTCGCGGAATCGCGAACGTCTGAGGGATATATGGCCGAGGTGATCGAGAACTCCGACGGTTCCTTTTGTCTTGTAGAGAAGCATTGCCCGATTTGCGAGGCGGCGAAAGCATGCTCCGGACTTTGCAAGCAGGAATTGGACATGTTCCAACGCATCATTGGCGACGGGATTGAGATCACCAGAGGCGAGCATATTTTAAATGGCGACAACCGCTGTGTGTATTGGATTAAACCGGAATAGGACGTGACCATAAATGCGGTTACCGGTAATTAACGAACAATTGGCTAAACGGATAGAACAGTCTGAAATTGATTTCTTTACTTCAAGCCTGCCGGAGCTCCCTCCAAATATAAAAATACGCCAAATTGACAATCAAACCGATTTTGATATCTATGCGGGTATCCATTGTGTCGGGTCCGGTATGGATCTCGCACATAAGCACCACCTTGTGAACAACAACATAGGTTTACTGAATCGTCCCGGTTGGAAATTATTTTTGGCTTGTTGGAATGATGTGCCGGCCGCTGTGGCTGTCATGTACGTTAGCAGAGACATCGCCTCCTTCACGTTAGCGGCAACGATTCCCGAATTTAGACAGAAGGGCTTGCAAACTGCTCTTTTGAATTGGCGGATGCATGAAGCGTACAAAGCCGGTTGTGAGCTTGTTGCAGCACAAGCGCGTTTTGGGAGCTCCAGTCAAAATAACATGGAACGAATTGGGATGCGCATGGCTTGGACAAGAGCAGTTTGGGCACCGCTATCTTAAACCATTCTATCTCACATCATAGGATTGCTGTCTTTTTCATTCCAGCCCGAGACGGCCAATAACCTCCAATCCCGCTTGACGAAAGCGAGACGGGAGGTTTTGTTGTTTTGGAAAAGCAACTCGGACACAAATATAGCGGGGAGCTTTACGCCATCCACATCGGGCCTGCACAAAAGCTGAGCTTATTCAACGGGGATCGCGCTTGGGATCTCTCCGGAGGGTAGCACATTCCTGACCATATCCCTGCAAGCATACGGAGCGAGATCCTGAAGTTTGATCGTCGTTTCGCGTCGCATCTCGCCGTACACGTGCTCGATCCGAGTACGCTCTCCTACGGGCTGAGCGACTCGCCGGTTGGCATGCTTGCATGGATTCTGGAGCGTTGGGCAAGATGGAGCGACAATATTGAAACCTCCATGCGCGTTTACGCGAACGCCAATCGTTACCCGTGGACACCGTCTCATGACCGATGGCCGGTGGTAGAAGCGCCTACCGGCATCACGTTCGTTGGCTATGAGAATCCGCCAGGCATTACGACCGATAATCGGGTTGGCCACATTCTGGACAGCGACCGCGCGCCCTGGTACAACCATGTCAATATCGCTGTTCACGAACGAGGCGGTCACTTCATCCCATGGGAAATCCCGGACCAGTGGGTTGACGACTTGCGACGCACCTTTCGGGGACGTCGATAAGCGAATATCTCACATCGTATATGGACATCCGTTTTCAAAAGACGGAATGTCCATTTTTTTCATCCCAAGTTCGCTGAATCGCGAAGCTATAGAAGGTATGCGCGGCGGTGGGCAGATAACGGCCCGTGATTCTCGATATCCCGGTGGTCATGGTACAATGGGGCTCCGTCATGGTCAGAACATGAAGCCGATCCTTTAGGATTTCAGAGAACTTGTCCCACAGATGCTTAGGGATAAAGGAGAGGCCCAGACCGAGACTTACCATTTCTCCAATGACCACGGAGTCATTTCCCTCGAACGAAATTTTGGGAGCAAAACCGGCTTGCTGACAAACATGTTCCAGCCAATTCGATGAATCGTAATTGGTAGTGCTGCTGATAAATCTTTCGTCGGCGACTTCCACAAGCCGTATGTCTTGGCGATGAATAAAGCGTTCCTCTCTGGGGACCAGCAGCAATAATTCGTCCGTAAATAAAGGGTCCCATTGGACATCAGGGCCTTCTATAGGCTCGGAAGAAATGCACATGTCGATCTCGCCTTTTTCTAGCAGTTGGTACATATTGATGTCGCTTCGCAAATACTGACGTATCCGTATATCCGGGTATTGAAGCAGAAAAGCCGATACCAGACTCGGAAATATACTGACGTTTGTGGTAGCAATGGAAACCGAGAGATTTTCGATCCGGGCTATGTCATTGATTTTCTTCTTGGCTTGATCCAACTCCAGAAACGACCGCTCCAGGTGGGCAAGAAAAATCTCGCCATATCGATTCAGCCGGATATGACGGCCCTTTCTTTCAAATAGGGGAACCCCGATATCTTCTTCCAATCGGGAGATCGTCCTGCTCAGCGCCAGTTGGGTAATGTTTAATTCCTCGGCTGCCTGTGTCATGTGCTCCATTCGGGCTACGGTTTGAAAATAGCGAAGCTGCTGCAGTTCCATTTTCTTGCCCCATTCATTGTTTCAATGTAATGAATTGATGTTCAATTATACATTGGATATTATGGATCGCCGCGGTTAAAATTAACCCATACTTTCGAATAAGTTTTCGAAGGGACAAAAAAACAACTTTTCTTCCGAATGCTCCTTTAGGGTAATTTTTGTTAGCCATGTTGGGGAATATTAGGTTGGAAAGAGATTGCTGCGTATCTGGTTAATTATAAAAAAGAGGGAGGTTTCTTTATGGAAAATCTGATGCCGATCCCCCAGCCCAAAACGTATGGCGTTCTAGGGAATATCCCCTTGATCGATAAGGATTCGCCTACTTTATCTTTTTGTAAACTTGCTGACGAGTACGGTCCTATTTTCCGTTTTGAGGCATTGGGAAGATCTGTTTATATCATCTCCGGACCCGACTTGGTGGCCGATGTATGTGACGAATCGCGTTTTGACAAAGCGATAGGTCATTTGCTGAAGGTACGCGATTTTGCCGGAGACGGACTGTTCACAAGTCTTACGGAAGAGCCGAATTGGAAAAAGGCGCATGCGATTCTGATGCCTTCCTTTAGCCTTCAAGCGATGAAGGGGTATCATGACATGATGGTGGATATCGCTGTGCAGCTTGTCCAAAAATGGGCGCGCCTTAATCCGGACGAAAGCATCGACGTTCCAGACGATATGACGCGGCTCACCCTGGACACCATTGGCTTGTGCGGATTTAACTATCGTTTCAACAGCTACTACAGAGAAACGCCAAATCCTTTTATTGTCAGTATGGTTCGTTCGCTGGATGAAGCGATGCATTACGGCAACAGGCTGCCGATTCAAAACATGCTGATGGTGAAAACCAAACGCCAGTACGAGCAAGATATTCAATCGATGTTCTCCTTGGTTGATAAAATCATCGCCGAGCGCAAAGCAAAAGGGGACCAGGGAGAAACCGATTTGCTTGCCCGAATGCTGACCGCCAAAGATCCCGAGACCGGTCAACAGCTGGATGATCAAAATATTCGATACCAAATAATCACGTTCCTGATCGCCGGTCATGAAACCACAAGCGGACTATTGTCATTTACGATTTACTTTTTATTAAAGCATCCGGAAGTATTAAAAAAGGCTTACGCCGAAGTGGACGAAGTGCTAACAGACGCAACGCCAACGTACGAACAAGTTCTGAAGCTGAAATATATCCGAATGATTTTAAACGAGTCTTTGCGTCTATGGCCGACCGCTCCCCAATTTAGCCTGTTCGCCAAGGAAGATACCGTCATTGGAGGAAAGTATCCCATTAAGAAAGGGGAAGCCGTTTCGATTGTTTTGCCCAAGCTTCACCGGGATAAAGGGGTATGGGGGGACGATGCGGAGCAATTCCGGCCGGAACGGTTTGAAGACCCTGCCCAAGTACCGAACCATGCCTATAAACCGTTCGGGAACGGGCAACGAGCCTGTATCGGCATGCAGTTTGCGCTTCACGAAGCGACTTTAGTGCTCGGGATGATCCTTCAGCAATTCGAATTGCTCGATCATTTGAACTACCAGTTGAAAGTCAAACAAACGCTGACGCTGAAGCCGGACGACTTCAAGATCCGTGTTCAATTGCGAGACAGGAAAATAACCGCTGCGTATACCGCCAAACCGGGAGAAGACCTTGCCCAAGCTCCCAACCCTGAAAAACAAGCGCAGCAAGCTTCCGTCCTCGGAGTGAACAACAGGCCGCTGCTTGTACTTTACGGCTCCAATATGGGAACTGCGGAACGCATCGCCAAAGAACTGGCGGACCTCGCCCGTTTGCACGGTATTCGAAGCGAAGCGGCGGCACTGAACGATCGGTTGGGCCATTTGCCGAAGGAAGGCGCTTTAATCATCGTCACCTCTTCCTATAACGGGAAACCGCCGGGCAATGCGCGACAGTTCGTTCAATGGCTGGAGCAGGTCGAACCGGGCGAGCTTAGCGGGGTGCACTATTCCGTATTTGGCTGCGGGGACCACAACTGGGCCTCGACGTATCAAGAGGTGCCGAGATTCATTGACGAACAGCTCGCCGCAAAAGGAGCGACAAGGTTCTCCCTTCGCGGAGAGGCTGATGCGAGCGGCGACTTCGAAAAGCAGTTTGAAGCATGGAAAAGTCAAATGTGGACCGATGCAATGAAGACGTTCGATTTAAAACTAAACGAAAATGCGGAAAAAGAACGGAGCACTTTAAATATTCAGTATGTCAGCGGCTTTGCCGAGACGCCTCTCGCTCAATCGTACGATGCGGTTCACGCGACAATCGCGGAAAACCGCGAACTTCAGCAGCCTGGCAGCGGACGCAGCACGCGGCATATCGAGATCGAATTGCCGGAGGAGGTTACGTATCAAGAGGGAGATCACCTTGGAGTCTTTCCTAGCAACAGAAAAGAGAACGTCAGCCGCATTCTGCGACGCTTTGGCTTGAGTGAGAAAGAGCAAGTGATTTTGACGGCAAGCGGAGTCAGCGCGTCCCATCTGCCTTTAGACCGGCCTGTATCGCTCTCGGACCTGCTTAGCCATAATGTGGAGCTGCAGGAGGCTGCAACACGAGCCCAGATCCGCGAGGTTGCCGCTTTTACGGTTTGTCCTCCGCATAAGCGCGAATTGGAAGCTTTGTTAGAAGAGGGGACCTACGAAGAGCAGATATTGAAGAAACGGATCACGATGCTTGACCTTGTTGAAAAATACGAAGCCTGCGAAATTCCGTTCGCGAAGTTTTTGGAGCTGTTGCCTCCGTTAAAACCAAGATATTATTCGATATCCAGTTCCCCGCGGATGAACGCAGGCCGGGCCAGCATTACGGTAGGGGTCGTCCGCAGTCCGGCTTGGAGCGGACAAGGAGAATATGTCGGAGTCGCCTCGAATTATTTGGCGGAGCGTCCATCGGGAGTGGACATCGTCATGTTCGTTCGTACACCGGAATCCGGCTTCCAGCTTCCGGAAGATCCGCAGACTCCCGTGATTATGGTAGGGCCGGGGACGGGGGTAGCGCCATTCCGCGGTTTCCTGCAGGCACGAGCGCAGATGAAGCGGGAAGGACAGTCGCTGGGCGAAGCCCATCTTTATTTCGGCTGCAGAAACGAAGCGGATTATATTTACCGCGAAGAGCTGGAACAATACGAAAGAGACGGCGTGGTTACGCTTCATACGGCTTTTTCCCGCATGGAAGACGTACCCAAAACGTACGTACAGCATTTGATGGCGAAGAATGCAGCGGAGTTAATCCGCGTTCTTGACGCTGGCGGGCGGCTTTACGTGTGTGGAGACGGCAGCAAAATGGCGCCCGATGTCGAAAACGAGCTGCAGAAAGCTTATCAGGCCGTCCACGGGGTCGATAAGCAAGATGCAGAACAATGGTTGGAACAACTTCAGTCGAACGGCAGCTATGCCAAAGATGTCTGGGCAGGGATATAAATCTTACGAAAAAAGTCGCATATTGCGGCTTTTTTTTTCAATTCCAGGATGCGCTAAACTTGTCCAAATACCGCTTTATTCAATATAATAGGGTGAGGATAAAAAATAAGAAAGAGAAAGCGGGTACCAGTATGGGACGTAAGTGGAATAATATTAAAGAGAAAAAAGCATCGAAGGACGCCAGCACAAGTCGAATCTATGCGAAGTTCGGAGTTGAGATTTATGTCGCGGCGAAGAAGGGCGAACCTGATCCGGAATCCAATCAAGCTTTAAAATTCGTGCTCGAACGAGCCAAAACATACAACGTACCGAAAGCCATCATCGACCGTGCGTTAGAGAAGGCGAAAGGAAATTCGGAAGAGAATTATACGGAACTCCGTTACGAGGGATTCGGTCCGAACGGCGCCATGATCATCGTCGACACGCTCACCAATAACGTAAACCGTACTGCCGCGGACGTACGCTCGGCTTTCAATAAAAGCGGCGGAAGCATGGGAGTCAGCGGCTCTGTAACTTATATGTTCAGTCCGACGGCCGTCTTTGGGGTCGAAGGGAAGACATCCGATGAAGTTTTGGAGCTATTGATGGAGGCAGATGTAGACGTTCGGGATATTGCAGAGGAAGAGGATTCGGTTATCGTTTATGCCGAGCCTGATCAGTTTCATGCCGTACAATCTGCGTTCAAGCAGGCGGGCATTACGGAATTTATCGTTGCAGAACAGACGATGCTGGCGCAAAATTATGTGACTCTTTCGGGAGACGCTCTGGTACAGTTCGAGAAATTGGTCGATACTCTCGAAGATCTGGAGGATGTTCAACAAGTTTATCACAATGTAGATTTACCTGAAGAATAAGCTTTGCATGCATTTCTTTCATTGTAGGAATAGGATCTCATTAAAGACCGCGTAATTTGCGGTCTTTTTGTTGTTGGAATAAAGTTGCTCGTCCAGTCAGCGTGATTCCATATGTTGCCTCCGCATTTGGATTTGTAGTACGATCATAGGGGAACCAGCTAATGGAAAAAATAGCAGCTCATACTTCAAGAGAACAGGAGTGTTATTGCATGCTGACGCCACTGAAGGATAAGACGGTCGTTGTGACCGGAGCCAGCAAAGGAATCGGCAAAGGAATTGCCAGAACCTTCGCCGCGAAGGGGGCGAAGGTCGCCGTTGTCGCACGCAGTCTGACGAATGCGGAGGAAACGGTGGCGGAAATCCGGGAGAACGGAGGCGTTGCTCATGCCTTCGAAGGCAATGTCGCCGATTTGGAGTCGATGAAGCGCGTGGCCGATGAGACGGCCGGTATGTTCGGAGGGATCGACGTGCTGTGCGCCAATGCGGGTATTTTTCCGAATGCGCCGATTGAGGAGATGACCGGCGAGCAGTGGGATCAAGTGATGAGCACGAATGCACGCGGGACGCTGTTTTCTCTTCAGGCCTGCCTGCCTTTCCTGAAGAAAGCGGACTACGGCCGCATCATCGTTACCTCTTCCATTACGGGGCCGGTTACCGGCTATGCCGGATGGTCGCACTACGGCGCAAGCAAAGCGGCGCAGCTTGGATTCATGCGCAGTGCGGCGCTCGAGCTTGCGCGTTACAACATTACGATTAACGCCGTCATGCCCGGCAACATTATAACGGAAGGGCTGGAAGGCCTTGGAGATAATTATTTGCAGGCGATGACGGCCTCCATTCCGCTCAAGCGGCTCGGAAGCGTCGAAGATATCGCTTACGCCGCTATCTTTTTGGCTTCGAAGGAGGCCGGTTATATTACGGGCCAAACGATCGTCGTCGATGGCGGGCAGATTATTCCGGAAAGTCTCGAAGCGATGGGCTGAACTCATGTATGTCACGACCGTTTATCGGTATTCCACCGGGAAACGGTCGTTTTATTTTTTGCCGTTGACTTTGCCCTTAGGGTAAGCTGTACAGTGAAAGGGAACAAAGTCCGCATCAAAATAGGAATGGAGGTGACCTTTTGCTATCGATTGGAGAATTCTCGAAGATCTGCGAAGTCTCGACAAAGACGCTTCGGTATTATGAGGAAGTCGGATTAATTCATCCCGATGAGATTAATCTTGAAACCGGCTATCGGTATTATTCCATCAAGCAGCTAAAAAAGATGCTTTTTATCAACCGCTTGAAATCTTATCATTTTTCTCTGGAAGAAATCAGAGCCATCCTGGAATTGGAAGAGGATCAATCCGAAGAGAAGCTTTGTTCTGCCCTTCATCGCAAGAGAAGGGAAATACAGGAGAAGCTGCATGCTCTAGAATATACCCTAAACCAAATGAGCAATGACATTTTAAGCTTAGAGAAGGGCATCCCCATGATGTCATACCTTGACAAAATCGAAGTACAGCTTGTTGAAACCCAGCCCATGAATATCCTTTATATGCGTGAGATGTTGAGCAGTGATGACTATGCTGCAGGATATGGAAAGTATTTTGGCAGGCTCTATGAAAAGATTGCTAAGGAAAAACTCACCATGCTCGGTACGCCAATGACGATATATCACAGCGCTGAATACAATCCTGCCGGCAATGATACCGAGTTTGCCATCCCGATCAAGGAGCCTGTAAAAGGAACGAGAGATTTGCCCGGAGGCCTCTGTGCGAAGTCTGTGTTAAAGGGTTCCTATTCGGAATTGACATCGGTATACGCCAAGCTGAGGGAATGGGTGGAAAACGAAGGATATGCCTCGGTGAAATCCCCATATGAAGTGTATGTAACCGACCCCAATCAAACCGCCGGTCCTGAGGAGATGGTGACCGAGGTATATTTTCCCATAAAGAAAAAATAGAGAGGTGTCTATCATGCAAAAAAACTATTGGCCAACGACACAATGGCAAGCCTCAGACCCGGCCACCTTGCGCATGGATTCTGAAAAGCTTTCAGCGCTCGAACCAACGATAAAATCCGAGTACAGCAATATCAACGGTATTGTTGTTGTGAGGAATGGATACATTGCTTATGAAAGCTATTATAACGGCTATGGCCCGGACGATTCGCACCATGTTGCGTCTGTAACGAAAAGCATACTATCCGCCCTCATAGGTATTGCCATCGATGCAGGATATATTAAGAGTGTAGATCAGAAGGTGCTGGATTTTTTCCCCGAATATGTTCCTGATGCTGCTGACAGGCAGAAACGCGAAATCACCATACGACATCTTCTCACGATGACGGCTCCTTACCCATTTGAGGACTGGCACGAACCGCTGGACAAGATGTGTATGCAGCCCGACTGGGTAAAATATACACTGGATATGCTGGGCCAACAAGGAAGTATCGGGGCTTTTAAGTATTCTACCGCAGGGGCGCATCTGCTTTCAGCCATCCTGACTCGCAGCACGGGAACGAGTGCCCGCGAGTTTGCCAACGAACGTTTATTTAAACCGATCGGCATGAAAGAAATCCCGGATTACGAAATGAAATCATTCGGGTTTGAGGATTTATTCGGGAAAAATGTGAAAGGGTGGGTTAACGACCCGAACGGCAACTCCACAGGAGGATGGGGACTTACGTTAACTCCCCGTGATATGGCACGTTTCGGCTTCGTATATCTGAACCGCGGCCATTGGGACAATCATCAGATTGTTTCCGAGGCCTGGATTGACGAATCGACAGCGATGACCCCCCATAACTACGGTTATCTATGGTGGTTACGCGAAGAAGACGGAGTTTTCGCAACCTTGGCGCTAGGCGATGGCGGTAACGTCATTTGCTGCATTCCGGAAAAAGACCTGGTCGTAGCCATGGCATCGGAATTCATCATTCATCCTCGTGACAGATGGACACTGATTAAGGAATGGATTATCCCGGCTGTCATAGACTAAAAAGCCTTCCCCTTGGAACCGAATAGGAGAGCAACATTTCAAATGATGTGTTGTGATATAACTATACTTGAATTCGGACAAGGAGATGAAGACATGAATAAGTTGGAAGGCAAAGTCGCTTTAGTCACCGGGGCGAGCAGGGGAATTGGCCGCAGCATCGCATTGCGTCTGGCGCAGGAGGGAGCTTTTGTCGCCGTACATTATGGAAAAAGACGAAGTGAAGCGGAGGCCGTCGTACAGCAGATCGAACAAAGCGGAGGGCGCGCTTGCGCGATTGGCGCTGACCTGAACACGCTCGATGGCGTTCATGATTTATTCGCGGCACTGGATGATGCCCTTAAGAAACATACGGGCGGCAGCGAATTCGATATTCTTGTCAACAATGCCGGAATCGGTCAAATTGTCAGCCTGGATGAGACAACGGAGCAATCTTTTGACGAGGTGATGAAAATCAACGTCAAAGCGCCGCTTTTCGTCACCCAGCAAGCTTTGCCGCGTCTGAAGGACGGGGGAAGCATTATTAATATTTCCTCCTTTGTGACGCGGGTAGCCTCCCCAAGCGTGTTCACCTACAGCATGTCTAAAGGAGCCATCGACACCTTCACCCGCCTTCTGGCCAAAGAGCTTGGAAGCCGTAATATTACGGTTAACGCCATTCAGCCCGGGATCATTAATACAGAGATGAATGCCGGGACGCTGCAAAATCCCGATGGGCAGCGATATGCAGCGGGACTTTCAACCTTCAACCGATGGGGAGAACCTGAGGATGTGGCGGATGTTGCCGCCTTTCTCGCTTCGACGGACAGCCGCTGGGTAACCGGTCAATTGCTCGATGTAAGTGGCGGATCTCACCTGTAAAATCTCAGCTGATGATGAAAAAAATCACCAATCCTTTTATGGATTTGGTGATTTTTTAATTTTACCCTTCAAGTCCTTATTTGGGATGAGTTGAACCCTTTGACGATCAGCCAAAGCGGCATAATGATCTCGAAAAGGGCTCCCGGAGCATACAGTACCATTCCATTGTGACCCATAAGTTCTACGATGGCGCTGGCTGACAACGATGCGTATCCAATGAGGCCTAAGACGGATAGGAATCGCGGAATGAGTTTTGTCCGATACAGCAAAGTACAGAACCAAAGGCTGTACAGACCAAGTACAATCATCGCGAGTTGAAAAGCCAAAAAACTGCCTTCTGCCGCCAACGCTCCAATGGTGTGAAAATAGGAATGAGCCGGGGCTCCTGCCTGGATATATTCTTGGCTTAATCTGATCCGCAATAACGGGCCGATGGTCCCAACGATAAGGAGCATAGCTTCGATCACCCGAAAAGCAACGTAGCCTAAGGCGATTTTTTCATTATGCTGCTTTAAGATCGGGAACAATACGATCGCGATTCCGACAACAGCGACGGAATTTATGAGCTCAAGCAATACTCCCCAGATGACTTGGTCTTTCTTTGAATAAACATCTTTGAGATCATCCGGAGCGCTCATGATAGATTCAATCAGTGCATTTCCTGAAATATACGCCGCCGTTGCAATTAAAAATAATACGCCAACAATGACTGCAGACCTTCGATTCGCATCCATGTTTCCCTCCTCCGTAGTTTACAGCCTGCATATGGCCGAATTGGGTGATTCACGCTCATTCACGTGCATTATATCCGCAATACGTCTCGCCGTCATAGATACTAAAGTATGGATTAAAGGATCGTTTTGGGGAAAAATAAGTAAATTGTCGTATTTAGTTTGTATAGGACCTATAGTAGGATATATGGACTGTGAAACAAACTATAATATGTCGCTTCAGGAAATCCGGTGTTTTTCTCCATCAAGTTGCCCGCTCGCGATCGTTGGAACAAGTCGATTTCGAGTTCATTCGCGTAAGAATCGCAGGGGTAGAGGCCTATACCATATGGCGAGGGATTTCTTGATCTCGAGCTGGGCCTCGATCCCGAAGGGGAGGGCAAGGCACCGTTGATTGCCGATCCGGAGTTCACGTTCTGGGGCGGGTTGGACTGGTCCATCTTGTTTGCCGAGGGGAGTTTGGATATCTGTGAGCCTTACGGCGTGCTGGTGAATTTCCACGATGTGCGAATTGTCGGATTCGACAATCTTTCCAGCGCCGAAGAGGTCTGATTCCAGAGGGCCGTATGTCGGGAATATCTGATACGGTTGATAAGATCGATGAGCGACGAGATTTCACGAATCATATCATTTGGGTGATAGACTATTTATTGGCGATATCCAACGCAATCATTTTTGATGAAAGTCAAAAAACGATAATTCGTTAAAGGGCAACGAGCAGAGTCTTTAACATGGATCGAATCGAATAGGAGAGGAGGGGTGGCAGTGCAACTTTCTGATTCCACCTATTCCGAAATTACCGCTCTGTCTAAACAAGGCGATGATTTGGTGAAGGCGGGCGATCTTGAGGCGGGCAAGCATAAGTATGTTGCGGCTCTCCGCTTATTGCCGGAAAACCATCAAGAATGGGAGGCCGCTGCGTGGTTGTACGTGGCTATTGGGGATGTTCATTTTCGAATGAAGAATTACGACAAGGCATTCAAATGCTTTTTTAATGCGGTACAGTGTCCGAAGGGGTTGGGTAACCCCTATATTCATCTTCGGCTAGGGCAGTTGTACTATGAACAGGAAAACCTAGAGAAGGCAGCAGACGAGCTAACCCGGGCTTACATGGGTGGCGGTATTGCCATTTTATGGAAGATGACCCGAAGTATCTTGAATTTTTTGAGACAAAAATAGAAATTTAAAATTTCAGTAACATTATTTCGTGAATTGCCACGTAAATCGCGGCTTTTTTGTTTTATGGGATAATGTTGTTGTCATGAGCAAAAGGCAAGAACTTTATCCCATTGCCGACAAAGGGTTCTTGACAGGCCTTAATATTATGGCTATCATGGACACATTAAGTCTGTAATTGGGGTGGGGAATATGAAATTCGAAAGCGACCGTCACCGGAATTCAGAAGTATTTGATGAAAACCAAGATTTTGTCGCTAAGCCGGGGGGCGGGGTCTTGACCTTGCTGCAGCCCCGACCCGGAGAGCGAATCCTGGACGTGGGCTGCGGGAATGGGAACTTGACGGCCGAGATCGCAGCCGCCGGAGCGATACCTACAGGTATCGATCTGTCGGAGGAGATGGTTAGGCAGGCAAGACAGAAATACCCTGAACTGAATTTTCAGGTAGAAAATGTTTGTCATTACCGCACAGATGTCCGCTTTGACGCTGTGTTCTCCAATGCAGCGTTGCATTGGATCAAGGATGCTCCTGCCGTTGTCAACTCCATATGGCTGGCCCTGCGGGATGGCGGCCGATTCGTTGCCGAATTCGCCGGCAGCGGCAATGTCGCCCTGCTAACCAACGCGATGGAGGAGGCGCTGGAGACACATGGTTATACATGGGCGGGTCGGAATCCGTGGTATTTTCCCACCATTGGCGAATATTCCAGCCTTCTAGAGCAGACGGGCTTCAGCGTCACGTTGGCTCAGCACTTCGACAAGCCAACTCCGCTGAAGGGAGAGACAGGGCTACGGAACTGGTTGGATAAGTTCGCCGATTATTTCTTCCCGGACGTCACCCCGGCAGACAAAACGTCGATCTACCGAACCATCGAGGCAAAGGTTAAGCCTCACGTTGACCGGGGAGGTCAATGGATGGCCGACACCCGCCGATTGCGCATCGTAGCCATCAAACCACCGGCGTAAGGGGATAAACAGTTTTGGCTTTTTCTTATCGCCTATGCCAAGGAAAAGGAGACATGCAGCTTGCTGAAATTGAATACCAATCATTTTCAAAGCCTCAATGAATACGTATATAACATACAATTGGCTATCCATGCCACGGCAGCAGCCACCTATATTATTAAAAACGATACTATTGTAAATGAGTGGTATTCAGGAAGACATGACTCTCCCGAAGATTCACAGCCGGTGAACCAAAAAAGTCAATTCAACGTGTTGAACGAGTAACCTTACTGGCCACGCCGAAGACGGTTCCGCTTCATTTGCCTCGCAACGGTTATATATGGTGGCTTCAAAGCGATACTCCTTTGAACCAAGTAGGTGAACGTTTGCCAGGTAGTTCTTATCAAATACTTGGCATAACGGGATGCGCATGCTTAGTTATTCCGGAGTATGATGCAGTCGTCGTACGAATGTATAACCAGTTAACCAATACCGGCGAATATAGTTATTTAAAAGATATAAGACAGTTCGGAAATTTGGTCTATGACCTTCTGATCTATGACCCGTAAGATGGACACTTTGACCATCTTACGGGTCATTTAGGTTTTAATGTCGAACTTAGATCCCGAGGATGCGCCAAACCTTGCCTATCCACCTTTCGGTTGATTCGTTTTTTCGAAACGATGGGATAAATTGAAGTGAAGAAAAGTAACGCAGCCGGATAAGGCTGCGTTTTTGCGTATGGATGGGATTGTTTCCAATCAGAAAGATTTGACATCGCGCTTCGCGGCACGGGAACATCGGCGGCACATGGAACGCTTTGACAAAGGCGTTGGCGTCGAAGCCAACCAACGGGCCCGAGTCGAGACCTTTTGCTTTCGCCGCAAGCATAGGCTGCATAGCGGCCAGCGAGGCGTTGCGAATCGCTTCGTCTCGCCGATAGGAGGAAGAATCGCCCGCGTAAGCTTCTTCGATCTGAGCGATCATCGCCGTATGGGAAATTTCCAGACAGGACCTAGTCCAGCAGTTCTTTGGCCCCGTTCATCACTAAGGGCATGGTCTGTTTAACGAATGATTCCGCAGATATTAGACGCCCTTCATTGTTCCAAACGTAAGCTGCTCCATACATACCCCAACTTAACATGATAGAAGCTGTATTTAGTAAGAATTGCGCGTTTGGATTCGAAAGCATCTTGTCTTTGTCTATAAAGGAAAGAAGTATCTTTTGAATTTTTTCCTTTATTTGAATTTCGAATACAGGTCCAAGCGAATTATACCGTCTTTTGCACATGGTGCTTAGATCCTTATGAAAATCGCATACACCCAGAAAAATACTCTGAATGGTTTCTTCATTTAATATTTTGTGACCGCTTATTCTACGATTTATGATTGTCATAAAAGATTCTGTGAGTCTGGACTCGAGAATTTCGAATTTATCTGCAAAATGCGCATAAAAAGTCGCTCTGTTTACAGTAGCCCGCTCTGCAATATCCCTTACGGTTATCGATTCAAAATCTTTTTCTTGAATTAATGAAGCGAAAGCGTCCTGAAGGAGTCGCCGTGTACGTATCACACGAGGATCAGCTTCATTCTTTTTCATTATCATGGTTAAGGACCTCCCAAATAAAACGACATTATAGAAATAGTGTTGTCTATGCAACGGTTTATGGATATTGATGGTTGCGTACCATTCGGTTGTTATTATAACATATCAATACAACAAGTGTTGTTCAAGCAACTACTGTTGTATTGATACAGAATGCTGAATGACGCATTTCCAAGAGGAGGAGAGAACCATGTCGGTTTCACAACCGTCGCAAACGATGGAGCAACAACTTTTTTTTGATGTTATTCGAGAACGCCGGTCGGTTCGTGGCTATGATCCCGAGGTTAAGATTTCGCGGGAGGAATTGACCGAAATAGTGCGGGAAGCCACGCTGGCTCCCTCGGCCGCTAACCTGCAGCCGTGGCGGTTCCTCGTTATCGACTCGCCGGAGCTGAAGCAGAAGCTGCTTCCGATCGCATTCAATCAACAGCAAGTGGTCGAGGCTTCGGCTGTCATCGCCGTTCTTGGAGACCTCGAGAACATCCGGATGGCCGAGAAAATTTACGGCCAGACTGTCGATGCGGGTTTCATGCCTGCGGATACGGCAAAATCATTTGTTGAGCGCTATACCGGTATGTATTCAAGCATGCCGCCCGAGGCTATCCGTCAAATCGTTTATACCGACGGCGGGCTAGTATCGATGCAACTTATGCTTGTCGCCCGCGCCAAAGGTTATGATACGGTACCGATGGCCGGTTATGACAAACAAAAGTTCACGGAAGCTTTCGGCATATCAGACCGGTATGTTCCGATTATGCTGATCGCCATCGGCAAGGCGGCGAAGCCCGGTCATCCGACGACGAGGCTGCCAATCGAGGATGTAGCTTTTTTTAACGAAATGCCTAACGAATAAGAACCTGTAAAAGACCTTCGCATCCGCATCAAGAGCGGCGAGCTAAGGTCTTTTACAGGTTCTACGCATTCTAATTCCAACAAGGCGTTCATTTACGAAATTCAAGCTCTTCCCATTGCCCCGACTTCCAGCGCCGCCAACTCATGAATAACAACGACAATGCAATTACCGTGAGGATCACCCCAAGCCATCGAAATCCCTCGAAGCTGAACTTACCTCCCATGACGATGCCTGTCAACAATGAAGAGAGAATGGTTCCCAAGTATCTTGATGTATTAAATAATCCGGATGCTACACCGATGATTTCTTTTGGAGAACTTTGGAACAAGGCCGCTTGCATTCCGACACTGTTCAACCCGTTACTAATTCCGAAAGCAGCTAAAGCCAAACACACACTGATCACCGGCGAAGTTTGATTCAATGTCACGATCCACACTGACCCCAATGTCATTAACATTGCGGATACGAGCAATGCCGGCCTGGGTCCTGATTTATCGATCCATCGTCCTGCCAATGGAGAAGCAACGAGCGAGCACAAGCCTAAACTTAACATAAGAATCCCTGTATGGAATTCGCTGACATGACGTACCATTTGCAGGTAGGACGGAAGCCCGAAAAAGAGTGCGTAGAAAAGAATGTTAACGAGCATGAATTGGATATTGACCCAAGTCATCGCAGGATATTTGGCGAATGTGCGCAAAGGAATAAAGGGTGACGTCGCTTTTAACTCATGTCGTACGAAAGCCCCCAGTATAACGAGGCCTATCAACCCGACAATGATATACCAAAATGATACGTGCCCAGATGATTTTGCCGACAGTAGTCCAACGAGCAGGGTAACCAGACCCACGGTGAAGAGCAGGATCCCTGACCCATCAATCAAATCAAACCATTTACGAAAGGACATGCTGCGAGCAGCAGATGTTGGCGTTTCGTCCTTAGGAATGGTCCTCCAAGCGAATAGAAAGCTCGCCGCCACGAACGGAATATTGACGAGAAAGATCGCGGGCCAATCCCACCAGTGAATCAAAACCCCGCCAATAAAGGGTCCAATGGCTGCCGCTCCAGATAGGAATATGGACAAAACAGACAGTGCCGTCGCTTGTTTCTCCGTAATATAAATTCGCACGATGGCCATTCCAACGGCAACCATCATGCTTGTTCCGATCGATTGCACAATGCGGAACACGAGGAGCCACCCAAAGTTTGGCGATAGCGGAGCTAATAATGATGCAATGAAAGCTACAACAAGCCCGGTAATAAATATCTTTCGGCGACCGAATAAATCGCTGGCCCTTCCCATCACAGGTTGAGCGATAGCACTCGCAATGTAAAATGAAAAAATAATCCAGGAGACACCTGTAAAGTCAAGTTGGTAAACATTTTGCAGCCTTGCAATAGCAACAGCAATCATCGAAGAATTCAATGGGTTCAGTAGTACCCCAAGCCCAACAGAAATCATCAACCACCAGCCGCGAACCCCCATTTTTGGCCCTCCTCAAAGTGTATTGATGTCATCGTACTTGAAATCGAACATTTATTCCAACGCATTTTATGCTATAATTTCATTGACTTGAAGGAATGAACGGAGGGTGCGTTATGGAGCTTCTTCAACTGCAATATTTTCTCGCGGTCGCTCGATTGGAGCATGTGACCGAAGCGGCACGAGCTCTGCATGTTACTCAATCGTCGCTAAGCAAAACGATTCAGCGCCTGGAGGAGGATCTGGGGGTCCCTCTATTTGATCGGACAGGGAGGAAGCTGCGGTTGAATGAATACGGAAGCAGATTTCTTCGTCGTGCGGAAAGGGCGTTGTTTGAATTGGAACAGGGGAAGCAGGAGATTAGCGACTTGTCCAGCCCGGAACATGGCACACTCGAATTGGCGGTGACCAACGCAAGCACGCTGCCCCAAATCCTGCGAGAGTTTCGGAAAAAGCATCCCCATATCCAATTTCATGTGCAAATGCTGACCACGCAAGAAATGATAACGCTTCTTCATCGTGGAGAGGTCGATTTCTGCTTGTCCTCACCCCCAATGCAAGGGGATGACATCGAATGCCAAATCGTGTTCGTCGACCCCATCCTTGTAGCTGTTCCGAAGGGGCATCGGCTGGCAGACCGAACCAGCGTATCCTTGGCAGAACTAAGGGACGAATGGTTTGTCGGTGTAAAGAGGGGTTACCTTACTCGCGATTTAATAGACTCCGTATGCCAATCGGCCGGATTTGCACCTAAATATGTGTATGAGGGAAATGAGCCTGCCAGGCTAAGCGCTCTTGTGGAGGCCGGAATTGGCATTGGCTTCATACCAAGCACGGCCATGAATCCGCGGGAACATATTCAATACCTCCGGGTAGAGGACCACGAATTAGTACGGGAGATTGCTTTATTATGGCACAAGAGTCGGTACATTTCGCGGGCCGCATTGGAATTCCGTGAAGTAGTTGTAGAATATTTTGGTGCACTATCCAAGCAGATCATTTAATCGTGCTGCACCAATAATATGCAGAGGAGAAGCGGTCATGACGGAAAATAGCAACGTGTTTCATCCACCCTATGTCGTACGTTTTCCATTCGAAAAATCGCTCGGGCTACGTAATGCGTTGATCGACGTTAATGGAAATCTTGTTCGCGAGCCGAATTTGCTTAAAGTACATAACTTTACTCCAAATGGTAAGGGAGGTTACATTACTGCTGCTCAGGACTTAAACGAAAAATGGGGGTATATGGATCAAAACGGCAGATGGTTGATCGAGCCGACTTTGGAGGATGCGCGCATTTTTGGCGAGGAGGGCATGGCCAGATTCAAAAAAGAAGGGCTATGGGGCTATGTAGACTTAAACGGCGAGATCAAAATCCAACCCCAGTTTCAGGAGGCGCTGCCATTTCACGCAGGTTTGGCGGCGGTTCGATTGCACAATGGTTATGCTTATATCGATTGTACGGGACAAGTCGTCATCGAAGGGCCGTTTGCCGAGGCAGGCTTCTTTTCGCCGATCGGGCTGGCTGCCGTGAAAAAGCAGGGGGGCTCCGCTTGTGGGATTATCAATATGAAAGGCGAAATGGTGATTGCCCCGCAATTTACAGATGTCAGCATGTATACAAGCGATGGCATAGCCCCCGCAAAGAAACGTAAATTATGGGGATTGATCGATACGCAAGGCGAATGGATCGTGCAGCCGACCTATTCACGTATCGAAGAGTTCAACGAAGAGGGGCTCGCTTTTTTCAGTGATTATACCGATATGATGAACATAAGAAAGGGTTATCTGAATACAAAGGGCGACGTGATCGTCGAGGGAACGTCGATCTCGGACCAAATGTTGTGCGGGCTGGCAAAAGAAGATGTGCCTTATGGCGGAGGTATCGGCTTCTTCGATCGTACCGGTACGATGGTGATCCCGCCGCAGTACTGGGCCGATCCTTTTCATGAGTGCGGCGCCAGTGTCGTTCTTCGCAAGGATAACTGGGGGATTCTTACGATGGACGGCCAGTTCCGGGAAATGCCTTATGTGGAGCCGCTGACGGATCATGAAGGCTGGGTGCTGGGCTTTTATGGCGGCAAGGGAATGGCTCCGTTTCTTATCCGGCAGGGCGAAGTCGTCTACGTGGACGCTGCTGGAAGGGAAGTTTGCAGACTGCAGGTGGAGGAGACTGGGAATCCCCAGGAGCGTGTATTGCGGCTATTGAATGCTGAGGGAAGAATCGTATGGCAAAGCGAAGGTGAGAAGGATACATTTATTGTCGAGAGTCCGTTTTTGTGCAAGCGGCCTGCCCAGCATTTTGAGGATATCCAATATTGGGAGGGAGATATTACGGCTGCCGCACAAGACCTCTTGAATGCGGAACCTAGAGATTTTTATCCCTATGGCCAGTATGAACGGGATGTGTACGATCTATCGGAAGAGGATGAAGATGAGATCGACGAGTATAAAAAAAGAGGCGCGATGGAGGTCCTGGCAGGCACCTATGTGAGCGAGGAGCATTACGGGCATTACCCTTTTCTCGGAGAATGGGAAAGAAAGGCGTTTAAGCAGTATTTTGCAGTGATCGCTGAGCGTCTTTCCGATTCTTTTGGCGACCCGCTGCCCGATGCGTCTATCATGCTGCGCTGGGGCGATAACAACATTAGCAAGGTATGGGAAGTGAACGGCAAATATCTGGTGCTGGAATGGTTCACTGAATATGGCGATGGCGATTTTGTCCACCGGCTGTGGCTTGCTGCAGGATGCAAAGAGGATTTGGAATACGATGATGAGGAGGATGCCGAGAACGAATACAGTACAAACGAGGAAGAAACCCAAGAAAATGACAAGACATTCGATCTCGATCAGTTTGAGAAGCTGGTGAAAGAGGCACAGGCTCATATGGATGCGGAGGAACATGAGGAAGTTCTGGATTTGGCGTTCCAAATGGAGGAGCTCGCCTCAGATTCCACGGATGTAGATGTCACGCACATGAGCTGGATCTATGACTGCAAGCGGAATGCGCTGTATCAATTGGGGCGGGTAGAAGAAGCGCTCGAGACCTGCCGCGAAGCGATTGCCGATGTCTCCCCGAGGATGTTGTTCAACTACCGGCCGGAGCCCCGCCAAACGCTGCGCGCTTGCCATAATATGCTCGCACGGGAGCTGATGGAACGCGCTGTTACCAAAGAGGAATGCCTGACAGCCTGGGAACATGTAAAGGCTTGCTTCAAAGTGGCGAAACCGAACGAGGGTGAAGCGGTACTTGAATATTTCTATGACACCAGAGCGCTTTTGCTCCTGAAGCTGAGTGAGTTTGACCCCACTGAGAAAGCGAAGGCATTTGCTTTTCTTCAGCGGATGCAAACCATGGGGTCACCGTATCTGAGAGACGAGCCTCGACTGGCAAATGCGATAAACTCAGTAGAGTACCAGGCCTTTTTGAAAAGCAGCCATGATGTCGATCAAGAATATGTACAGGCACCTGCACAGGAAACCGCTATGGAGGCAGTGACCCGGTACCACAAGGCATACGAAACATTTAGCCAATTCAACTCGCAAGTGGAAAAGGAATTCGGGCCCATTCTCTCCCTTGCGTTTAGGGAGGACATGATTGCTAAAGCTGAAAAGGAATTAGGGTTTGCCTTGCCGGATGCACTTCGTCAATTTATGCTGGTGCCTGGCCTTGTACACGGGCTACATCCGGAACTTGTGCCTCCTATGAAAATTCAAGGGATGTTTTCGCTAATCAATGATGTGTGGGGAGTGCGCCGGGAGTTCGAGGAGCGTTTGACGCAGAAAGAATTGTACTGGCTGGAGGTTCATTGTCAGATCTGCGGCTTGTCGCAGATGGACGACCATAGTCAAGAGTATATTTACTTTACTCCCGGAAAAGGGTTTGGCACCTTTATCTACACTCGGGATAATTGGGATGAGTTTGAGGCGAATGTGCTCAGACCGCTGCTGGCGCAAGAGATTCCCGTTGAGACGTTTGACCAGGTGTTTTCCCGAAAGGTGACCGATCAGATTAAGCGGATGATTGAGGCTAGCAGAAACCCTGGTGCAATGCACTGATCGTATCCCCTCTAAGTAGACCGTAAAGGATAAGTCCTTACTGTTTGCTTGGAGGGGATTTTCTGTCCAGTCAAATGAAAGTATTGACATTACTACGAAAACGTATTAAATTGAGTTCAGACTTATATTACGATTTCGTAGTAATCTGGACTCTTCTTTTACACATTTACTACGAATTCGTACTAAAAAGAACTATGGGCATAAAAAAGGAGAGGGATTGACATGAATTGGCAAGATGCAGCCTTGGTGATGGCTGGGCTTATCGGAAGTGGCGTGGCGGTGATTCACGGGAGTCTGACCCAACGGCTCATGATCAGGCCGTTGACGAAGTCTGCTCTAGCCGACGAGCTAACGTTAGTCAAAAAGCTCGTGCCGTCACTCTTGCAATTCAGTACGTTCAACTGGTTTCTCGGCGGTCTAGCCTTGATCGCTTCTGCGCTCTGGTTCGAGAAGGACGTAAGGCTTGCGATTAGCCTGCTTGTCGGCAGTTCCTACCTGTATGGCGCTCTCGTCAACCTTTGGGCGACACGCGGCCGTCATCCTGGCTGGATGCTTTACACGGTTGCACTCGGCTTGATCGCCTTCGGCGTCAACGGGTCCGGCGGTTGAGGCGACTTTCGCCGATTCCGGGGCATTTCTTTTTCTCAAGTTGGCTTAAACGATACGGGCAAGCGAGGAATAGCAGGCCCGGGTGCACCGAGATCGATTCCGCCAAGAATCGCTTTATCCCTTATTCTCGGTGCTCCCCAGAGCCGAGCAAATCAGTTAAGCATATTGGTTTCCTTACATAGCAGCAGCAGGTTGTGCTTCTTTAGATGCTTCCTGACTCGTCGTAAAGTCGATCGGCGTAACGCCTTCCGCTTTCCACACTGTGCCTCTTCGCTCGTACTCGAATAACTTTTCGACGGCATTCGCGATTCGAGGCCCTAGCTCACGCTCAACCAAATACAAGGCCACGTCAAGTCCCGAAGTCACGCCTCCGCCGCTCACGAGGCGAGGACCGTCTACAACGACTCTTGCATCAACCGGAATTGCACCGGCAGCTTTTAAAGCAGCCATGCCCAAATGGTTTGTTACGGCATGTCTATCTTTCAACAAACCCTTCATAGCAAGCAGCAATGAACCTCCGCATACGGTAGCCACAGTGACTTCCTTATTGTCAACAGCTTGCTTCAGCAAATCCGGTAAACCTGTCTTCATGGCCTGCCCTAATATATTCGGGATGGCATCTTCCGAATTTCCCGCCGGTTTACCCGCAGCTCCAGGCACCAAAATAATCCCCGGACGATTCGGATCTAATGCCGCTTGCGCTTCGAGGGCGGGCCCATTCATACCGCTCGGGACAGAGCGCTTGCCTTCTGCGGAGACCAATTCCAGCGTAACAGCTCCTCCCGAGTACATTCCCGCAGCAGCGAATACTTCATATGGCGCTAAGGCATCCAACAGATCGAAGCCATCGAATAAAACGATTTGAACATGCACACTTTTGTCCTTGAATGCATCATGATTCTCGCTTGTTTGCGCACTTGCTGCCGGGGCAACCAGACTTAGCACCAGGACAAACGACAGGAGCAATCCAAAAAAAATTTTCAACCTTATCCATTCCTTTCGATTGGAGGTGAGTGGACCACCTCATTGATGGGGAACCGCAGCTTCTCCGGATGAACCGTTCATTCTAATGATGAAATCAGGAATGACCAGCAGCAGCACAATGGAGCTATAGACGCCAATGGTATAGCTGGTAGCGTAAACAAGACCGAAACCCTGATGAAAAAGAAAGGTGATGAGATGAATGAACATGTTCGTAAAACAAAAAGCGTAGCTTCGGATCATCCAGTTTTGGTGCCGGATGATCCGTTTCATTTTGATTTGGACGAGCGCCGTTATTGTGATAAACAGCCATATAATATTCAGTGCATTGAACCCCATGCTGCTTATTTTTCCTCCGGTGGCGTAAGGCGCCATGTATCCGGAAGTCAGCACGACAAGAAGTACGGACACGAAATAAATGTAGCCGTTGATGCGATGGAACTTGCGGTTTTTTTCCAAAATTCGGTTGGAAAAGTTGAGCAGCCCGGCCGCCATGGCGATGCAGGCAAATGCAACATGAACGTACATCACGTTTAACCAAACCGGGAGATTCAGCTCCCGCTTGAGTCCGGTTTTATGGCTTAAAAATCCCTCGGCTCCGGGATCGATAATATAATTGTCCACCAAGGCGTAGAGGATAAATAAAATCGTGACGCCAGCCAAAAGGCCGGATAGTATGTTCCGTTTCTTCATGTGATCCGAACCTCCGCGGCTCCTTATTTATGACCAAATACACAGCTCCGGGTCAGGAAACGCGATTGCCTGTTAATTTGGATGCCGGCAGCATGCCGGCCTTGGCGATTCCGGTCATGCGATCTCCGTCGGCGGCAACTTCGAATTTCAGATTCAAGCGCATCGGTTTCGTGATTTGCAGGGACCAAGTAAGCTTGTTATCCAGAAGGATTGGGTTCAACAACTCTACCGTCTCATTCCCTTGAGTGGCCTTGCCTTGGATCACCCCATTCCGTGTTGAGATGGAGAGCTTAACCTGTAGTTTCCCAACTGGCGTAGCGATTGTCGTATCCCAATCGCCTTCGAAGACGGATGCCTGTGTGAGTTTGTTATCCGGGGTGACATAAGCCATTGGGGCTTTATTCGCCGTGATGTTCGATTCGTCGCCTGTCCATGTTTTTGGACGGAAAGGTGCCATTCCTGCTGCTCTCCAAACCGTCCCCCTCCGTTCAAATTCGAACAACCGTCTACGGCGTGAGCGATACGCGGTCCAAGCTCACGTTCCACCAGATACAGCGCTACATCGAGTCCCGAAGTTACGCCGCCGCCGCTAACCAGGTTGCCATCGTCCACGACCCGCGCCGAGACGGAAACGGCTCCGGTTGCTTCAAGTACATTCATGCCCAGATGATGTGTTACCGCCGGTCTGCCTTCCAAGAGCCCTCCCATGGCCAGCAGCAGGGAGCCGCCGCATACCGTGGCGACTACGATGTCTTTTTGCCCGAGCGCACGTCCAATCCTATCGGTCAATTCCGTGTTCATGGCCCGGGCCAGAATAGCCGGGATGGAATCGGGGCCATCTCCTTCAACGTCACCCGCTGCGCCGGGCACGAGAATGATGCCCGCACGTTCCGGATTCAAGCTGCCGCTTGCTTCAATGTTTAACCCGTTGATGCCGCTAGTCACGGCCCTCGGCCCTTCGGCGGTGACGAATTCTACACTTAACGCGTTTTCGGCATTCATGGCAGCGGCGCAAAAAACTTCGTAAGGTGCAATGGCATCCAGAAGGTCGAAGCCGTCAAAAAGTACAATTTGAACCGTTAACATCAGTAATCCTCATCCTCCTCGTATCCAAAGTAGTTGAATACCTCCTTTATCCGTTTAGAAGAATTTTAACAAATGAATATCTCAAACGAAGCTGTAAAAAGGTCACAAAACAATAACAATCCATCACAAATCAGATGGTTACGTTAGTTTCTTGCGGGAAACATGATAAACTGGAATTCAAACAAAGGTGGGATATTCATGAGCGAAGCAACTACGATACTGGTTGTGGACGATGACCCAAGTATCGTCGAACTATTGAGGGACTTTTTAGAGTATGAAAACTTTAACGTGATAACCGCTTGCGATACCGCTCAAGCGTGGGCCGTGTTCCAGCAGAGTTCCGTTCATTGTATTATTCTTGACATCATGATGCCGGGACAAAACGGATTTGAGTTATGCCGCCGGATTCGGGCGGAAAGCAACGTTCCGATCCTTTTCTTGAGCGCACGCAGCGATGACGTGGACAAGATTCGAGGGCTGACGCTCGGCGGCGATGATTATATCGTCAAATCCGCTTCACCCGGCGAGATCATAGCCAGGGTAAAAGCAGTATTGCGGCGTTCCGCTTCTCCGCATCAAACGGAGGGAAGGATCCTGGATTTTGGCCGCATCAAGCTAAATCTGTCCACAAGAGAAGTGACGGTGGATGGGAGGAATGTAATGCTCACGCCGAGAGAATACGAGTTGCTGCGATTATTTGCCGAACATCCCAGACATGTTTTTACCTATCAACAATTACTTGCAAAATTTTGGGATGGGGTAGGCGATAAGCATACGATCCGGGTGCATCTCGGTCGACTTCGCGAAAAAATCGAAACCGATCCGAACCATCCACAATACCTGGTCAACGTATGGGGAGTAGGGTATCGCTTCGAGGGAGGATAACATGAGAACGATTCGCATTCGTACGTTTACTCTGCTGTGCTTCTTTTTCATCCAGTTGGTGCCGTGGATCTTCTTTGTGACGGCTCACTTCATGGAGACGAAAACGCTCAGCTTCGCAAGAAGCCAACCGCAAGACGAGGTTCTGCAAAGATATTTGACCGACATCACGCACCTGATTGAAACGAACCCGGACAAATGGAGAGACTCGAATTGGCAAAATCAACTGCATACCCAGTTACAGCAAGCGAACATAGAGGTAGCTATCTTATCTGCGTCAGATCAGGAAATTTATCAGTCTAATCCGGAGCGTCAAGGCGCTTTGTCGTCAGCCGAACGGTTCTCCGTCATAGAGAACGGTCAAATACTCGGAAAGGTCGTCATTTACCTGCCGAAGTCCAATACGGTTCAGACGATTTCGGTGTTTACCGGAGTATTGCTTGCTTTCATTATTATCGGTGTTGCCATGCGAAGATTCCTTCTTAAGCCCCTCGAAAGGATGAGCTTGGCAGCCAGACAAATCGCCGCAGGGGATTGGGATGTGAAGCTGCCTTGGTCCGGGATCACCGAAATCTCTGAAGTCCGCGACGGATTCGAAGTGATGGTGAAGGGGCTGCAACAATCTTTTCAGAAACAAACGGAATTGGAAGAAGAACGTCGATTCGTGATCGCTGCTGTCGCGCATGATTTACGGACCCCATTGTTTGCCTTGCGGGGGTATTTGGATGGTTTGGAGCAAGGAGTTGCGCAATCTCCGGAGAAAATAGCTAAATATTTGGCGGTATGTAAGGAAAAATCGGCGCAATTGGACCGGCTGGTAGAGGACCTTTTCACATTTACCAAGATGGACTATTTGGAGATGAAGCTTCATTACAAGAAGATTGATTTTAAACACCTAATCCAGCAGTCGATTGACAGTCTAAGTCCGCTAGCCCGGCAAAAGCAAATCTCGATCTCGAACCATGCCGCAGACGACTGCTTCATTAGCGGTGACATGCACTTATTGGAGCGTTCCATCAACAACCTTTTGGATAATGCGGTCCGGCATACCCCATCCTATGGTGAAATTGTTGTTCAATGCTATGTAGATCGCGACCAAGTGAAATTTACGATACGCGATACAGGACCGGGCTTCTCACCGGTAGAACTGCAGTGGGCTTTTGAACCTTTATATCGTGGTGAAACATCGAGGAATCGTTCGACCGGAGGCAGCGGGTTAGGGTTGACGATTTCCCAAAAAATTATTAGGCGTCACGGAGGGGAACTTGCTGCTGGAAACCATTCGGAGGGTGGAGCTCTGCTGACCGGTTGGCTACCTGTAAACGGTCCGGACTAAAAATTGATCCAAGCTTCACGGATGTTTTCCATCAATGCTAACAGTCACAAGGGGTTCACGTTAATTCGTGGATGCGAATATTTTCACAATTAAACAATCCAAAATATTGGATATATGGTATTATATAGTTGATTTCGGGCGATTAGGCTTTCGGGATCGTGTAGTTGTCGTGAACTAAGCGCCCAATAACAAAAAACGAAGGAGGGGGAAATAGTGTGGAAATAATCGGAAAAGTGCTTTTTGTTACAGTTCTAACGTTTTCGTTGATGTCTGGGGGAGTTTCGGCAGCAATCTCCACAGAGCAGCTTTCAACGGAGAATCAAGAAGTGAACCGAGCTTTCGCACCGGTTGAGCATTATACTTTAAAATTGTACGAAGACATCAAGTTGAAGACAGTTGATTTCTATGGGTTTCATAGAATTGATCCAAGTAGTACGGGTAAAGTATCAATTAGGGGAGAAGCGTTTACAGCAAATAATTATTTCACAGGGAAAAAAGTTGGGACGGTAATTGTTGAAGTTTGGGACACATATGACGATTGGTATGGGACACCTCCAAAATTAGTTAAAAAAATTTATTTTGACGTTATTCCCTAATAGGAGAGAAACTTAGGGAAAGCATTGAGGAGAATACGGATTTATACAGACAAAAAACAGTCGCAGAGTACCGGCGGTCATGCCGATGCCCTGCGACTTTTCGGCGCGTCTTAGTTCATTTGCCTTCCTCGTCGGCCGAGGGACCGTAGAGGCCCGGCACCGGAATATCGAGAAGCCGCAAATAAACCCCGAGCTGCGCCCGGTGGTGGACCATGTGGCTTAATCCGAAGGTGCGAAGCGCGATGGCCCGCGGTTGGCGCAGGATGATATGGTCGCCGTTCCGCAAGGTCCATTCCTCGCCGAGCGTTTTCTCGTCGCATTCGGCTAACAGCTTTTCAAGCTTGACGACGTTCGCGTCGAATTCCTCCAGCACGTCTTCGCGTCTTTCCAAAGGTTCCCGCCGAAGCGGCACGGTCGAAAGATCGAATTCCGGGTAAAGAAAAATCGCGACTTGCCAGTTCAGCAGGTTGATTAGATGCGTGGCCAGCCCGCCCAACGTCATCGATTTCACGTGCGGCTTCCACGTCATATGCTCCTCGGGCAAACGCTCCAGGATGCGGCGCGTAGTGGCCAGCTCATGCATGGCGTCTCCGATGATCAGTTGTTTCACCATAGATTCCCTCTCCTCCCTTATATGGCTAGCATACTATAAACCCGGTCGAGTGGAAAGGCTTGACTCGGTCGTTCGGCATCGGATGACGGTGCGACATGCAGGGCAAACATAAGGAGGATGAGTTTGGTGAAGGGAGCATGAGAAGTTTCTTGTGAACCGACTAAGAAGCCTATGAACAACTTGTGGAGCTCGGGAGCCCGGTCATTCCATATATAGAAGAGTAGATGAGAGGTAATAATGCAGGGTAACGAGGTACGGATATGAGGACGTACAGGGGGTACAATGCGGAGGAACCACCGAAGGATGAAAAATCCAGTGCGGTGGTTCTTTTTTTCTCTTGTCTCCTATGCCATCATTATAGATGGGGGCGATGAAGGATGTTCCAGGATTTCAAGCTCGTCGGTGACCGTCCGGCCGCGATACAAGTGAAAGAATACGTCAAACGTTTAATTATAAAAGGGGCGCTTCAGGCGGATCAGAAGCTGCTCTCCACACGAGAAATGAGCGGTCTGCTAAAGGTAAGCCGCAATACAGTCATTGCAGCCTATGAAGGCCTGGAGGATGACGGATTTACGTATGCGATTCCCGGCAAAGGCAGCTATGTGGCCGCTATGGTGGGCCATTTGGCTGCAGAAAACGGAGGAGATGACGGCTCAGCCGCCTGGCAGATCGACTGGAAGGCAAGAATGAACGAGTATGCTGTATCGGCTGTGGAGCTGGATATGATGAAGCAGGGCATTCGCGCCAAAAAAGGAACCATCTCGTTCACAAGCATCGCTCCGGATGAGCAGCTGTTTGATCTGGGGGATGTAAGGCGAGCCTTTATGGATCGGATGGCAATCGAAGGGCAGGTGCTGCTCAACTACGGCTACGCCAAGGGCTACAAGCCGCTGATCGATTACCTGATGCGTTATATGGAGAATAAGGGCATCGATCTAAGCGGCAAGGATATGCTGATTACTAGCGGGTTTACGGAAGGGTTTGACATTGTGCTGTCGGCACTGCGCCCTTCTGCGCGCCGCGGAGCGGCAATTTGTGAAAATCCAACCCATCATACAGCGATCAAAAATTTGAAGCTGCAAGGATTTGAGATTACCGGCATTCCAATGGAGCGTGACGGTATGGATGTGGAGCAGCTTGAGGCGGTATTGCAGAAGCAGACAAACAGCTTCGATCTGGCCTATTTGACTCCTTCCTATCACAATCCTACAGGCATCGTCATGTCGCCGGCGAAGCGCAGCGCCGTTATGAAAATAATGATGCGCTATCAGATTCCGGTGATCGAGGATGGATTCAATGAGGAGCTGCGCTACTCGGGAGCGCATGTTGCCCCATTAATAGCGACGGCAGGGCAAGGCAACGGAGTAATCTATATTGGCAGCCTCTCCAAGGTGCTGTTTCCCGGCTTGCGAGTGGGCTGGGTGCTTGGAGACCGGGCGCTGATCGACAATCTGGAAAGCATTAAGCGTGCACGCACCATTCATACATCAACAATCGATCAATCGATATTATATCAATATTTGCTCAATGGAAATTTCGATAAATATGTAAAAAAAGCACGGATGGAATATAAGCGCAAATATGAGCTGACGAAGGCATGCTGCGAGGCACATCTCCCTGAAGTGCAACTGTCTGGCGACGGGGGCTTGCATTTGTTTCTTACCTTCCCGTCAGGCGTAAATACACGCCAGCTGCTAGAAGCTTGCACAGAACAGGGTGTTATATTTACACCGGGAGACAAGTTTTTTATTCAAGAAGGCGAAGGGACGAATACATTGCGGCTTGGCTTTTCACGAGTAACGGATGAAAATATCGAGCGGGGTATTCAGATCATCGGCAGACAGGCGCGTAGCTTTCTTAAGGCATAACGATTTTTATTAAAAATGAGGTGTCATGATGAAGATTGGCGTTGTTATGGGTGGTATTTCCTCTGAGCGTGAGGTATCTCTGCAGACAGGTCAAGAGATGATCCATCATTTGGATCGCAGTCGCTATCAGGTGGTTCCAATTGTGATCGATCAGCGAGCGGATTTAATCGCACAGGTTCAGCAGGCAGGCATCGATCTCGCGCTATTGGCGCTGCATGGCCAATATGGCGAGGACGGCACGGTGCAGGGAGCGCTGGAGACGCTGGGCATTCCATATACAGGAAGCGGTGTCCTGGCAAGCAGCCTATGCATGAATAAGCAACTGTCCAAGATGCTGCTGAAGGCAGTGGGCGTGCATACGCCTGCAGGCCTTTGCTGGCAGGGGATGGACCAATATGATCCGCATGCGATGGAGCAGCTGGGTTACCCGGTTATTGTGAAGCCGAATATGGGGGGGTCCAGCATCGGCATCCAGCTTGTGCATAATGAGAAGGAGCTGCTGCCGGCCGTTCGGGAGGCTTGCAGTTTGGGTCAGGCAATCTTGATTGAGCCCTATATTAAAGGGACGGAGCTTACCTGCTCGATTGTGGATGGCGAGGTATTACCGATTATCGGCATTCGCCCCGCGCATTCGGAGTGGTTCGACTACAAAGCGAAATACGAGGACGGCGGCGCTGAGGAGAAGGTGATCCAGCTTCCTCCCGTTATTGAGCAGCGTGTGCGTGAGGCGGCGCTTGCCAGCTACCGGCTGCTGCGGTGCAAGGTCTATGCAAGGGTCGATATGATTTTGTGTCAGGATGTACCTTACGTGCTGGAAGTAAACACTTTACCGGGAATGACCGCGGGCAGCCTGCTTCCGAAGAGCGCAGCTGCAGCAGGTATGACCTTTACACAGCTGCTGGACCGTATTATTGTCAGCTCGCTCCATGAGCGGAAACAGGAATGGGGGATAGGGCAATATGTTTAGTGAAGATAGTGCAGGGCGGTTTTTATCCTCGCATGTACGGGATATTCGACCATCGGGAATTCGCGCTTTTTTTGATCTGAATGCAGCAGGCGGAGATACAATCGCCCTTGGAGTCGGAGAGCCAGATTTCGTTACACCGGATAAGGTACGTGAAGCTTGCATTCAGGCATTGCGTGAAGGGCAGACGAAATATACCTCAAATGCCGGCTTGACGGAGCTGCGGGAGGAGCTTTCGGCTTATTTTACCAGCAGCTTCGCGCTTTCCTACGACCCCGGGCAGGAAATCATCGTGACGGTGGGGAGCAGTGAAGCCGTCGACCTGGCGCTGCGGGCAGTGATCAATCCAGGTGATGAGGTGCTGATTCCCGCGCCAAGCTATATTGCCTATGAACCGATTACCCGTCTACATGGCGGTAAAATCGTGGAGGTGGCGGCTACGGCAGAGGAGCGGTTCAAGCTGACACCGCAAGCGCTGCAAGCGGCGATTACGCCTCATTCAAAGGCTCTGATGATTAATTATCCGTGTAATCCGACCGGAACAGTTATGACGGAACAGGATTGGTGGCCGATTGTAGAGCTCATTATTAAACATAATTTGGTTGTTATTTCGGATGAAGTTTATGCCGAGCTGACTTATGGGCGACAACATGTCAGTATCGCCTCCTTGCCGGGCATGAAGGATCGTACAATTGTCATCAGCGGCTTTTCCAAAGCGTTCGCGATGACAGGCTGGCGGGTAGGCTATGCTTGCGGCCCGCGCGAGTTGATAGCCGGCATGCTGAAAATCCACCAGTACACGGCCATGTGCGCCCCTACCATTGCACAGATCGCCGCGCTCGAATCATTGCGTCATGGCTTGGCTGCCAAGGATGAGATGATCGCGAGCTACAATGAACGCCGCAAGCTGTTTGTAGCCGGCTTGAATGCAATCGGGCTGTCCTGTCACGAGCCTGAGGGGGCTTTCTATGCCTTCCCTTCAATTGCTTCTACCGGGATGTCATCTGAGCAGTTCGCTCTTCGGCTGCTGGAGGAAGCGAAGGTGGCGGTCGTGCCGGGACATGTATTCGGATCGGGCGGAGAGGGCTTTATTCGCTGCTCCTATGCAACCTCGCTCGTCGATTTGGAGAAGGTGCTGGAGCGGATGGGAAGGTTTATGCAGGTGATGCAGCCGGTTTGATGAAACATCGTATATGGAAGAAACTAGAGAGAGAGCTTCAACTTTACTGCAGTTGTTTCTTAGATGAACCGCTGCCCCTGTCTGCCAATTCGACAAGCCTCAGGATGCCTTCTCTCAATAGCTGCTCATTTAGATAGGAATAGCTGAGGCGTATCCATGATTTGTACTCTTTAAGCGGATCGCAAATCGTGTTTATCCGCACATCCGCTTGAAAGAACTGTTTTTTTTCATATGTTTTGCCCCCAGGCCCATTAACCTGCAAATACGCACTTGCGCGTGTGTCTCTATTATACAGGAAACTCCCGCCTTCTTTTCTGGTCCTATCGATCTGTTCTATTCACCTTCGTTTATGATGGGGAAAAGGGGGAGTTCTGGCGCAAGGCAGGCAGGCCCGCAGAAAAACACAAATGGTGCTAATTCAACTAAATTAGGAGTCTTAGTTGGAGGTGATTCGTTGGAAGACAAGCTTCGGTACATTGCGCCGAGGCTTTTTTCAATGAGGTTGACACGACACAAAATGGTAGCCTATAATCAAAGTGACACTAAATGGTGTCTAATTAAGAGTTAGTCATTTGGACAGGACCCTGAATAAGTTTCACTCGTAACAATTACGAGGGGGGCGGCGAAATAACGGCTGTCCCTTAGTAATATTGGTAATAATATTTAGGAGAGAGTGTTGTGAGCGAGAACAACCCGTTGCGGGATGTGTATGACGCGATTGCAGATCCAACTAGGCGCCGACTGATTCGTCTGTTAGCAGAGAAAGAGGAGATACCGCTTCATGAGTTGACGGCACAATTTCAAATGGGCCGTACAGCGGTATCCAAGCATTTGGCAATTCTTAAAGAGGCCGGACTGGTCCTTGACCGAAAAGTCGGCAGAGAAACGCGATTTAGGCTAAACGCCTCTCCGCTCAAAGAAATTCAAGATTGGGTGGCTTTCTATAGCAAGTTCTGGAGTTCGAATTTGTTGCGCCTGAACCAACTATTAGAGGAGGAAGAGGAATGAGTTTAACATTATCCTTGGATTTTCAGTACACGACATCAATTGAGAAGCTTTGGTCCGCCTTAACCGATTCAAGCAAGCTCGCCAAGTGGACGATGGAAAATGATTTTAAGCCCGTCGTGGGACACCGTTTTCAGTTTCGCACGCAGCCGACCGAATGGTGGGATGGAATTGTTGACGGCGAAGTGCTTATCGTGGACGCACCAAACTGATTGTCCTATACATGGGCCAGTGGAGGAGAGAAGCACACGGTCACCTGGACGCTGCAGGATTTAGGGGACGGAAAGGTTAACCTTCATCTCGAACAAACCGGAATCTCCAATGCTCAAGCACTCAATGGAGCTAAGTATGGCTGGACTAATTGGTGCGGCGAGCTTGAAAAGGTATTGGAACAATAACCGCATTACGGTACTAAAACATCTCCTTCTCCAATGCTAAATTAATGGGTACGACAGTTGAACCCTGCTTGACCCGAATCAACATAAACCGGCTG
>NZ_JTHN01000019.1 GCF_001399685.1 Paenibacillus sp. A3
CCGTATGTTTCTCTATTTTATTCAAAAACCTCTTCTTCAACACTCTGGGGGAGCCACTAAGTGACTCCCGTGAATAATAAAGGGCAGGCCGACAGGTGTCGGTGCTGCCCTTTATTAGGATTGCTGCCGCTACTCGAAGATCCGTTCCACGACGACTTTGCCGAGCAGCCGCTTGACGTCCTCCGGCTCGACGTAGCCCGCCCGGGCCGTCAACGCGTTCGCCGTCCCGGAAGCGGTAGCCAGTCTGAGGCACTCCTCGACGGGAAGCCCTTGAGCTGTGCCGATGGCCATCCCTGCTACGTAAGCGTCTCCGCTGCCGACCGCATTCACCGCATCGACCTTCGGGGCGTGCACCCGGTAGCAGACGCCGTGGAAGGCGGCCAGCGAGCCTTCCGCTCCCATCGATACGCTGATGCACGGAATGCCGGCCGCGTTCAGCCGCAGCAAGCCTTGCTTTAACGCGTTTTCGTCCTTGATCGAATGGCCGAGCCATTGCGCGATCTCATCCTCGTTCGGCTTGATGAAGTAAGGCTTCGCTTCCGCGCCCCGCATCAACGCTTCCCCGCTCGTATCCAAAAATACAACGGCGCCTTGACTTTGAGCAATCCCGATCAATTCCGCATAAAAGGACTTGGGCACGCCCGCCGGAAGCGAGCCGCTGAAAGCGACGACCTTCGCACGCCCGGCAAGCTGCGCAAGCTTTTGCCGCATCGCCTCCATCTCTTGGCTGGCGAGCGTCGGTCCCGGCTCCAGCAGCTCCGTCGACACGCCGTCTTGATCCATGATGTTCAGACAGATGCGCGATTCGCCCTCGATCTTCACGAAGTCGTGCGCAATCCCCTGCCGCGTCAATCCGCGTTCGATAAAGTCCCCGTTGCTGCCGCCGGCAAATCCGGTCGCCAGCACGGGAACGCCTTGCAGCGCGATCACGCGAGCGACGTTAATGCCTTTGCCTCCCGGCTCCGCGTACACGCGGTCTACCCGTGAGACTTGACCTGCGGCCAGCGTTGGCAAATGATACGTCTTGTCGATGGCCGCGTTCAAGGTGACGGTAACGATCATCGGAGATCTCCGGCTTTGCCGATGCAGCCGACCATCCGCATTTTTTCAATTGCCGCTTCTTTTACGGCCTTTTTGGCCGGAATCATATATTTGCGCGGATCATTTTCCTGCGGGTTGTCCGCAAACACGGCCTTGATCGCGTCGGAGAAGACGATGCGGATCTCGGTGGCGATGTTCATTTTGGCCATGCCGAGCGAGACGCAGCGCTTCACCTGCTCCTCCGGAATGCCGGAGCCGCCGTGCAGGACGAGCGGCACCGAGACGATCTCGGCAATACGCCGGATGCGGTGGAAATCGATCTTCGGCTCGCCCTTGTAAATGCCGTGAGCCGTGCCGATCGCAGGCGCCAGCGTATCGACACCGGTCCGCTCGACGAAGTCGGCGCACTCCTGCGGGTCGGCCATCAGCGCTTCGTGTTCGGCCACGACGATATCGTCCTCCACGCCGCCCACTTTGCCGAGCTCGGCTTCGACGTTGACGCCGGCAGCGCGCGCCACTTCGACGACTTGCTTCGTCAAGCGCACGTTTTCTTCAAAAGGCAGCATCGAGGCGTCGATCATCACCGACGTGTATCCGGCCCGGATGCACTGCACGATTGTCGCAAAGTCCGTACAATGGTCCAGATGAAGCGCGATCGGCACCCGGGAACGGTTGGCCGCAACCGTGGCTGCCGCTGCGATATAATCGGGACCGAGATGCTTGACCGTCCCTACCGTCGATTGAAGAATTAAAGGCGATCCGGTTTCTTCCGCGGCGTCGACGACCGCTTGCAGCATCTCCAGCGTATGCACGTTGAATGCGCCGATTCCGTAGCCGCCCGCGCGGGCCGCTTCAAGCAATGAGGTGGATGATACTAATGGCATATCGATGTCATCTCGCTTCCGGCTAAATTTTGACCACTTGCGTCAGGTTGCGGGGCATATCCGGGTCCACGTCGCGTTTCATGGCCGTATAGAAGCCCAAATATTGCAGCGCCGGCAAATAAAGCACCGTGCGGGCATCGTCGCTCATCTCCGCTCCGCCGACTTCGAATACCGCATCCGCGAACGCGGTGTCTTCCCCGGCCTTCGCCGTGACGAGCAGCACGAATGCGCCGTACTCCTGCATTTCCTTGGCGACTTTCAGCTCGTAATCGCGCGCTTTTTCGGACAGCAGCACGCAAACAAGCGTGCCCGGCTCCACAATGGACTTCGGACCGTGTCGGAACTCCAGCGTACCGTATGCTTCCGTCCAGATGTAAGACATTTCTTTGATTTTCAAGCTCGCTTCCAGCGCGATGCCGTAGTACGTGCCCATGCCGAGGTAAATAACCTTGTGAAAATCGTTCTTGTCGACCAAAGGCTTAATGAAAGCATCGGCGGCTTTGACGACTTGATCGTCCGTATGCGCGACCGAAGCAAGCTGCTCGAACTGATCCTGCTTGCCCGCCGCCTTGGCAATCGCCGCATGCATCAAAAACGTCATGCTGCTGAACGATTTCGTCATTACGGTGCTCGTTTCTTTCCCGAGCGGGGACACCAGACAATCCGCCAGCTTCGCCATGCTGCTCTCTTCGTAGCAGGTAATGCCCGCGACTTTCACGTTAGGAAGCGGCTTCACGGCTTCCAGCGCCAGCAGCACCTCCGTCGATTCGCCCGATCTCGATACGCCGATAACCAAATAATTGCGGTTCGGAGGAAGCGTCTGCTCGCGGAACAGAAACACCTCCGAGGAAGGGTATGCCGTTGCGCTTTTGCCCAGCCACGCCCGGTAGACGGACGCCATCGCCAATGCTTGATAATAGGATGAGCCGCTGCCGATGAACACCGTCTCGTCCGTTTCCGAATCGAGAAGATGCTTTTGAACCCAGTCTCCCTGCTGCTGAAGTTGTGCGAGCGCCGCATTCAGCGCCTCCGCCTGTGCCGAAATTTCAGGATACGTATATTGACCGAATGGCTTCACAATATTACCCCTTTCGTCTTATTAATGATAATATAAATCATAATTTTGATTTTTTCAATCATTTTATTTGAATGCAACAAGCTTATCCGGGAACGAAAAAAACCGGAGACAGGAGGCGTCGTCCGGACTGTGAGGGAGCTTTGTTTCCTGCCCCGTTTTATGAGCCGTCATCCATTTTAGATTTCTTGTAAGCTAGTGGTGTAATCTTCATGGACTTACGGAATTGATCGATAAAATAGCTTGTACTATTAAATCCTACCTGATAGGCGACTTCCGTCACATTCGATTCCGCTTGCTGCAGAAGGACTAAGCTTTTGTGGATTCGGTATTCCGTGACGTAGTTTAACGGCGTCGTCTTCAGGATTCGCTTGAAATAGCGGCAGCATTCGGACCGGCTCAATTGGCCGGCTCTGGCGATGTCATCCAGCTTGATTTTCTCGGCATAATGGGTATGAATCCATTGCAGCATGTGCTTGATCCGCTGGCTCTTTTGCATTTCCGTCCGGTCATATTCCGGCTGAAAGCCATTCCTAATGAGGTTTTGCCAAATTAACGTCAGTTGCACGGTGATACTGATTTCATAGAACGACGGTTTTTGTTGAAGCAATCGATGAATGCTCAGGATGGCATCCAAACTATTTTTCCCCCAAGGCTCACCGGGATGCAAATGTAAGTATGGAAGATTTGTCGCTTGAATATAAGGATATACAAAGGTCGTGTAAAGCTCTTGCGATAATACGAAATGGGGAGAAACATTCAAGCAAATGTAGACGCAGCCCGATTGATCCTTATCTTCCGCCATGTGCAGGCAGCCGCTGTTGATAAACAGCCCCTCGCCTTCCCGAACCGTGATGCGGTCCTCGTTGATTTGAAAGACCGCTTCTCCTTGTACAATCAGGACAAGCTGAATTTCCTCATGCCAATGAAGGGGGATATAGCCGTGTATATTTTGATGAATCGTCGTTTCGTAGCAAGCCATCGGCAGCACGACCGTCCGGTGCTCGGTCAGCTCCTTTAAGCTTTGGTCAATTTTGAAATTTTTGATTTGCATAATCATCCGACCTCAAAATACTTATATTTATTTATCCAATTCTAATATCTTTAAAGCCTGCCTTCCTCTATTATAACACTATTATTATATTTTAAGGTGGAGACTCGTTCATGGACAGACCTGCTAGAAGAAGAGGATTGTTTCTCGTGATCACCGGAGCGATATTATGGGGAATCAGCGGCACCGTCGCCAAAAAGCTGTTTCAACACTACGCCATTGAGGTCGATTGGCTGGTGACGACACGATTGCTCGTAGCCGGTATTTTACTATTAGCCGTGCAATTTTTCACAAAAGACCGTTCCCAAATATTCGGTGTCTGGAAAAACCGAAGGGTCGCCGTTAAACTGGTTATTTTCGCGCTGTTCGGCACGCTTGCGGTTCAATATACGTATATGGCTTCGATCCAGCACGGCAATGCCGCCGTCGCCACGCTGCTGCAATATTTGGCGCCGGTCATGATTATTATTTTTCTCATCCTGCGAAAACAGACGGTTTTCACCCGACAAGATCTGGCAACTGTTTCTCTCGCTTTAGTCGGCTGCTTTTTATTATTAACCAACGGCTCTGTCTCTCAATTATCGGTGCCGATGCCTGCCATCGTATGGGGAGTGTTGTCGGGGGTAACGTTAGCGTTTTATACGGTATATGCGGTTCCTCTGTTGAAGCAATACGATTCGCTTGTCATTGTCGGCTGGGCGATGATCATCGGGGGCGCCGCCTTAAGCTTTATCCACCCGCCTTGGCAGGCGGATTATGCCGGCATGCCGTTGGAAGCTTATTTATACCTGGTCTTCGTGATCGTATTCGGTACCATGCTCGCCTTTTGGTTTTATATCGAAAGCTTGCAAACTCTCTCCCCCAAAGAATCGAGCCTCGTCGGCAGTCTGGAGCCGCTGGCTGCTGTGTTAACTACGGTTCTTTGGCTGAAAGAGCCGTTTGGGTATTTTCAGTGGATCGGCACGTCCTGCATCATCGGGATGATTTTATTGGTGGCTTTGAAAAAAGCTCCTTCGAAACAAAAAACAAGCGCCGCCGTCTAGTTGAGACAGCGGCGCTTGTCGCCTAACCGGCCTGACGGAAGCGTCCGGCCGTTATTTTTTTTCTTCGTCGCGATGCGTTTCGAGCAGCGATGCGCCCGCGATGCCCGGATTCGTCATTTCGTACGGATCCAAAATCAAGTTCAGCTCGTCTTCGCGCAGCACATCGTACAACAGGCAGAGCTCGCGGACCGAGCGGCCGGTTTCAATCGCCTCGCGCGCGATTCTCGCCACCGGCTCGTAGCCCAGATGCGGGTTCAGCGCGGTAATGACGCCAACGCTCCGCTCCACATACTCTTTGCAGCGGTCGATGTTCGCTTGGATGCCGTCGAGGCAGTATTTTTTGAACACCTTGAACACCTGGCTCATCATGCTGAGCGATTGCAGCAGGTTGAACACCAGCACCGGCTCCATGACGTTCAGCTCAAGCTGTCCCGCTTCGGAAGCCAAGCAAATGGTATGGTCGTTGCCGATTACCTGGAACGCTACCTGATTGACAACTTCGCACATGACCGGGTTTACTTTGCCCGGCATGATCGAAGAGCCCGGCTGACGCGCCGGCAGGTTGATCTCGGACAAGCCGGTACGCGGCCCCGAAGCCATCAGCCGCAGGTCGTTCGCCACCTTCGACATGTTGATCATGCACACCTTCAATGCGGCAGACACTTCCGTATAGGCGTCGGTGTTCTGCGTCGCATCGACGAGATGCTCCGCGCTGACCAGCGGGAAGCCGGTCAATTCGGCCAGCAGCTCCGCCACGCGCTTAATGTAGCGCGGATCGGCGTTCAAGCCGGTGCCGACAGCCGTCGCGCCCATATTGATCTCGTACAAATGCTGCCGCGTCTGGGTAATCCGCTTGATATCTCTCGCTAGCACCCGGCGGTAAGCTTCAAACTCCTGGCCGAGGCGGATCGGTACGCCGTCCTGCAGGTGCGTCCGCCCCATTTTGATAACGCTATCGAATTCCTTTGCTTTGGCCTCGAAGCCTTCGTGCAGCTCGTTCATCACCTCAAGCAGCTGATCGAGCAGCGTCAGGACGGAAATATGAATCGCCGTCGGGAAGGCATCGTTCGTGGACTGCGCCATGTTCACATGCGTATTGGGACTAAGCGTAAAGTAATTGCCCTTCTCGCCCCCGAGCAGCTCGATGCCCCGGTTGGCAATAACTTCGTTCGTGTTCATGTTGATCGACGTGCCTGCCCCGCCTTGAATCGGGTCTACAATAAATTGATCGTGCCATTGTCCAGCGATGATTTCCTCGGCCGCCTGAACGATGACCTTCCCAAGGTTCGGATTCAGCTGTCCGATCTCCATATTGGCGATAGCCGCCGCTTTTTTGACGGTCGCCATGGCGACAATCAGCTCTTTATGAATCCGGTATCCGGTAATCGGAAAGTTTTCTACGGCCCGCATCGTTTGAACTCCATAATAAGCATGGACCGGTACTTCCTTTGTGCCCAAAAAGTCTTTTTCCACCCGATATTGCGCGCTGGTCATGACCTGTCTCCCCTCTATGGCTGCGATAACTTATTAACGGGATGATCTTACAAGCAATGTCATCTCCATACGTTATTGTATCTCAATTTACCATCGGTTAAAAGGGCTTGACATCGGAAAATAAAACGTTTCCATGCTTGTCCCGTCAACTTCCGCGAATCAGTTGGTCCAACTCCTCCCGGGATGGCAGAGCGGGAATCGCTCCCTTGCGGGTCGTCGTAAGCGCGCCGGCCGCATTGCCCGAGCGGCAAACCTCGCCAAGCTCCTCTTCAGTCAGCTCGTCGGGGCGCTTGCCGTATTCCATCAAGCGGAACAGCGCGCCGGAGAAAAACGCGTCGCCCGCGCCGGTCGTATCGACGGCTTTCACTGCGAAGCCCGGCACCCGACCCGTCCGCTCGCCCTGGCGGTAAAAGCTGCCGTCCGGCCCCAGCGTCACGAACATCAGCGGAGTGCCGTACTGCTCCTGCAGCTGTCGGGTACCTGCCTCCAAGTCCCGTTCGCCGGTCAGAAAATGCAGCTCCTCCTCGGAAAGCTTCAATACATCGCTGTAAGTCATGCCTTCCAGAATGAGCGACTTTGCACGTTCCAAATCCGGCCACAGCAGCGGACGCAGATTCGGATCGAAGGAGACGAGCTTGCCTTCCTGACGGGCATAGGCAGCCGCGCGCAGCGTCGCCGTAGCCGAGGGTTCGTGGGTCATCGAGACGGAGCCGAAATGAAACAAGGCGGCTTCCCCGATCCGCTTCCAGTCGATCTCCGACTCCTGCAGCAGCATGTCCGCCCCAGGATTGCGGTAAAAGCTGAAAGAACGGTCTCCGCTGGCATCAAGGCTGACAAAAGCCAGCGTCGTACCGGCTTCGCCGGTAAATACCATGCCACCCGTATCCACCCCGTGCTTCTCCAGCTCCCCCGTCAAAAAACGGCCGAACGCATCCTCGCCGACTTTGCCGATAAATGCCGTCCTTTTGCCCAGCTTGGTCAGCCCCGCCATCACATTGGCCGGCGCGCCGCCGGGGTTTTGCTCGTACTGCGGCAGCCCCTGTTCGGACACCCCCGCGGGCGTAAAATCGATCAGCAGCTCGCCGATAGCGACGGCATCTAATCTATTCATGTCCATCCTCCGTCCATTTTATCAAATTCCGATCGGTACACGTTACCGGCGTTTTTGCAGCCCTTCGGATCAAAGCTTTGCGGCTCCGCATACGTCCAAGGCAACGTTCAATCCCTATTGTAGTCGCAGGGAAATCAAGCCGTCAACGAACAATCCGCGCGCCTAAATAAATGCAAACATGCTTCTTGCCTGATCCGGAGCCGGGAGCTCCGCACCGAGCAGCTTCCCCATGATGCCGACGATCGCGTCGGCCTTCACGCGGATCTCCTCCTCGGTCCGATCAAAGAAGCCCGGATCGAACATGAACAAAATGGCCGTCAGCATAAATTCGGCCGTTTCCGCCGGATGCTCGACATGAAACAAGCCTTCCTCTACGCCCTGCTCAAGGATATGCGCAATCGGCGGCACCATCTCGGAAATTTTCCGGGAAACGAACCGTTGATGGATCATGGCGTTGTTTTCATGGTGCAGCACCTGCAAAAAATCCCGGTAATTCGGCAAGACGGCCGGCCGTTCGAGCAGCGCCGCCACCAGCTTCCGGTCCGCGGCCACCCCGGGCTGCCCCGCAACCGAATTCACATATTCCATTTGCTCTGACAGCGAACGTTCGACCAGGGCGAAGATGACGTCGTCCTTCGTTTTGAAATAGTAATAAAACGTCCCTTGAGCGACCCCCACCTTCTTGACGATGTCGCTGACGGACGTCCGCTCGACGCCCTTATCGCCGAACAATTGCACGGCCGCGTCCAACAGTTCATTCCTGCGCACTTCAGGGTCCTTCGTTATTCTGGCCATAAGTCGCACTCCTTTACTTAATTGAGGGAAATGCACGCTTCTCGTTTTAGGGTAATCTCTATAATTTCATTTTACTTATTGACTGACGATCGGTCAATAAACTATAATGCGTAATGGACATATTTGACTGATAGTCAGTCAAATATGAAAAGGAGTGATCTTATGAAATCCCGATTAATCTTGTATTTGATCGGCTTCAGCGCCTTTGTCGCGTCTTTGGCGCAAAACTTGTACTCCCCGCTGCTGGTGGAGGTCCAGGAAAAGCTGCACACGACCCAAGCGATGGTCAACTTGACGGTCACCGTATTTACCGTGGCGCTCGCGGTCATGCAGCTTGTCTTCGGTCCGCTGTCGGACCGGAAGGGCCGCAAAATCGTCCTGCTCCCGGCCGTCGCCGTCTACACGCTGGCTTCGCTCGGCTGCGCCTACGCCGGCTCGGTTGATGCGCTGCTCGCCTTCCGTCTGCTTCAGGGGATCGGTGCGGCGGCCGTTCCGGTTGTTGCGGCGGCAATAATTGGCGATGTGTTCGAAGGAAAGGAGCGGGCCCAAGGGATGGCGACTTACCAGTTGATGCTCGGACTGTCTCCGGCTGTCGGCCCGTGGGTGGGAGGACTGATCGGCGGCCGCTACGGCTACGGAAGCGCGTTTTTGCTGCTGGGCGCCGTATCGCTGATCCTGCTTGCGGCCAACGCTTTCCTGCTCCCCGAAACCCGGCCGGCAACAGCGACCGTGCGCAAGCGCATCGATTGGAGCTCGTTTGTCCGCCTTGCCCGTCATCCCCGGGCGGCTGCCCTGCTGACCGTCGGGTTCGTACAGTTCTTGGTCTACTTCGTCTTTCTTGTTTATATTCCGATCATAGCCCATCACCGTTACGGCTACGAGCCGGCGCAGACGGGAACGTTGATGCTGCTTATGGCGCTTTGCTCCATGATTGGCGTCAAGGCTGGGGGATGGGTCCAAAGCCGGTTCCCCGGGGAGAGCGGCTATTTATGGGCTTGCGCTGTCAACGCCGCAACGGTGCTGGTGTTCGCTTTCACCGCCGGACTGTCGCTGCCTGTGCTGGCTGCCGTGTTCTGCTTATTCGGCCTGACGATGGGACTTACCATGTCGATGCCGGCCACGCTCCTTACGGAACTATTCCCGGATGACCGCGCCACCGCCGTCGGCGTCTACAATTTTGTCCGCTATCTGGGCATGGCGGCGGGCCCGATGCTCGGATCGCTCCTTTTTATCGGAGAAAGCATTCCGCTGCTGTTCGGCATAAGCGCCGTCTTGTACCTGGGCGGAATCGCCATCGGCGGCCGTCTTGCGGCCCGCACAACGGGCACAGCTTCTTCCTGAGGGTAAACGGCAAAAAAGCGTCCGGCGATGTGCTGGACGCTGAGCTTGTTGAGAAACCCGCTTCGCGTATAAAATTCTCTGCATACGACGGAGTGG
>NZ_JTHN01000190.1 GCF_001399685.1 Paenibacillus sp. A3
GGGCGCGCTTCCGCCTGCGCACCGGTCGATACGCCCGGAGCGGCGCTAACCCCCGCAGGCGGAAGCGCGCCCATATAAGCCAGCAGCAAAGCGAGCAAAAGCAGACATCCTTTTCTCATCTTTATCCTCCCACGCGCCATCCTACAGGAAAGCCGACTGCCATCGGTCGGACAACTCCATGTCTTTGTACATGTATATGCTTGTCACTCCAGGTTATGAACGGCCCATGACAAGCGGCAATCCGGAAGCGTATGGGAAAAGATGTCAACTAAAAAAGCCTTGCGCCTGCGGGAATCCCCCCCTACAGACTACAAGGCTAAAGGCTCTATGCAATCGGGCTCATTGTATGAAACACGGCCGACCTTCGGATCGACCTCGTAATACTTCATCCGCTCGGCGGAATACGGCTGCAAAACGGGAAGCAGCTCCTTTTCGTCCTGCACGTTCCGGTTCAGCCACAAGCTTTCATGCTCCCGCGGCAAAATGACGGGCATCCGCTCGTGAACCTCGGCCACCAATTCGTTCGCGGCTGTCGTAAGGATCGTGCAAGTGTGCAGCTTCGTTCCGTCCTCCGCCAGCCAAGTGTCATACAATGCCGCCATACCGAACAACCCTCCGTCCGCCAGCACGAAGCGGACCGGCTGCTTCTGCGAACCGGTCCGCTTCCATTCGTAAAAGCCGTCGGCCGGAATGAGGCAGCGCTTTCGTTTCAGCAGACTGCGGAAGGCGGGCTTCTCGGCGGCGGTTTCGGCCCGCGCGTTCATCATGCGCGCGCCGGATTTGTCATCCTGCGCCCAGGAGGGAACCAGACCCCAGCGAAGCTCGCCAAGCCGGTTCGCACCGCCGTCTGCACCCCCGATAATCGCGGGAATCCATTGGCCCGGCGCCGCATTATAGCGCGGCTGAAATGGCGCGGGACGACGGTCCAGCATAAAATGCAGCACCAGCTCTTCGAAACTTACGGTAACGGTATAGCGTCCGCACATGCCGGAGCGTCCCCCTTTCAAGCTTGGCGGGCTTGAGTTATATTGTCCGCATGGTGAATAAACACCGTCAGCTTCTCGGCCAAATCGATTTCGTAAGGCTGTCCCAGCACTTGGCCATAGCCGTCGATCAGCACCCGGACGACGGGACGCTGCGGCACCGCCGGGTTAATACTGACAACAACCCCCTGCTCTCCTGTGCTTAGCGTGACGGTCAAGCCGAGCGGATAGATGGCTACGTTATCCCGGAACAACGCTACTTTACGCTGATCGTACAGCGTTCCGACGCCCGCAAACAACACTTCCATCGCCTGATGCGGAAGCATCGCGAGCCGGTGCGGCCGGTGCGTCGTCATCGCGTCGTAGCTGTCGGCGACGGCGATCCATTTGGCGTATTCGTGAATGTCTTTTCCCGTGATCCCTCTCGGATATCCGCTGCCATTTTCCCGTTCGTGATGCTGAAAGGCGCAGTGGGCGGAAAGCAGGGGCATATTCGGCTCGTCCTTCAGCAAGCGGAAGCCGATCTCCGTATGCTTCTTCACCTCTTCGAATTCCTCCGCCGTGAGCGGTCCGGGTTTCTTAATGATATCCAGATTGATCTTGGTCTTGCCGATGTCATGCAGCAGCGCGCCCAGTCCGAGCGCCATCAGCTCATCTCTGTTGTAGCCACTTATCATGCCGAGCATGGTTGAATAAATACAAACATTCAACGAGTGCTGATACAAATAATTGTTCAGAACGTTCATATTCAGCAGCATGATCGCGGTGCCTTGCTTTTCGTTCAAGTCGTCGATGATCATCTTCATGACATTTCCGAACGAACGTCCGAGCACGTGGTTTTTAGAAAATTTGGACCGGCTTTCGTTTTCCATGAAGCTGCGGAAATGAGTGCGGATTTCGGTTAGCGCTCTGATTCTCGTTTCATCTGCAAGCGGTTCCTCAATCTTAAGGTCCTCCGTCGCCTTGTCGGCAATATATAAAAAATCGATGCCGAGCCTCTCCAAACGCCCGAGTAATCCTCCCGTCAATTCCACTCCTTCGTTTAAAAGAATGACGCCTTCTTCGTTATAAATGCACTTCCCGAGGCGCATACCCGGTTCGCACGATCTGGTGGGCAACAGCCGCATGAACGTATACCTCTTTCCCATGTCTTCAGTCCTACGGTTACAAAATTAACTATAGTCCAACCTTTGGGAAAGAGCAATATGTGTCATGTTAATTAATCAAAAAACAGCAAAAATATGTAAAGCTGCTCCTAAGAGCAGCTCGCCGAATGATACGATCTAACCTTTTTCATATCAATTATGTCTTTGTCTACAGGTTTTATTATGACCAAAAAAGGGTCGGGTGAAAAGGGAATGTTGCTGGAAAGGCAAACAACTCTTTCCAAACACCGACAAATCAGACAATAAAGTTCTGATTTTCGATGTTGTTCGTGACGGTAGTAGCGCCGCCGGTTCCTTCCGTCATTGCACCCGAACCGGATTTTGTCCCGTTCTTGATCATCGTTTGAATGCGATCGACGACATTCGGCGCCGAGTCGATCAAGCGCTCCAGCAGGTGGGTCTGGTTATCAAGCGGTACGACCTTGACGCCAAGCTTGCCTACGACCAGAAATGCGATTGGCGTGATGGATACCCCGCCGCCGCTGCCGCCGCCGAACGGCAAAGCCACATTGGCGTTATGCGCATCGTTGCGGCTGATGCCGGCGGATGAGGATTCGTCGGTTACAAACTCGCTGCCACCGGCCGCAAACCCGAAGCCTACTTTGCTGATCGGCATAATGACGCTGCCATCCGGGGTTTCGACCGGATCGCCCACAATCGTATTAACGTCGACCATTTCTTTGATGTTTTCCATGGCCGTTTTCATGAGTCCTTGAATCGGATGCTCAGACATGAATGAAGATCCTCCTTTTCGAAAAGGCTTGAACGCTACAACTTTCGATTGCTTTTTTAGCATTACCCAAAGCCGAAAACGGTATGCGGGAGGCGGTCCGTAAATACCGAAAAGCCGCCGCTTCTCCGCAATGCAGATCACGACAGCCTCGTCAGGTGCGCAGCAGCACTTTTTTCCAGGCGCGCAGTCCGCCTTTTACTTTTAAAATCCGGAAGAGCAGTTGGAGTCCCGCCACGATAACATGCCACAAGCGGATGTGCAGGCGGCATATGCCTTCGGTAATAAACACGTTCTGATTGAACACCGGCATGACTTGAAGCTCCGGCTTCGCCTCAAGCCGAACCGTCCGGAAAATATATCCCAGAAGCGACGTTTTCAGCCCCCATAAGGTGCCTACGACAACGGCCGTCCCTGCCGCGTCCCCGATGCCGGCCGATGTTTTCCAGTTCAGCTCGGTACAATGAAACCGGCTGAGCAGCCGGCGGAACCATTGGTTAAACTTAAAACAGTTGTGAAGCAATATACGAAAGCTGTCGATTGCCTCTTTAATTTTATCGAAGTCGATTTTACGTTTAGGCTCGCCCCGGAAATGATCTTTGTTCGGATTCGTCTTCTCCGATTTCAGTTCCAACCCTTCCAGCCATCCCTGAAAGCGGAGCAGCGGCACGATGTACCTATAGCGGATAAGTCCGAATAAGGAGCGGACATCGATTCGAATTTCGTCATTTTGTTCCATATGTACGAAAGACAGGCAAATTTTGATCTTGCTTTGCGCTACAGCAAAAATCAAGACCGCGACCGCTCCGGCGATCCAAGCCCATACCATGCGATGCTCCTCCTCTTCGGCCCCGACGATTGCGGGCAGCACAAAAACTCCTGAGCCGGAAGCCTTCTGCTTCTTTTCCTCAGGAGTTAGTATAGCCCAGCATTGGAAAAACATGCGTACGTTACATGCCGCCCGGTTCCGCTACGTCCTCGAACGTGATTTGTTTGCCGTCCAGCTTCTCGAAAAGCAGCCTTGTCTCTTCTTCCAAATTATCGTCATTTTCGAACATCGACGTCTCCGGAAGATCCTCAATCGTACTGAGCGCAAAATAATCGAGAAACGATTTGGTCGTCCCGTACAGAATCGGCCTTCCCGGCGCATCCGCGCGGTCTACCTCTTGAATCAGATCTTTGGCCACCAGCGTTTGCAGTGCGCGATCCGATTTCACCCCGCGAATCTCTTCAATCTCCACCCGCGTGATCGGCTGCTTGTATGCTACGATCGCGAGCGTCTCCAGCGCCGCTTGAGAAAGCGACGTCCGCGAAGGAGAGTAGGCCAGCCGCTCAAGATACGGCGCGTGCTCCGGCACGGTCGTAAGCTGATAAGTACCCGCCAGCTCGACAATTTGAATCCCGCGGCCCTGACGCTTCATGTCCTCCTGCAGATCCAGCACAAGGTCGGTCACGAACTCGGCGCTGAACTCCAGCACATCGGCCAGCTGTTTGGCGTCCAATCCCTCGTCTCCCGCCACAAACAACAAGCCTTCAATAACTGATTTCATCTGCCCAAAATCCATCCGCCGTTCCTTCCTCTCTTGCCTGAATCACAATATCGTCAAAAAGCTTATGCTGGAAGCAGACGATCCTCTTGACTTTCATCAGCTCCAGCAGCGCCAAAAATGTAACGACAATCGCGTCTTTCGTCGCGTCGTCGTTCACCAGCTTCGAAAACATGACTTTGCCCCCGCACTTCTGGAGCGTATCGACCACCTCGTACATGCGATCCTTCACCGAGATTTCGTCCTTGCGGATTTTGGCAATCGCCTGACGGCTCTGCATCCGCCGCATCGCCTTGCGAAACGCGTTAACGAGATCGGCCACATGCAGACCTTTGACCGGGTTTTCCTGCACCGCAGGCACATACGGGGTCAAGTCTTCGGGCTCTCTCGTATAAATGAGGCTGCGCTCCATCTCTTTATCCCGCAAATGATCCGCAATCGCCTTATACTTGCGGTATTCGATCAGCTTCGCTACGAGCTCGGCGCGGGGGTCGTACTCCTCGTCCATCATGTAGTCGTCGAATTCCAGATCCACGATGGGCGGCTTCGGCAGAAGCATCTTGCTCTTAATGGAAAGCAGCGTCGCGGCCATGACGAGGAACTCGCTCGTCACTTCGAGCTCCAGTTCCTGCATGGCGTCCAGGTATTCCATGTATTGATCCGTAATTTCTTTGATCGGAATGTCGTAAATATCGACTTCCGCTTTATCGATCAAGTGCAGCAGCAAATCAAGGGGGCCTTCAAAGGTTTCCAGCTTTACTGTGACTTTCACTTTCCTCTCGTTCCCCCTTAATCCTCATGCAGCTTTCGTCAGGTTGTCAGCTGTTTCGTCAAATTGGCCATCTCGATGGCGCTCGCAGCCGCTTCCCAGCCTTTGTTCCCGGCCTTGGTCCCCGCGCGCTCCACCGCCTGCTCGATCGAGTCGGTCGTTAGCACGCCGAAAATAACGGGAATGCCGGTTTTGAGCGAAATGGCAGCCACGCCTTTGGCCGTTTCATTGCAAACGTAATCGAAATGCGGAGTGGAGCCGCGAATGACCGCACCCAGCGTGATGACGGCGTCATACTTGCCGCTCTCGGCCATTTTCTGGGCGATCAACGGAATTTCGAAAGCGCCCGGAACCCAGGCAATCTCGACTTCGTCTTCCTGTACGCCGTGCCGTTTCAGCGCATCCAGCGCGCCGCCCAGCAGCTTGTTCGTAATAAATTCGTTGAACCGTCCGACCACGATCCCGTATTTTAACCCTTGCGAGACCAGATGTCCTTCGTATACTTTCGCCATGTCCCTTCAACTTCCCTTCATTTGATGAAATATTTTTTTAAATGGTAAAATCAAGCAAATGTCCCAGCTTTGCCTGCTTCGTATGCAGGTAGTTCGTATTATCCTCGTTTTCTTCCATCTGCAGCGGCACGCGCTCGACCACCTCAAGCCCGTAGCCTTCCAGACCGCGAATTTTGCGCGGGTTGTTGGTCATGAGCCGGATGCGTCCGATGCCGAGATCCTTCAAGATTTGCGCGCCGATTCCATAATCCCGCAGGTCGGGCGCGAAGCCCAGCTTCAGGTTCGCATCGACGGTATCGAGCCCCTGCTCCTGCAGCTTGTACGCCTTCAGCTTGTTGATCAAGCCGATGCCGCGTCCTTCCTGCCGCATGTACAGCAGCACGCCGGAGCCCGCCTCTTCGATCTGCTTCAGCGCCGCCGCGAGCTGAGGTCCGCAATCGCAGCGGTGAGAGTGAAAAACGTCGCCGGTCAAGCATTCGGAATGGACGCGCACGAGCGTCGGACGGTCGCTGTCGATTTTGCCCTTGACCAGCGCCACATGCTCTTTGCGGTCAACGTCGTTCGAGTAGGCGATCGCGGTAAAAACGCCAAAGTCCGTCGGCATCCGCACCTCGACCTCGCGCTGCACCAGCTTCTCCTTCTGATTGCGGTAGCGGATCAGGTCCTGGATCGTAATGATCTTCAGATCATGCTTGCGGCTGATCTCCATCAGGTCCGGGACGCGGGCCATTTCGCCGTCTTCCTTGATTACTTCGCAGATGACGGCAGCGGGGTAAGCGCCGCACAGGCGCGCCAGATCGACCGCCGCTTCCGTATGTCCGGCGCGGCGCAGAACGCCGCCTTTCTTGGCCGTGAGCGGAAAAATATGTCCCGGACGACGGAAGCTCTGCGGCTTCGTCTGCGAATCGATCAGCGCCTGCACGGTCCGGGAACGTTCCGATGCGGAAATGCCGGTCGACGTTTCGACGTGATCGATCGAAACCGTGAAGGCCGTGCCGTGGTAATCCGTGTTGCGCGATACCATCTGCGGCAAGTCCAGCTCCTGGGCCCGCTCTTCGGTAATCGGAGCGCAGACGAGGCCGCGTCCTTCCTTGATCATGAAGTTGATGACCTCCGGCGTCGCTTTCTCCGCCAGAGCGATGAAGTCACCTTCGTTCTCGCGGTCTTCGTCGTCCACGACAATAATGACTTTGCCCAGCATCAGATCGTATATCGCTTCTTCGATCGGATGAAACCGGATCGGTTCGTCCATTCCTCTCTCCTCCTTATGTCTATGTCGGTCCGGAACCGGATTACAGGAACCCATGCTCCGTTAAAAACGCTGAGCTCAGACCGCCGGGGGTTGTCCCTTTGGTTGCAGCCGCCCCTTCTCCCGTTCGGAAGGTCAGCAGCCGCTCGATGTATTTGCCGAGAACATCGGCTTCGAGATTGACTTCATCCCCTTGCTTCTTACGCTGCAGTACCGTTTCCGCGAGCGTATGCGGGATGATCGATACGGTAAACGAGGTTTCTCCCAGCTCGACGACCGTCAGGCTGATCCCGTCGATCGTGATCGAGCCGTGCGGAATGATATATTTTAAGATACCCGGGTCGTGCGGCTCTACGCGGAAGACGACGGCATTTTCTTCCGGTGTCCGTCCCCGGATGATGCCTGTCGAATCGACGTGTCCCTGCACGATGTGACCGCCGAACCGGCCGCCTGCACTCATCGCCCGTTCCAGATTGACCGGAGACGCGCTCGACAGCCGGGACAAGTTCGTCCGCCGGAATGTCTCCGGCATGACATCGACGGTGAAAGACGCTTCGTCGTAAGCGATGACGGTCAAGCAGACGCCGTTCACGGCAATGCTGTCGCCAAGCTTGACATCGTCCAGGATCCGCTTCGCCCCGATCGTCAGCACCATCGCCTGACCTTGCTTGGCTATGCGGCGCAGCGTGCCGATTTCTTCGATAATTCCAGTGAACACGGAATATCCCTCCTTCTTCTCGCGGTCCGTCTTCTCAGAACAGCTTGTCTATTCGCTCGGCTTCGCATACTGCGGGTACCCGATCAGGCACAAGTCGTCGCCGAACGTCTCGACCTGCATGCGCTCCAGCCGAATCGCCTCGCGCATTTGTCCGAAGCCGGCAAAGTCGAAGTTCGCCGGCGCCAGCGCGCCTCCGCCGATGATCTTCGGCGCGAGGAAGAGCACGAGCTTGTTGGCGAGCCTGCGCTCCAGCAGCGCGCCGCTCAGCTTGCCGCCGCCTTCCACGAGCAGCGAGCCGATCTCGCGCTCGCCGAGCCGCACCATGGCGGCGTCCAAATCGACAGCGGGGCCCGGCCCGCTGTCCACGATCTCTACGCCGCGCGCTTCGAGCTCGCGGCGGCGCGCCGCCGGCGCCTGTTCGGTCGTGAGCACGACCGTTGGCGCAGCCCCGTCCCGCACGAGCTTCGCCTCGTGCGGCAGCCGCAGCGTCGAGTCGACGACGACGCGGATGGGGTGCAGACCCGGCACAGGCAGCCGGGTCGTCAGGGACGGGTCATCGGCCAGCACGGTGCCGATGCCGACCATTATCGCCTGATGGCGATGGCGCAGCGTATGGACGTAGGCGCGGGAGGCCTCGCCGGTAATCCACTTGCTGTCGCCCGTTCTGGCGGCGATTTTGCCATCCAGCGTGCTGGCCGATTTGACGGTGACGAACGGCCGCCGGGTGACGATGAACGTATTGAACGCTTCGTTCAAAGCGTTCGCCTCCCGCTCCAGTACCCCTTCCGTCACCTCGATGCCGCTCGCCCGGAGCCGAGCGATCCCGCTGCCCGCCACAAGCGGATTCGGGTCGGTCGCCGCAACGACGACCCGCTTGACGCCTTCCCGAATCAGCCGGTCGCTGCACGGCGGCGTCTTGCCGAAGTGGCTGCAGGGCTCCAGCGTCACGTAGGCGGTGGCGCCCGCAGCTTCGCTTCCTGCCATGTTCAGCGCGTGAACTTCGGCATGCGCTTCGCCCCGCTTCAGGTGGGCGCCCATGCCGACAATGCGTCCTTCCTTGACGATGACGCAGCCGACGACCGGATTAATGCCCGTCTGTCCGGCCGCCGAAGCGGCCAGCTGCAAAGCCAGATTCATGTAATACTCGTCGTTCAGCAACCTCACGGTCAATTGACGCAGCCTCCTTCTCCTGATTCCTTCCGGAAAATGCGAAAAAGCCCTCTTTTTGCTTAGCAAAAAGGGGCTGCGAGAAGCGTTGCGTTCAGGTAAACAAACGCAGGCGGAATCGCTTGCAGCAAAAGATCGCAATGCCATGCCGTGCATGTCACTGACGCCTCGTCGATGCATGCCTAAATAAACCTTGCTTCTATGTCCGAAGACACACGGCAAGAAGACATGCTCGAATAGACACACCTGCGGCATTTTGAGTATGTGAAATAACGCACATACGCACGAAGACAGTCTATCGCCGATTCCGCTTTCCCTTCTCCCATCCAGACTATACTGTCGGTCTCGGAATTGCACCGAGTCCACCGGCAACCAGAATTGGCTGCACGGGTCACGGACTGAGTTTGGCCTACAAAACAAACCAGCCAAAACATCACCGCCGGTAGGGAATTGCACCCTGCCCCGAAGGTAAGCTGTATGAACTTATGGTCTACCAGAAAAACATACCTAGCATTGATTGCAATAGTACCATCGCGAAGTAAAAATTGCAAGCGGGGTCTTTTTGCTTTTTTCGGGGTCGAATGCCCGTTTTCGCTCGCATCATACCATTCGCCGGGATTAGCGGGTAACTTCCGACATAAAGTGATACGGAAACCAGACACGAGGGAGGAAGAACGATGAACCGGACGGTTGTAAAGACGTTCAAGCATAAGGTAGGCAAAAATCAGTTCGTCATCATTAAAATTTTCCAAAAGGCAATCTCAACCGTAGACAATGGTAATGCGCTGGCCAGCAATGCGGTAAACGTGAAAATATTCAAGAAACCAATAGGGCAAAAAGACTAGCCTTTCCCTATCTCCCGGGAAAGGAGGTGATTTCGATGTCGTTCAAAAAAGACCGGAACCATGACAAGAAAAAAGACAAACACATTAAAGTCGACGTCTGGCAATCGGCCAAAGCAAGAACAGGCCAAGGCGGCAACGCCTTCGCCATCAACGCTTCGGACGTAGGTGTCGTCAAGTCAAATGTAACTAACGTCAAGAAAAAAACAATCAACGTCAAAAAGAAAATCAACGTTAAAAAGAAAATTAACGTTAAGAAAGTGATCATCATTAAGAAAAAAAGACATCACTAATTAAAAAACGCCGAATCCCTTTGCTTAACAGGGCTTCGGCGTTTTCTCGCGTCAAGACAAGAAACCGATTAAACTTCCACGATTTGCACGGATTCCATTTTGTCACGGCCTTTGAAAGCATCGACATGCTCCATGCCTTTGACGACTTTCCCGAACACAGTGTGCTGACCGTCCAAGTGAGGCTGCGGGTTGTAGCAGATGTAGAATTGGCTGCCGCCGGTGTTGCGGCCGGCATGCGCCATGGCAAGCGTTCCGCGTTCATGCTTGTTCGGGTTGATCTCGCAGTTGATCGTATAGCCCGGACCGCCAGTGCCAGTGCCGTGCGGGCAGCCGCCTTGCGCTACGAAGCCCGGAATAACACGGTGAAACACGACTCCGTTGTAGAAGCCTTCGTTCGCAAGCTTTTCGAAGTTCGCTACCGTATTCGGCGCGTCTTTCTCGAACAAATCGAGCACGATTTCGTTGCCGTCAGTCATTTTAATAATCGCCTGTTTTGCCATAGGACGTACACTCCTTTAATTGCTTGTTCTGCCGGACGCATCCTTTCGCGATGCCCCGGACAACCCTTCCTATTTTACTATGAAAAGCGGTTCCGCACAAATCAGTATCCGCCTTCGACCTTCCAACCGACAAAAAACGCCGGCCCCAGGGACCGGACGTTCTCTCTCGCTTATTTATAACGTTTTGGCCGTCACTTGCCGCATCCGTTCGGGAACGACGTCGTTGCCGAGCAAATGCTCGAACGACTCGCGCTTGACCACGATATCGGCCTCGCCGTCCTTCACGAAAACGACGGCCGGCCGGCGAATCCGGTTGTAGTTGCTCGACATCGCGTAATTGTACGCACCGGTGCAGGCTACGGCGAGCAGATCGCCCGTACGCGCCTGCGGCAGGCTTACGTCCCAAATGAGCATATCGCCGCTCTCGCAGCACTTGCCCGCGATGGATACGACCTCTTCGTTCGCTTCGCTCGCCCGGTTCGCGAGCATGGCCTCGTATTGCGCTTCGTACAGCGCCGGACGCGGATTGTCCGTCATCCCGCCGTCGACGGCTACGTATTTGCGCACGCCGGGAATATCCTTGTACGTGCCGATCGTGTACAGCGTCGTCCCTGCGTCTCCGACGATACTGCGGCCCGGCTCGGTCCAGATCTCGGGCAGCGGATAGCCGTTTTGGCCGAATTTCGTCTGGATCGCTTCGGCGATCGAATTCACGTACTCAGCGACAGGCAGCGGCGAATCGCCATCGACATAACGGATGCCGAAGCCCCCGCCCAGATTGATGACCGGGAACGTCAGACCTAGCTGTTCCCGAATATGGACTGCGAAATCGGCTACTTTATCGACCGCAAGCCGGAAGCCGCCGACCTCGAAAATTTGCGAGCCGATGTGCGAATGAACGCCGAGCAGCTCGATATTCGGCAGCTCCGACGCTTCCTTGACCGCCTGCTCGGCCGCGCCGTTGGCCAGATCGAAGCCGAACTTCGAATCGGTCTGACCTGTCGATATATATTCATGCGTGTGAGCATCCACCCCAGGGGTGATGCGCAGCAGAACATTGACTTTTTGCCTTTTCTCTCCCGCAATGGCATTCAGCATGTGCAACTCGACGAAGTTATCGACGACGAAGCAGCCGATCTTCGCGTTAACCGCCATCTCAAGCTCCTGAGGCGTTTTGTTATTGCCGTGGAAATGAATTCGCTCGGCCGGAAATCCGGCTTCCAGTGCGGTATGCAATTCGCCGTCCGATACGACGTCCAGCGACATTCCTTCTTCCTCCACAATACGGCACATAGCCATAACGCAGAACGCTTTGCTGGCATATGCTACCTGAAACCGGAGGCCCGTAGCGCGAAAAGCTTGCACAAATTCGCGGCAGCGCTGGCGGATCAATTGTTCGTCCATAACATACAGCGGTGTTCCGTAGCGCTCGGCTAAATCGACTGTGTCGCAGCCGCCGATTTCCAGATGTCCCCTGTCGTTAATCTTGCTGGTGCCGTGTAGATACATCTTGTTCGACTCCTTCTCCCCATGAAAAGACATTACTTTTAAAGTACCACAGACAAGCGACAAAACACAATATGCAAAACACCCCTCCGAAGCGGGCTTCGAAGGGGCACGAAGGGTAGAAACGGTGCTTGCGGCTGCGTTCAGTCCGGTTAGCGCTGCGGCTGCCGGGTTCTGTCCTTCGGCCTCGTCAGACTTAAGCGCGTTTTCATGGACAGAAACGGTGGTCTTACCAAAATATTCGCCATCGCGCTCTTATTGAACGGGATAAACGGCCACAAATACGGGGTATTGTACGAACGCTGCAGCGACAGCATGAGCAGCAGCAAGGTGGAGCCGATGACAAAACCCGGCACTTTGAAAACCGCGGCAATCACGAGCAGGGCAAGCCGGGACAGGCGGTTCGCCAAGCTGAGCTCGTAGCTGGGGGTTGCAAACGTACCGACCGCGGCAACCGACAAGTACAGGATGATTTCGTTTGAAAACAATCCCGCCTTGACGGCTACATCTCCTACCAAAATTGCCGCGACCAAGCCCATGGCGATCGCGAGCGGCGAAGGCGTATGTACGGCGGCCATCCGCATCAAGTCAATGCCGAGCTCCGCAATAAGAAACTGGCCGAGCAGCGGGATTCTCCCCGGCTTCTGCGGCCCCAAAAATTCGAGCCCTGCCGGCTTAAGCTCCGGAGAAGTCACGATAAGAAGCCAAAGCGGCAGCAGAAAGATCGATGCGGCGATGCCGATAAACCGCACCCATCGGAGATAAGTGCCCACAATCGGCGTCTGACGGTATTCTTCCGCATGCTGCACATGATGGAAAAACGTCGTCGGCAAAATCATAACCGAAGGGGACGTATCGACAAACACGATGACATGGCCTTCCAGCAGGTGAGCCGCCACCACATCGGGTCGTTCCGAATACCGGACCGACGGATACGGATTCCAGCTTTTTCCGACAATCGCTTCTTCCAGCTGTTTTTCGGCGAGCGGCACCCCGTCCACTTTCACTTTTTTAATTTTATCGCGGATCGATTCAACCAGCTTCATGTCGCCAATATCTTGAATGTAACCAATGCAAACGTCGGTCTGCGTCCGTTTGCCGACCTGCGTAATCTCAAGCTTCAGCCGCGGGTCCCGCACTCTTCGGCGTACTAACGTAACATTGGTAAGCAGCGTCTCGACAAAGCCGTCGCGAGAGCCCCGTACGACCCGTTCGAGCTCGGGCTCTTCGGTCGTGCGGGCAGGAAAGCTCTTGGCATCGACCAGAATAGCTTGGCGTTGGCCCTCGAAAAAAAAGGCCGTTCCGCCCATCGCCACATTATCGATCGCTTCCTTCAGCTTGCAGGTGCGCTTCACCTGCATGTGCGGAATCAACGCCTCTTCGAACAAACCGATAATACTGCGGCGCCCGCTGTCCTCCTGACGTTCGGACGGCTCATCCGCCCGGTCCGTTCTCCAGTTCCGGTAAGGTCTCCGGCGCTCCTCCTCCGGTTCCCGGTGCTCCGCTTCCCGGCGCACCTGATCGGCATAAGAAAGCCGTTCCAGAATTTCGGTCAGCACAAGATCTTTCACGAACCCGTTATAGTAGAAAATCCCGGTTTTCTGCCCGCCGAACACCATTTCGCGAAAAATGACGTCGAAGCTTTTATTCAAGCCTACCTGCTCTTCCAACTGTCGCTTGAGACGGTCGAAATCTTCCGAAATTTCCGTGCTTTCCTTAAGCTCCCGCTCTTCCGCCGTCAATTGCGTCTCCTGACGCATCTTGCGCGACATTCCCGTTTCCGAATCGCCTGATCCGGTATCGCGCTCTCTTCCATCCTTTGCGGATGGCTCCTCCGGGTCGTCCGCCGACAGGCTGCCGATAATATTGCCCTCCCGGTCAACGATCAGCTTATCTTCCTCCGGCGGCTTGAAGCTGCGGAGCTTTTTCGTTTTCCCGCCTATTAATTTCGCACGTTTGATTTGCTTGTTCACGCCCTTCACCTCCCAGTGAATTTTGCTGCGAGCAGCTTCGGGCATTACTGCACCAGCCCGAGCCAGTCGATCAGCGAGCCGAGCACTTTCCCGAAAATCATCGCCATCAGCAGCCAGATCATGTACTCTTCCATCCGGATTCTTTTGGCCAAAATCGGCAGCACGTTGATGACCTCGGTCAGCGCTGCCGCAAGCATTCCGACAAAGCAGCCGGCTAACAGGCCGAGCACCGAGGCGGACAAAGGAAACAGCCGGAACGTCCATTGAAAGAAATCCGTCGCCGTAAAAAAAACCGCACCGAGCACGACTGCGCCTTCGTATAAGCGGATCGACCGGTACGATCTGCTGATTTGCGCCAGCCTCGGTATGATGTCCAGCACCACCAGAAAAGCAACCATGCCGCTGCCCACCGCAAGGCCGCCGGCCAAGCCGACAAAAGCAAGCAGAAACCCGCTCAGCAGTCCGGTCAAGGCGGCGGCTCCCGGTCCGGCGAGCGATTGATTTTGGCGTATTCCTCGGCGATGACGTATTGGTTGACGTTTTCCTGGTACATGAACATTTCCACCTCCAACGGGCTCGGCTCCTCGTTGAACTTTTTCTTGAACAGGTGATTGAAAAAGACGATCATCCCGATGCCGATGCCAAACGAATATGGAATTTGCAGCAGCAGCGGGCGCTCGGTATGTTTGCCGGTGAGCAGCTTGTAGATGCTCCGGTGTACTTCGGCCATGCTGACGTCGGCGTGAAAGTTCATTATGGCCAGACCCGAGCCGATAAAAAGCAGCAGCCATACCAAAACGATGAGGAATAAGCTGGGCGGCCGCGATTTTCCGGAAATTTCAACCAGCGCGTGCGGGTCGCCGAAATGCTCGATGTTCATCAACGGAAACCGCTCTTTGACTTTGCTCACGACCAGCATCATATCGATAAGCAGCAAGCTGCCGTCATGCTCTTCGGGGCGGCACAATTCCAGTTCAAGCAGGTCCGTCTCGTATTCGGGCTCCGTCAGAAAGACGGCAATATGCCCGAGCCGGATCGGATCGCCGCGGCTGGCCCGCATCCGTTTGCGCAATCGGATGTACAGGGACGGAGCGGAAGCACGGTTCATCTCCGAATCCTCCCTTACCATGCATTTAACGGTAGTATGAATAATTACGCATGACGGTAAACATCCCGGACTTTGGCAAAAATTTCACTGGGAGCCGAAGCATAAAGGAAAACGGCTTGACAAACAGTAAGGGCAAGAACAAAGATCACCCAAACTTTTCTTGGAGGAAGGTGTCGAGCATTATGAGAAGAACGGCTTTAACGCTCGTAATCATCGGGGCTTTAAACTGGCTGCTTGTGGGGTTATTCGAATGGGATTTGGTCACAGCGCTCTTCGGGGGTGACGCGCATCGTGAATCTTCGGGCTTCAGCCGAATCATCTATACGCTGGTCGGTTTGGCGGGGCTGTACTGCATCGCCTTGCTGTTCCGCGACAACGACAGAGCCCGGGCCCGGTAATGGCAAAGCTATCCTCAAGAACGCGCAAGAGGACGAGAGCGTTCGCTCGTTCTCTTTTTAGGCTGCAAGAAAAACAGCTCCCCGGCGATTCCCGCAAGAGGAACCTCGGAGAGCTTCTTTAGGCAGTTAGTTATTGGGCAATTTGATCCTTGATCGACTGCAAAATTTTTTTCTCGAGCCGCGAGACCTGCACCTGGGAAATGCCAAGCCTGCTGGCTACCTCGGACTGCGTCTGATCCCGGAAATAACGGAGATATACGATCAAGCGTTCCCGTTCGTTCAGCGCGCCGATCGCCTCATTGAGCGCCAGCTTGTCAAACCACTTGTCTCCGCCCTCGTCCGCGATCTGGTCCATCAAGGTGATCGGGTCGCCATCGTTCTCAAAAACGGTTTCATGGATCGAGGACAAAGGCTTGTTCGCTTCTTGAGCGAAGACGACCTCCTCCGGCGTGATTTGAAGCTCCTCCGCCACTTCCTTGATCGTCGGCAGTCGGCCGTTCCGTTTCGAAAGCTCGTCCTTCGTCTTGCGGATTTTGTTGGCCAGCTCTTTGAGCGAACGGCTGACCTTAAGCGTTCCGTCGTCACGCAGAAAACGCTGGATTTCCCCGATGATCATCGGGACCGCATACGTTGAAAACTTCACATCATACGACAAGTCAAACTTATCCACCGACTTGAGCAGTCCGATGCAGCCGATCTGAAACAAGTCCTCGGCCTCGTAGCCCCGGTTAAGAAACCGCTGCACGACCGACCAGACCAGGCGGATATTGCATTGCACCAGCGTATCTCTGGCCACGGTGTCGCCGGACTGGCTGAGCGCGATCAATCGTTTGACTTCGCTATCGTCCAAATAGCTGTGTGAGGCGTGCTTCAAATCTACATCCATGAGATCAGACCCCTAATTGAAAAGAGCTTTTTTCGATTCGATTCGCTTCTTCATTCTAATCGTGGTGCCTGTGCCTAAGGTTGTCGTCACTTCGATCGCATCCATGAAATTTTCCATAATCGTGAAGCCCATGCCGGACCGCTCCAGCTCCGGCTTCGACGTGTAAAGCGGCTGCTTGGCCAGATCCAGATCCTCGATCCCTGCTCCTTCGTCCGTCACGGTAATAAAAACCGTGTCCCCTTCGAGCTCGGCCGTAATCGTTACAATCCCGTCCGGGCGATTGTCGTAGCCGTGAATGATGGAGTTCGTTACCGCTTCGGACACGACCGTCTTGATATCCGTCAGCTCATCCAGCGTCGGGTCCAGCTGCGATACGAAAGCGGCGACGGTTACGCGGGCGAACGATTCGTTCTCGGAGCGGCTCGCAAACTTCAGCGTCATAAAGTTACGTTCACTCATAGGGCGACCTCCAGACTTTGCAGCGCTTTTGTTTCGTTATCCTGAATCGATAAGATTTTGAACAGCCCGGACATTTCAAGAAGCCGGTATACGGCAGGATTCAGATCGCAGACGACCATTTTGCCGCCGCGCGCCGTAATCTGCTTGTAGCGGCCCAGAATGATGCCGAGGCCGGAGCTGTCCATGAAGGTTAGCTCCTTGAAGCTCATAATGATGTGGTTGACGTTTCCGCGCATGACTGCCTCTTCCATCCGCGTTTTGACCGTGTCCGCCGTATGATGGTCCAGCTCTCCCTGAAGCCTGACGATCAGCGTTTGGCGGTAATGTTCGAGTTCGATTTGCAGACTCAAGCTGCTCACTCCTTCCCGTTCATGCACACTCATTTCTACGTGAAGGAATCCTTTTCCTGCCCCCCGACAAAACTAGAAGAAATGCGCTATAACTAGAATAAAAGCGACAGAAAGCGCAGCGGAATAGCGCAAAATCCCCGCGGCGGCCTAGGCTGTATCTGCGGGGATCATGCTGTGTATGTCAGGCTGCGGCTGTTCGTCAATCCAAGAACAACATCCGCTTCGCCGTTCGTTTCGTCAAGGTCCACCAACCGGCTTTTTTCACATTCACGGGCGATTCCAGCGCGAATTCGGTCAATACTTGATCGCCTTTGTACACAACGATTTTCCCGACCGAATCCCCGGCTGCAATCGGCGCTTTCAAATCCGTCCGCAGCTGGACTTCATGGCGGATTCCGTCGGCCGCTTCCCCTTTTTTGAGCAGCAGGCTGTACGGATGTGTAGCCGTCAACGGTACGACCGGCACCTCGCCTTTGCCAATTCGCAATTCGCCAAGCGAATCTCCGGTCTTATAGATCGGAAGATTCGTATATTGCGAGAACGCATAATCGAACATCCGCGTGACTTCCGCATTGCGCGTTTTGGTGTCCGGTTCGCCCATGACCACGGAGATAACGCGCAGATTGTCGCGCTTCGCCGTTGCCGAAAGACAAAATTTCGCTTCACTCGTATAGCCGGTTTTCAAGCCGTCCACCCCCGAATAAAAGCGTACGAGCTTGTTCGTATTGACGAGCCAAAACGGCTTGGGCGTTTCCTTGCGCAAATAGTCTTGGTACAAGCCGGTATACTGGGTAATCTCTTCGTGCTTAAGCAATTCTTTGGACATCAGCGCAATATCGTAGGCGGAAGAGTAGTGATTTTCGGCAGGCAGTCCGTTCGGATTGGCAAAATGGGTATTTTTCATCCCCAGCTGGGCAGCACGCTCGTTCATCATCCGAACGAACGCTTGCTCCGTACCCGCAATTTTCTCCGCCATCGCTACCGACGCGTCGTTGCCGGAGGCCATGGCGATACCTTTCAGCATATCGCGTACCGTCATTTCCTCGCCGACTTCCAGAAAAATCTGCGAACCGCCCATGGAAGCGGCGTATTCGCTTGTCCGCACCTTCTCGTCCAGCTTGATTTTTCCTTGGTCCAGCGCTTCCATAATAAGCAGCATCGTCATAATTTTCGTGATGCTGGCCGGGGGAAGCCTGGCATCTTTGTTTTTGTCGTGAATGACCGTGCCGGAATCCGCGTCGATGATAACGGAAGATACGGCATTCGGAGCCAGCTCAACCGGCTGTGCTCTTTTCGCTTCCTCCGCCATTGCGGGCGGCAGCGCGACCAGCAGCAGAAGCTGGAGGCAAATCGACCACTTGATCACTTTGCTGAACATAACCCTATTCTCCCCTCCTGTCGGAGCTCGATTGTAGGTACTGGTATTCAGTGTTGACGAATCCGCAACAAAATATTCCAAAACAGGAAAACAAACAGCCGGGAAGCAGACTCGATCCCCGGCTAGCGTCGGACATTCGTTCTGAAGGATGCGGCTCTAATGCGCGGTCGGGAACACGCGGCGCACCAAATCGGCGAACCCTTGCACGAATCCGGCGACCGGACGTCCGGCACGCACATCCCCTATATACGTATTGACGCGCCCGACAAAATCCGGATTGACGGATACATAGACGCTCTGAATGTTCGCGTCCGTTGCCCGGACTTTCTCGGCAATGCGGTTTTCCACGTCCTGCGTAAGCGTCTGGTTGTTTTTCAGCACGGATGCCACATAAGCCGCACGGTCGGTTACAAGCACATTCGCCGTTTGTACTTCCGGGACCTCGGAGACGATTTTGCCTGCTGCCGCATCCGCGATATCGATTTGTCTGTTGGCGTTTTGAAACGGCTGAGCCCCCTGGTTCGTTCCCTGCTGCGCGTGTTGGGTCTGCTGCGGAGTTTGAGCGGCTTGTTGCTGCATTCGCGCCTGCTGCCTGTTCGTGCAGCCGGCAGCCAGGACGGCGACGCAGCCAAGTACGACCGAGGCGCGAACCCATAATTTCACGTGATGCATCGTTGTTTCAGCCTCCCTATGGATAATTGTTCGCCTTTAGTATGCTTACTCCCATCGTTTGGCATGCACGCAAAGAAGCCCGGGACGAAAATCCCGGGCTTTCATGTATGGATCACAGCTATTATAACTTGCGAATGCCGTCCTTCGTGACAACGGCATAAATCAACTTCAATTTTTCGGCAGGCGCCGAAGCGATCGTGAAAGCGGCGGCCGTCCGCCGCATCATTTCAGCCGTTTCCGCCGAATCCTCACGGTTGATGTAAAGCTCGGCAAGCGGTTCGCCCTTCTTCACCGGATCGCCGACACGCTTGAACAGCTTGATGCCCACCGCCAGATCGATCTTGTCTTCTTTGGTCGCGCGGCCCGCGCCAAGCAGCATGGCGGTAATCCCTAACGCTTCCGCATCGATCGCAGCTACACAGCCTTCTTCCGGCGCCGGAACGTCCACGCGGCGGGACGCTTGGGGAAGCCGGGCAGGATCTTCCGCAACATGGGCGTCGCCTCCCTGCGCGGCAATGAACTGCTTCAGCTTCGCAAGCGCCTCGCCGTTTTCAAGCAGACGGGTAACGAGCTCCTTCGCTTCGGCTTCGCTGTCCGCTTTGCCCCCTAGGCGCACCATATGCGCCGCCAATTCCAGACAAAGCTCCGTCAGCTCGGCCGGTCCCCGGCCACTGAGCGTATCGATCGCCTCCAGCACCTCAAGCGAGTTGCCGATCGAAGGACCGAGCGGCTCATCCATGTTCGTAATCACCGCAACCGTCTCCCGGCCAACCTCCGTCCCGATATCGACCATCGCTTGAGCCAGCTTGATGGAATCGTCCAGCGATTTCATAAACGCGCCGCGTCCGGTCTTGACATCGAGGACAATAGCGTCCGCCCCGGAAGCGATCTTTTTGCTCATGATCGAGCTGGCAATCAGAGGAATGGATTCCACCGTCGCCGTCACGTCCCGCAGGCCGTACAGCTTCTTGTCCGCCGGCGTCAGGTTGCCGGTTTGACCGACTACCGCGAGCCCGATCTCCCGCACCTGCGCCAAAAACTGCTCCGTTGTCCGCTCAACGGCAAAACCGGGGATCGCTTCCAGCTTATCGATCGTCCCGCCCGTATGGCCTAGGCCCCGGCCGGACATTTTCGCCACAGGAATACCGGCCGCCGCTACCAACGGTCCTACGATGAGCGTCGTCGTATCTCCGACACCGCCTGTGCTGTGCTTATCAACCTTGATGCCGGGAATGGAGCTAAGATCGACCTGATCTCCCGAACGCGCCATCGCCAGCGTTAGATCCGCCGTTTCCCGCGCGGACATGCCGTTGAAATATACCGCCATCGCCCAAGCGGACATTTGGTAATCCGGAATTTCCCCTTTCGTATAGCCTTCGATCAAAAAAGCGATTTCTTCGGAGGACAGCTCTTTGCCGTCCCGTTTGTTATGTATGATATCGACCGTTCTCATCCAGGCCAACTCCCCTGTCACGTAGTCACTCCCCCGTATTATATTCCCTCCGCGGCAAAAAGAAAAGAAAGCCCCGGGAGACGGCTCCCGAGACTTCCTTGGCACATAGGTTAAACGATATATTGCTTTTAGGATACGACGATCTTGGTTTTCATCTCCGCATGACCCGGACCGCAAGGCAGCGAGCAGTGCACTTCATACGTACCCGGTTTGTCGAAGGTCACTTCCATCGATTTGTTGTTGTTGTCCAGCTTAACATTTGTACCTACGATCTCAAGCGCATGAAGCCCTTCTTTGTTCATCAAAGACACGGTCATTTTCTCGCCGGCTTTCGCCGTGTATTCCGGCTTATCGAACTGATAGTTCGTGGCTACGAATTTAATCGAAGGACCCGCCGATTCTTCTTTTGCCATTTCCGCTTGACGGGCAGAGATGTTCTGGAACAAAACGCCGGCGCCAAGGAGACAGGCGACGATGAACAGAGAAAACATAGCCCATTTTTGCATAGATAATCCCCCCCTTACTGTTTGGCCGTAAAGACGTATAGTCTTATTGTACAAAATACGAGCGACTTTACACATGCCCTTTCATACCATTCCCGTGAAAAATTTGTGAACAAATTTGGACCGGTTCGACACGGGATTCACTATTAGCATGAGATAACGTTTAAGCCAAAATACGCGGACTTCCACTGCCCGCAAAAAAACTCCGCCATGGCGGCAGAGCACTTACAATTGGATTCAACGGCTGAGCCGATCGCGAATTTGGAAGCCGATGCCCCGCTCTTTCCGCTTCGCTTCCTGTTGGTTCATCTTATTGATATCGTTCACGATCCGAATCCGGCACGAGCTGCATAAGTGGTGCTGTTTGATCGGGGAACCGCAGCTGTTGCACGGATAGGTCAATCCGGGATAATAGGCGACCGGCAGCCGGTTCGATACGATGAATTCGGCGATTCGTTTAACGGAGACACCCGTAGCCCTGCTCAGCTCTTCGGTACTTGCCTTCCGGTTGCCGCGCAAATAACTTTCGCAGAGGTCAAAATCGCCGTGGACCTGATCGATACAATCCTGACACAGATTGCGCAAATTTTTTTGAAACACTTTTCCACAGTTCGGGCAGTTGGCTACTTTAAGCATCGTCATGGCGGCACGCCCCTCTTTTTCCTACCTTAGCATCGTCAGAGATGGTTCTAACGAATTATCAAAAGTAGTCCTATATGCCCAATTGTAGCATAGTCGCTTCGGCCCGAACAGAGGGACGTCCCAACTTTTTTTGGGATCTGCCCCTAAAGTAATATGCCTGAATAACCCTATCACGGATTGTCATACTATAAAGGACCCATTCATTCAAGAAGCAAGAAACAGGAGGTGCCGACATGTCCGACAAGCAGCAAGGCCACGGGAATCAGAACACGACGACCCGTACCAGCGACAAAGGCGCGAAGAAATCGAAATAACGAGCCGCGACAAAAAAAGTACTCCCGCTTCCGAGGAAGGTGGAGTACTTTTTCCATAGCTATGCGATCGACGTCCCGTTCGGAGCCGTCTGGTCCGGCGCGAGCAAAATGACATCTCCCTGCTCCGGCACCCCGCCAAGCACCAGCACCTCGGATACGTATCCGGCAATGCGTCTGGGCGGAAAATTAACAACCGCTACAACCTGTCTGCCGATAAGCTCTTCCGACACATACCGCTTCGTAATCTGTGCGCTGGATCGCTTGATCCCGAGCTCTCCGAAATCGATCTGCAGCTTGATGGCCGGAACCCGCGCTTCCGGAAAAGGCTCGGCGGCAATCACCGTGCCGATGCGCAGGTCCAGCTTATGAAAATCGTCGATCGTTGCTTCCATTCTGCTTCCTCCCGAAGTGATTCAGGCTTTAATAACCATGATAGCCCAGCACAAAGGGACAAAGCAACGAACCGTTTCGTTATAATGATTTTTACCCTTCGGTTTCGTCATATAGCCGCTTTGCGAAGCATGGTATACGACGCAAACGCATAGACGACCATGAGTGCAAACAACCAGCCTGCCCATTCGGACGCCGATTTGCCCGCGATCCATTGAAACAAGTCTCCCCACCAATGGTAATAGCTTGATATAACGACGAGGACAGTAACAACCGCGAAGACGCCCCCCGAAAACACGATCATACCGAACCACCCATAACGCCGCTGGACGCTCGAAATGGCAAATCCAAGAAAGAACAGATGCAGCAGTAACACGAAGTTTCTCGTCACTTGCCCGATCGCCGTACCTCCACCCCAATAAGGCATACGAAAAAAGTGAAGTCCTCCCCCCCCCCCGCCGCTCCAGCCTTCAACCAGGGAGAGCAGCAATAGCAGGATCGCCGTACCCAGGCTGATCAGAGCGAAATTCATAGCCGTACCGGCAAAATAATCTTTTCTCCGGACACCCAACCCAAGTGCGAAAACGAACGTTTGAGGCAGGGCGATCATCCCGATAACAAGCGTATATACGTAAAGGGAAGTAATGCCGCCGGTATACATGCCGTCTTTCCCGCCGATTGAAAACCGAATGGTAAGATGTATGATGAGATTGAATAAGATGATGATCCAAGGCATGTATATCCAGGAGAGCTTATCTCTCAAATGCATTTTTGCTACGCTCGCAATGCGGCTCATAGAACACTTCCCGCCTTTCTATCCGAAGTATGCTTCGTCAAATGGACGACTAGCTGCTGTAGGGAAACAGGGGAGAATTCAAGCCCCAACGCTTCCCCTTCCTTCCGCTCTTTCTCGCTTAGTTCATCCATCACGGTTGCCGACATCAATCCGCCGAATCCTTCCTGATGTACGATTTCCCGGGCTCGAATGAATTTTTCCACGGTATTGGCCGTTCCTACGACGGTAAACGCCCGCCCCCGAAGCGCCTCGGTATCCTCGTTCAAAATCAGTTTACCGCCATCGATTAAAATTACATGCTCCAGAAGCCGGCTGACTTCATCGATCAAGTGCGTCGATAATATGACGGTTCTCGGATAGGCCGAGTAATCCTCAAGCAGCTTTTCGTAGAATAACCCTCTGGCCACCGCGTCGAGGCCCAAATACGGCTCGTCGAATATCGTAAGCGGCGCCCGGCTGGCAAGACCCACAACGATTCCTGCAGCGGACAGCATGCCTCGGGACAGCTTCTTCATTTTCCTTTTCAGCGGAAGCCCGAACGTCTCAATCAGCTCGTAGGCATACTCCCGGTCCCACTGTGGAAACAACGATTCCGCCACCTCCAACACATCGATAACCTGGAAGTTGTCGGGGTACTTTTGGCTTTCCTTGATAAAGCACATTTTGCTTAGCGCGCTATTGTTCTCGTACGGATTTTCACCGAATACTTCAATTTCTCCACTGGTAGGAAAAATTTGAGCCGTGATCATATGCATGACCGTCGTCTTGCCCGCTCCGTTTCTCCCGAGAAGCCCGTAAATTTTGTCCGGCTCGATGGAAAAGCTGATGTCGTCCACCGCTGTTACGTTCCCATACGACTTGGTCAGCCGGTTCACTTCGACTATCGGATTCATTTGCCTCCATCCCCTCTCCGGATCATATCCATCAGTTGCTCCGATGTAATCCCGAGCTTCTCGGCTTCCCGGATCATCGTCACCACATATTGCTCAAAAAACTGCTCTCTCCGCTTCTCCATCAATTGCGCGCGCGCCCCAGTCGCTACAAACATGCCTATCCCCCGCTTCTTGTACAATATGCCTTGGTCCACCAACAGATTGACTCCCTTGGCCGCCGTCGCCGGGTTGATCTGATAAAATGCCGCGAATTGATTCGTCGAAGGTACCTGCGATTCTTCGGGCATACCGCCTTCGATGATGTCATTTTCAATCCGTTCGGCGATCTGAACAAAAATGGGACGGCTGTCGTCTATTAAGGTCATTTGTTCACCACCAAACTGGTTAATTACTCATGTAACTAACTATATATCCAAATAACCCCTTTGTCAATTGCATTCGAGCGGAGTATAAAAAAAATCCCCGAAAGCCTAGAAGTGAAGGCTCTCAGGGATCTATTCGTTGTACCGTTATAGTAATGCTTCTACTGCAGGTTCGATATCGAGCGGGTCGACTGTCGATTCAAACCGCTGGACTACCTTGCCTTCACGATTAACAAGAAACTTCGTGAAGTTCCACTTAATGTCGTCCCCGGCCAGCAGCTCAGGCTGCTTCTCGTGCAGAAATGTACTCAGCATTTTGCCGGCAGACTGGTTGAGATCGAACCCCTCGAACGGGGCTTGCTCCGTCACATAAGCAAAAAGCGGATGTTTCTCCGAACCGCGCACGTTCACTTTCTCAAACAAAGGGAACGAGACCCCGTAGTTCAACTGGCAGAAGGTATGAACGTCTTCGCTGCTCCCCGGCTCCTGCTCGCCGAATTGATTGCAAGGGAAGCCCAGAATGACCAGCCCCTGGTCGCGGTATTTTTCGTACAGCTTTTGCAGATCGGCATACTGTGAGGTGAAGCCGCATTTGCTGGCCGTATTGACGATCAGCACCACCTTGCCCTTATATTGCTCCAGACTGACTTCTTGGCCTCGAATATTGTTCGCTTGGAATGAATAGATAGACATGATAACTCCTCCGTTGTCGTTTAATTTGGTTGAAGCGGTTTTGATGTGAATTAAAGAATCCGAAATTAAATTGTACACAATTTAATTGTTTAAAATTTATCATATGAAACCTCACGCTGTCAAGCTTTTCATATTCCTTTTTTATGCTAAAAAACCGCTTCCCCCGTGAAGATCAAAGGAAAGCGGTTCTTTCGTTCGTTTTATTTAGGCGTTAAGCCTATGCTTCTTTCACAAAACGGCGCACCAGCTCGATAAAAATCGGCTTCGTGCGGTTCGCCACCGCGACTACCTGCTCATGCGTGAGCGGCTCCAGCTCTTCGCCGATCGCCATGTCGGTAATGCAGGAGATGCCAAGCACCTTAAGGCCTGCGTGGCTTGCAGCAATCACTTCGCCTACCGTGGACATGCCTACGGCGTCGCCGCCGAGGTTCGCGAGCATGGTCAGCTCAGCCGGAGGCAAGTAGTTCGGACCGCTAATGCCCGCGTATACGCCTTCCTGCAGGCGGATCGCTTCGCCGCGCTCCTCTCCCATTTGGGCAGCAATCCGCTTGGCCAGATCACGGAATTGCGGGGTATACGCCTGCGACATGTCCGGAAAACGGGGACCGAGCTCCGGATGATTGATTCCGATGAGCGGGTTGTCTCCCGTCAGGTTGAGCTGGTCGGAGATCAGCATCAAATCGCCCGCCTGAAAGCCGCGGTTCATGCCACCTGCCGCGTTCGTGATGACAAGCGACTGAACGCCGAGCTGCTTCATGACGTAGATCGGGAAGACGACTTTTTTCATGGAGTAGCCTTCGTAATAATGAAAACGGCCCTGCATGACGATGACATTTTTGCCTTCCAGCTTGCCGATGACAAACTGCCCGGCATGGCCTTCCACCGTAGATACCGGAAAATGCGGAATTCTATCGTAAGGAATGGCGATCGCATCCTCTACCTGAGCGGCCATATCGCCAAGGCCTGAGCCAAGCACCAAGCCCATATCTAAAGATCTTCGGTCGATGCGGTCGCTGATCCATTGAGCCGCTTCTTGAATATGTTCAACGTAATTCGGTTCCATCTCTTCTCCCTCTTTCGAATCGAATTCGGCAGCCGCTTGACGCCGGACGCCGTTCCATCACCATGACGTTCTAGATTCGCGAGATGATTCCGAGCACCAGCTTAAGAAATTTCGGCTTGGCGCGCTCCGTCGTTTCCATAACCTCCGCATGGGACAACGGCTGATCCAGGATGCCCGCCGCCATATTGCTGATGCAGGAAAAACCGAGCACTTCAATACCCGCATGCCGCGCAACAAGCACTTCCGGCACGGTGGACATGCCCACGGCGTCGCCGCCGAGCGTCCGCATCATGCGGATTTCCGCAGGCGTTTCGTACGACGGTCCGAGCAGCCCAAGGTATACCCCCTCCTGCAGCTTCAGCCCCTGCTCTGCCGCTACCTCCTTCGCTGCCTCGCGCAGACGGCGGCTGTACGCTTCGGACATGTCCGGGAAACGAACGCCCAGCTCGCTGTTGTTCGGTCCAATAAGCGGATTGCGGAATGTAAAGTTAATATGATCCCGGATCAGCATCAGGTCCCCGACCTCGAACGACGTGTTGATGCCGCCGGCAGCATTGGTCACCAGCAGCTTCTCCACGCCGAGCTCCTTCATGACACGGACCGGAAACGATACCGTTTCGACGCCGTATCCTTCATACATATGAAAACGGCCTTTCATCATCAGCACGTGCTTGCCTTCCACTTTACCAAGCAGCAGCTCGCCGGCATGGCCTTCTACCGTAGATACCGGAAAATGCGGAATGTCCTCATACGGAATCGTTACTCCGCCTTCCACCAAATCGGCCAGCACGCCGAGGCCGGAGCCCAGAATCAGGCTAATTTCCGGCTTCTCCGGATATTTTCCGCGGATATATTCCGCAGCTTCCTTAATGTTCTTCAACAGCGTCGTTTGATCGCTCATTCGATTCGTCCTCCCCGCAATATGTATTTGTTATTTCAATTCGTTCAAAAAGCTGGTGCCGTTGCCTGTTCCCTTTACGCCGAAGTTTTCGGCAACCGTCGCGCCGAGATCCGAAAACGTGCTGCGGACTCCGACCGTCCCCGTCGTTTCGAACGCCGGGCTGTACACCAGAAGCGGCACATACTCGCGGGTGTGGTCCGTCCCGTGATGAATCGGATCGTTGCCGTGATCGGCAGTCAGAATCAACAGGTCGTCCTTGCCGACCCGTTCCATCAGCTTGGGCAGCCATTCGTCGAATTCGTTCAGCGCCATGGCGTACCCTTCCGGGTCACGGCGGTGACCGTACAGCGAGTCAAAATCGACGAGGTTCGTAAACAGCAGTCCTTGGAACGATTCTCCCATCGCGTCAATCGTCTTGTGAATCCCGTCGAGATTGCTTTTGGTCGGAAGCGCACGGGTGACGCCTTCGCCGTCAAAAATATCGTTGATCTTCCCGACGGCGATGCAATCGAGTCCCGCATCCTTCAGCTGGTTCATGACCGTCGGAGCCGGCGGCTTCACCGCATAATCGTGACGGTTCGGCGTGCGTTTGAACGCCCCGGGCGTTCCAACGTACGGCCGCGCAATGACGCGACCGACCGTATACGGATCTTCAAGCGTCAGCTTGCGGGCGATCTCGCAGGCGCGGTACAGCTCCTCCAGCGGAATAATCTCTTCATGCGCCGCAAGCTGAAATACGCTGTCCGCCGAAGTATAGACGATCCAGGCCCCGGTTTTCATCTGTTCCTCGCCCAGCTCATCCAATATTTCCGTTCCGGAGGCCGGCTTGTTGCCAATGACCTTGCGTCCGGTTTCCTGTTCGAAACGGGCGATCAGCTCCGGCGGGAAGCCGTCCGGAAATACATTGAACGGGACGGTCACATTCAGACCCATAATTTCCCAATGTCCGGTCATCGTATCTTTGCCGACCGATACCTCGGCCATTTTGCCGTAATATGCGCCTGGGCGTTCAACCGTATCAACGCCCTGCAGTCCGGCAATATTTCCGAGGCCGAGCTGCTGCATATGGGGCACGCGCAGCGACGGCACGCGCTCTGCGATGTGGCCGAGCGTATGGGCTCCGGTATCGTTAAAACGCGCGGCATCCGGCAGTTCGCCGATCCCTACGCTATCAAGCACAATCAAGCATACTCGTTTAAATTTCATGGATGTCCCTCCTCAGAGTATTGCACAGCAATACTTTCTTCGTAAGCACAGGCTTGAGTATTGCGAAGCAATGCTTTCTTCGTAAGCGCCGATTCGGGCATTGCGCAGCAACGCTACAGCGAAAGCGAAAACTTGGCCATGGCGAGGCAATGCCATCCTCGCAGGCCGATCCTTTCGACAAGCCTACCGTTATTATCGCAAAAGCGGACATGGTTTGCAAAAGCCGCAATACGAAAAACCCGGTCTCTCAGGCGCAGAGGAACGGGCTCGCCGGAAGACTATTCGATTTTGGCCCGGGGATGGGTCCGATCATAGACCTCCTTCATTTTGCTCCGGGTGACTTGCGTATAAATCTGCGTCGTCGAGATGTCCGCATGACCGAGCATTTCCTGCACGGACCGGAGGTCGGCACCGTTCTCCAGCAAGTGCGCGGCAAACGAATGCCGGCGCGTGTGCGGGGTGATTTCCATCCGCATGTCGGATTCCGCAGCGTACCGTTTAATGATTTT
>NZ_JTHN01000191.1 GCF_001399685.1 Paenibacillus sp. A3
CTTTACCCGGGAAGAGCCGCATCCGCAGCTACCGGCTCTTCCCGGGTAAAGTACCGCGCCCAAGCGACCGGATAACAGCCGATGTCGTACAGCGCGCCGCCGCCCCAGTCTTTGCGCCAGCGGCTGCTGACCTCGTCGGCCACAAGCGAAAAGCGCCCGTAAAAACGGGCCCATTGCCCGATCGCGCCTTCCCCGATCCAATCGCGCATCTGCTCGAATCCGGGGTAATACTTCCACACAAAAGCTTCCCGGACCAGCACGTTATGCTTTTGGGCAGCTTCGGCAATCGCTTTGGCCTCGCTCCCGCTTAAAGAAAACGGTTTTTCCAGCAGTACGTGCTTTCCGGCTTCGCACGCTTTCACCGCCCATTCTTTATGCAGATGATTGAGTAATGCGATGTACACCGCATCAATCTCGGGATCGCGCAATAAAGCCTCGTAGCTTTCATAAGTATGAGGCACACCGAAGCGCTCGGCAGCAGAACGCCCGTTCTCTTCCGTTCTTCCGGCTACTCCGTACCACATTCCGTTTGCCGCTTCTTTTAACGCTACACCGGCTTTGCCTATAATCCGGCCCGTACCCAGAACTCCCCATTTGATTCGATCTGACATCGATTTCCCCGTCCTTTCGACCTATTTCCCGGGAAATGGATATCGATCGCCATTATTCGATCCAAGCGACCACTTGATTCAATTTCTCCACTTCCGCAGGGCTGATCTTTAATGTCAAGGTTGGCACCCCGGTCCCTCCATATATGTACGGGTAGCGATAAAGACGCCGGTCCATAATGCAAGGCAGCGGTATTCCGACTAAAGGTATGGCGCCCACCAAAAAACCTGTAATTGTTTCCACTTCTTGGGGCTTCGCCATTTTTAGACCGGGACGACCCAGCCGCTTCGATAGGTCTTCCAAGTCCACCCGTCTCCGCTCCCCGGAAACGATCATCAGCCAATACTGCTCGCCAGACCGAAGGACTAATGCGGGCGCGGTTTGCCCGGGCTCGATCCCGAAATATTCAGCGCCTTCCTCGGCCGAGCGAATGGGCCGTTCATGAGTCAAAAGCTCGAAACGAGCCTGACGTTCCTCTAAAAATGCCGTTATCCGGTTCACGTATGTTTTCCCCCTATACTGATAACGTCACGAATTCCGTTTATGCCAAAAGAAAAGGAGGCCGCGATGTCTGCTGCCTCCTCCCTGCTGCGTAAGCTATCCTTTTTTCCCTGCCGAAGTGACCAGTTTGTAGCCGACGCCGCGAATCGATTCGATCTGCACCGACTGCTGGTTCATTTCCAGCTTTTTGCGGAGGGAACTGACGTGCACGTCCACCGTCCGCTGACCGCCGATATAGTCGAAGCCCCAGACGATGTTCATCAGATCGTCCCGCGTAACGACGACGCCCGGCCGCTGCACGAGATACAGCAGCACTTCGAACTCCTTCGGACGAAGCGGAATCGATTCTCCGCCGAGCAGTACCTCGTATTTTTCGGGATAAATATACAGGTCGCCCGCGGTGATCACCTTCTCCCCGCTTCCGGGCTTATCCTGCAGGCCGTCATCGGCCGTCGTCCGCCGCAGCACGGCGGATACCCGGGCCAGCAGCTCCGCGACGCCGAACGGCTTCGTAATATAATCGTCGGCTCCGTATTTGAGCCCCTGTACCACTTCTTCTTCGGCATTGCGGGCGGTCAGGATGATGACCGGCGTTTTGTTTCCTTTTTGCCGGAGCTTGGATAAAATCTCAAAGCCGTTCATCCCGGGAAGCATGATGTCCAGAACGATGAGATCGAACTGATGCTGCAGCGCTGCCTGCAATCCGTCGCTTCCGTGATCGACCACTTTGGTTTCGTAGCCTTCTTGCGTAAGATTATAAGACAGCAGCCTCGCTAGCGTAGGCTCGTCCTCAATAACCAAAATTTTTTGCGGCATGTTACTCCCCCGGACATTCATTCTATATCTAAAGCTTAACATAGCCTATATTTATTGACAAACGGTAAATGTTTTTTTGGCCCAATCGGTCTGCGTTCAGTGAATCATCGGCAAATCGATCTCGAACTTCGTCCCCACGCCGACCTCGCTATCCACCCGAATTGTGCCCTTGTGAAGCTCCACCAGATGCTTGACGATCGACAGCCCGAGTCCCGTGCCCCCGGAGCTGCGGGAACGCGCCTTGTCCACCCGGTAAAACCGCTCGAAGATGCGCGGCAGGTCCTTCTTCGGAATGCCGATACCGGTATCCGCAATCGTGAACCGGACCTTGTCGTCCGCCGCCTCCGACGTTCCGCCCAGCAGCTGCTCGACCTTCACTTTCACTTTGCCGCCCTCCGGCGTATAGTTGATCCCGTTCGACAGCAGGTTGATCAAAATTTGCCGCAGCCGGTCCTCGTCCGCTTCCATATAAATGTCTTCGGGCACCTGCATGTCCAGCTCGATCGATTTCTTCGCCGCCTCCGTCCGCATCACGTTGACGCAATGATCGACGAACGTTTCCAGATGCACCGGCGAGAACTGCAGCGGAATGCGCTTCGATTCGATTTTGGACAGCTCCAGAATGTCCCCGATCAACCGGTTGAGCCGCTCGCTCTCGTCGAAAATGATCTGGAGAAACGACCGCGCCGTTTCCTTGTCGTTCAGCGCCCCGGCCAGCAGCGTTTCGGCGAAACCTTTGACAGCGGCGATCGGCGTCTTCAGCTCATGGGACACGTTGGCGACGAATTCGCTGCGCATCCGCTCCAGCCGCCGGACGGCGGTGATATCGTGCAGTACGATGAGAAGCCCCGTCCATTCCTTGCTCGAATCCGAGATCGGACTCAGGTTAATCTCCAGAATCCGCTCGCTGGGGTAGTAGAAAATCATTTCGTCCCGGATATGCTCGCGAACTTCGATACATTCCTGAATCATCTGGGTGAACTCGAACTGCTGTTTCGCCTGATCGAACTTCTTCCCCAAGAGTTCTTGTGCAGAAAAGCCGAGAATGTCTTCGGCCGAACGGTTCAGAAGCACGATCTTGCCTTCCCGGTCGATCATCATGACGCCGCTGATCATGTTCTCCAGCACGCTCTTGAGCCGGTTCTCGTCCTCCAGAATGCGATTCATCTGCAGCTGCAGACTGTCCGCCATCCGGTTGATCGCATGACCCAGCTGCCCGATCTCGTCTTTTTTGTTAAGCCGGACGCGGTACTTGTAATTCATGTCCGTAATCTGCTGCGCGACGCTCGTGATCAGCTCGATCGGCCGCGTAATGCCGTAGGCGACGCGGTAGCTGATCAGGCCGGCCAGCAGGAACACCGCCAGCAGCCCGCCGAGCAGAACGTACCATACTTTGCGGATCGACTGCTCGACCTCCGCCAGACTCATCGCGAGCCGCAGATAGCCTTCGGTCTTGTCCCCCATCTGTACCGGAATCGCGACGTAGAGCATGTTTTGACCGATCGTGCTGCTGTAGCGCTTCGCGTAGCCGACTTTCCCCGAGCTTGCCGCAGCTTCGATTTCTTCGCGGTGCAGGTGATTCTCCATCTCCGCCGGATTGGAGTCCGAATCGGCCAATACCTTGCCGTCCCCGCGGATATACGTGACCCGGGCGTCGGCAAACTGCTTCAGCCTGACGGCCCGTTCCGAGAACTCCTTCATCAGCTCCGGCTCCGACCCCCGATGGCTCCAATCCATCGTCGAGAGGATGATTCGCAGCTCCCGCTCCATATTCGTTTTCAGCGAGTCGATATACGATTGTTGCAGCATTTGGGCCATGAACAAACCGGCCATCAGCACGGAAGCGCCGATCAAAGCGATAAAAATCAAGGTCAACCGGGCGCGGAACATCTTCATAAGGTGCGTTTTCCCTCCAAGCAAGGTGCGCGGGCGTCAAAGTCCCGACAAACGTTTTTACTCAATATCGTACTTGTTCGGCCGGCGGAGCGCCAGTTAATTTTGTGTAAAGGGACGAGCGCCAATATTTTTTCATCAACCAATGATTGAGCGTGGCCATCGGCTGTTGGATCAAAATCGACAGAACGACGGGCACCGCGGTCAGCGGCTCAAAATAAGCGAGCGCCAGCACCAGCCCGAGCGAAATGTTGCGCATGCCGGACGAATACGTAATGGCGATGACCAGATCGGGCTTGCGCAGCCAAACCGAGCCTGCGAAGCCGATCAGATAGGACAAGATCACCAGCAGCACGACCAGCGGAATCACGACGATCATATCGCTCTTCATCTGCGCCACATACGGCTCGATCGCCGCCGCATTGATCATGACCACGACCGCCAGCGCCAGCTTGGAGGTCGGTCCACAGACGGGAGCCGACCATCTCTTGAAGCGCTGCTTGGACAGCTCGTTCATGAGCACGCCGAGGATCGTCGGCACCACGATGATTTTGACCAAATCCAGCATCACCTTCGTATGGTCGAACGCGATCGCTTCGCCGAAGAACAGCTCCACTGCGGCGGGAATGACGAACGGGCTGAGGGCCGAATCGATCACGATCATCGCCAGAGCGAGCGGCACATGCCCTTTGGACAATCCAACCCAGATGACGGACGATACCCCGAGGGGGATGATCGCAAACAGGACGAACCCGACCACATAAGGCGATTCCGCGCCGAAAGCGGTCCGGGCGATCGCATAACCGAGCGCCGGCGCCACGACATGCGACAGCACGAACGTCAGCTCCATCGGCAGCGGCATCCGGAACGCTTCGCGGATTTGGCCGAAGCTGCAGCCGGTTGCCATGACGAAAGTCAAATAGGCGAACAGCAGCGGCACCGCCGCCGTCCAGCTATTCATATAATGAGACAAAAGAAACCCCAGTATCAACGATACCGGGACAATGACGGACAAATATTTTTCTATCCAGGCGTTCAGCCTGACACCGAATGATCCCATGGCCGGGCTTTACACGAAGACCGGTTCTTTGAACTGGGCCAGCTTCTCGCGAGACTCCTGCTCGACGTCGGCGTGCAAGCTGTTGCCGTGAGAATCCATGGTAACGATGGCCGCAAAGCCTTCGGTTTGAAGATGCCACATCGCTTCCGGAATGCCGAATTCCAAGAAGTCGACGCCTTCCACTTTCTTAAAGCATTCCGCATAGTATTGGGCTGCGCCGCCGATGGCGTTCAGGTACACCGCGCCGTGCTCCTGCAGCGCTTTGAGCGTTTTGGCGCCCATGCCGCCTTTGCCGATGACCGCACGAATGCCGAATTTCTTAATAATGTCGCCTTGGTAAGGCTCCTCGCGGATGCTGGTCGTCGGGCCTGCCGCTTTCACGACCCAGTTCCCTTCAGCATCCTTGGCCATAACCGGTCCGCAGTGATAAATCACCGCGCCGTTCAGATCTATCGGAGAATCGTGATCCATCAAATATTTGTGCAGCGCGTCGCGGCCCGTATGCATAGGCCCGTTGATAATCACGACGTCGCCGACGCGGAGCTGGCGGATCTGCTCCTCGGAGATCGGCGTCTGCAGCACGACTTCGCGGCGCTCGCCCGCTTCGGACGCAGCGGCCGGCTCGTCCTTCTGCATCGGCAGCTCTTCACCCTTGCGGTATGCCCACTTCGTGATCGCGCCCGTTGCCGGATCGAGCAGTACGCCCTGCCGGCGGAACGCCCAGCAGTTGTACGCGACGGAGACGAAGAAGCTCGCCGGCAGCCGGTTCATGACGCCGACCTTGCAGCCGAGCAGCGTCACTTGACCGCCGAAGCCCATCGTCCCGATGCCGAGCTTGTTGGCGTTGTCCATAATGTAGTCTTCCAGCTTGCGGAGCTCATCGTTCGGATTGACGTCGTCCGCCGCCCGGAACAACTGGTGCTTCGCCAGCTCGTAGCCGGTCGTCCGGTCGCCGCCGATGCCTACGCCGATGAACCCGGCGCTACAGCCTTGGCCTTGCGCTTGATAGACCGCATGCAGGATGCATTTGCGGATGCCGTCGAGGTCGCGGCCCGCTTTGCCGAGGCCTTCGAGCTCGGTCGGCAGGCTGTATTGAATGTTCTTATTTTCACAGCCGCCGCCCTTGAGGATCAGCTTCGCTTCGATTTCGTTCCGTTCCCACTGCTCGAAGTGGATGACCGGGGTGCCCGGACCGATGTTGTCCCCGCTGTTCGCGCCGGTCAGCGAATCGACGGAGTTGGTCCGCAGCTTGCTGTCCTTCGTCGCTTGGGCAACGGCGGCGATGATCTGCTTCTTCATCTCGATCTGGTTCGCACCGACCGGACAATGTACGATAAACGTCGGCATTCCCGTATCCTGACAGATCGGCGATACGTTGCACTCCGCCATCCGGATGTTGTCTGCAATCGTGGACAGCGAAAGCGCGGAGCGCGTACCCGCATCCTCCCGGGCACGGGCGGCCTGAATCGCTTCCCGGACGTCGGCCGGAAGGTTCGTGGACGTTTCGACGATCAATTGGTAGATGCTCTCTTGAAAATGCTGCATGATGGCAAAGACTCCTTTCGTTTTTCGCAAAAACGATACTTGATAACATGGAAACGCATAAATCTATAATAGCATATTCGGACGGGGACCAACACCGCGTTTTTACGCTATTCCGAAGGGGAGGAAAGCCCGTTTCACAGGGTGCGGCTTTACAAAACATTATTTTTTGATAAAAACGCTTTCTTGAAGGAAACAAAAGCAGGTTTGTCGAATAATGCAGAAAAAAACGAGTAGGTCTATTTAACCAAGTCCGAAGGAGTTAAGAACTACGATGAGAAAGCTGGTCCTCCAAACCGTCCTCGTGGCCTTCCTTGGCCTCGGCCTCATCTTCCAGCCGCTGAGTGCGGCCAAAAGCACTGTCCTTTATAAAGATCAGGTCGCGGTGATCATCTACCACCACATCGATGACGACGCCAAGAGCGGCGGGACGATCACCGCACAGCTCCTCAAGGATCAATTGACCTTTCTCAAAAGCAAAGGGTACCAGTTCATCACGCTGAAGCAATTCAAGGCTTACATGGAAGGAGCGCCGGTTCCGAACAACGCGGTGCTTGTGACGTTCGACGACGGATATGAAAGCTTCTACGTCAACGCCTATCCCCTCTTGAAGCAGATGCGCGTCCCCGCGGTCAATTTCGTCATCACGGGCGATTTGGAAAATCCGCTCGCCAGCTATATTCCGTCCATGTCGCGGGACGATATTATCGAAATGACGAGCGATACCAATTTCACCGATTTTCAGTGCCACAGCCATCATTTTCATTATAAGCTGCCGGGTGGCGGCGCCGCCTTGATCAGCCGGCTCGTGAAAGACGGCGCCAAAGAAACGGAGGAACAGTACGGACAGCGCGTCGTCGGCGATACGAAAGCCTGCGTCGGCGCGCTAAGCGAGCTGTATGAGGGGCCGGTCGATTCGTACGCTTACCCCTTCGGCATATACGACAAGACGGCGCTGGAGCATATCCGGCAGGGCGGCATCAAATATGCGTTCACCGTCGTCCCGGAGATGGCGACCCGCGAGGTGGACCGGCTGCAAATTCCGCGGATCGACGCCGGGAACAGCGGGGTATCGCCGGAGCGGCTGCATCAAGCGATCCTGCGGCGCGTCGTCGCCCCGATGCCGCCGACGAGCGAAGTGCCGCTGGCCGAGACGGTCGGCGCATTCGGCGGCAAGGTCGCGCAGTCCCATGACGGGACCGTGCAGATCGGCTTCGGCGCCCGTAGCTGGAGCGGCGCGGCAGACAGCACGAAACTGATCGCGCCGGACGGCCGAACGTTGACGCTTCACAAACCGCTGACATGGAAAAACAATAAAATCTTCATCACTCTGAAAGATTTAGAACAGGCGGTCGGAGGACAAATCGTGTATAATCCAAATGTACAAAGCTTCGCCTTGCGCCAAACGATCGATACGAAGCCCTGACCGGATGTACGCATGAAGCCGAAGCTGAATTCATAACTTAGGATGATGATCGATGGAAAGTCATTTTTTAGCCTATTTGTACCGGCTGCGGTATATCGAGCGCTGGAGCCTCATGCGGAACGTGCTGAAGGAAAACGTCGCCGAGCACTCTTTTCACGTCTCGATCCTGACCCATGTGCTTTGTACGATTGCCAACGAGGTGTACGGCAAGCAGGTGCCGACGGACCGCGTCGTCAGTATGGCGCTGTTCCACGACGCGACGGAGGTATTCACGGGAGACATTCCGACGCCGGTGAAGCACCATAATCCGAAAATTCTTTCCAACTTCCGCGAGATCGAGCAACTTGCCGCCGAGCGTCTGCTGGACATGGTTCCGGAACCGCTGCGACATGTGTACGACCCGCTGATCGTTGCGAAGAAGGATGCCGATCCCGAGCTGAAAAAATACGTCAAGGGCGCCGATCTTCTGGACGCCTATCTCAAATGCGTATCCGAGCTGTCCGCCGGCAACCGCGAATTCGCGATGGCGAAGAAGCAGATCGAGCAATCGATTGAGGAGATGAACATGCCCGAGATGGACTACTTCCTTCAGCATTTGGCCCCGAGCTTGGAGAAGACGCTCGACGAACTATAGCCCTAACGAAAAAGCAGTCCGACGCATTTCACCCGCGCTGGACTGCTTTTCTCCTATCTTTCGATCCCTTTCCTGTCATAACAAGCAGCCGCAGCCCGTAGTATAGTAAAGACAAGTAGCCGGGGGCCGTCTCCTTAGTCAAACAGGGAGTTGCATGCAATCACCAGAAGGATCCCCCCGCTGATCAACGTGCCGAATTGTCCCAAGGTGAAGGCCCCGATGCGGACCCCCGCCACTTTCCGGCCTATCGCGACGCCGATCCAGATCGTAATAAAGCTTCCTTGTGCAGCCGTAAGCGAGATGGCGAGCGGCGACAAATTCATCAGCCCTGCGCTCAGACCGTTCGTGACGGCATTCGCCGAAAGCGCGATACCCAGAACAACCGATTCGCCGATCCCGATGGAGCCGGATTGATCCTTGTCGGCTTTCTCGGGATGCTGCAGAAGACCTTTTAACGATGAGCCGTCGGACCGGTCTTCCTTCTCCTCGGTCGTCATCGCTTGCTTTCGCGGCATCGCCAGCAGCACGATGCGCAGCCCGATGACCGTCAAGACGAAGGCTCCGACCACAACAGGAAGAATTCCCGGAAGCACCTCCGAAAGCCACTGTCCGAATAATATCCCCGTTTCGCTGAACAGAAAACAAATCATGGCGATGATCAGATTCGACAACACGCCGACGCGGATTCCCCGGATCCCATACGATAGCCCGACACCCAAATTATCCAGACTCGACGAGACGGCAAAACCTACAATTAACAGCCATGTCATGCTGCTTCACTCCTTTGCGCTTTATATTGGCATCATATTGAGAATTCGGCAAAAACGTGCCTATCCGTCTCAACAATGTTGAGCATTTTTCAATATGCTTACTCAACACAAGCCATCAGGAGGAATAACCGATGTCCGACAAGAAAAAAGAACCGGAGCTGGGCGCAACCTTAAAATCGCTGTTAAAAGGCCGCTCTTTATCCATGCGCAAGCTGAGCCTGCTTACCGGAATCGATACGGCGACGATCTCGCGCATCGCCAACGGAAAGCAGCAGGCGAGGCCCGACCACCTGCAGCAGTTCGCCGTCCATCTCGGCGTTCCGACGGAGCAGCTGTTTCAAGCGGCCGGGTTCGACGTCGGTTCCCGCCAGTCAGAGCAAGCCTCGGATATTTACGCCTCCGTCGAAAGCATCAAGGATGTTCTTCTATCGTCCAATTTATTCGACCAGCAGTTTACCACCGAGCTTGTCGGCAAGGAATTGAGCAAATACGAGCAATATGCCATGACCGAGGAAGGACAGCGGATCATCGTCGGCGATTTCCGTACGAAAGTGGAAAGCGTCAACGGCGCCGGGCCTTTTATCGACGAGCTGCGGCAATTGTATGAGCTGTACTGCCGGGAGGATACGACGCCGGAGAGGCGCGCGATCGCCGGAAGCGCCCTGCTTTACTTTATTTTGTCGGCGGATATTATCCCCGATTATGTCTTTCCCTTGGGGTATCTGGACGATGCCATCGCCGTGCAGATTGTCACCGGCCGGCTATCGCAAACGGCGGATAAAATCGAACCTTAACCATCGGTCCTGTTTCGCATATTATCTTACAACCGGAGGAACCAGACTGGCGGTTTTTCGTAAGCGATCCGGTTACTTTCGTACTGCTCCAGCCGCTCTAGCTTCCCTCTGGAGAAGTCCTTCCGGGGACGTGGACAATTCTTGCATCATTTCTTCAACCGTGCATTCGGATACTCTCAACAGGCGCTCGGAGATTTGGTATTTCCAAGCTTCGCTATTCGTTTTGTTTATTTTCATTCTCATGTTCGGTTCCTCCGCTACCGTAAAAAATTGAAAAAAGGGTGCCCCTCAGCCATTTTCATGGCTTTTGGGACACCCTCTTCGATAGTTCCTGTTCTACCCATTGGCATCTTTCGATATTTGTCAACCCTTTTTTATCGGTGTGCGATGCGGATCAATTCATCATGCGGGCCAGCAGGGTCACAAACTCTGCCCGCGTCGCTTGGCTCTCCGGACGGAACGTCCCGTCGGGGAAGCCTGTAATCCAGCCTTCCGCTTTTAGCTGCTTCAAAATGCCTACTCCCCAATCCGTCTCTTTTACATCTGCAAAAGGCGACGTTCCTCTCTGCTTCCCGCTCATCTTCATGCTTCTTGCCATCATGGCTGCCATTTCCATACGGGTAAGGTACCGGTCCGGGGCCAACGATCCGTCGGGATAACCGTCGATGATCTCCGCTTGGGCGGCTTTGGCGATGAACGGGTATGCCCAATGACCGGGTCCAAAATCCGTATAGCTGACTTCTTTTTGCTTCGTCAGCTTCAGCCCGCGGACCAACACGGCCGCCGCCTCCGCCCGCGTGATCGGTCGATCCGGCATGAACCGGTAATGCTCGTACCCGTCGATGATTTTCCGGTCGGACGCCAGCTTGATCACCGCCTCGGCCCAGTGCCCTTTGATGTCGGCGTATCCGCCAACCAACGGCTTAACCTCGGCTTTAAGCTCGTAGAACCGGTCATCGAATGCCGCGTCCGCCGTTAACCGGATGTAATAAACGCCCGGCTGCCAAAGCTGGCTGAGCAGCGCCTCCGACGTGCCGTCCGGATTCGTGACCGAGTCGATCGGCTTGAGCGTGCCGTTATAGGCGGACATCGTCATCCGTATGTTCTGCGGAATGCCGGATAAACGAAGCTCGATCAGGCTTTCCTCGTCGATGTTCAGAGAAAACCAGTTTGCGCCGCCGCTCTTGTCCAGCAGCCCTTGATACTTCGTTCCGGGCTGCATAGCCGTAGCCGAGTACGGCTTATCGTGCGGACCGTTCGGATCGAGCAGCTTGGGCTTGTATTGGATCGCAAGCGTGTACTCGCCCGTAATGGGAGGGAGATAACCCTCGGCATTGCTGACGCGGATGTAATAATCGCCCGGATAGACGTCCGTCTCCGGAAAATATTCGGGCTCCCCTTCGCCGCCTTCGTCGATCGTCTTGCCCTTTTCCCCTCTCTTTTGAACGAACAGCACCGGGTCCATCCGGTTCGTATCGACGGATAACCGGACGCTGAGCTTGCCCGTTTGCGTAACCGGGAGCATGTACCAATCCTGGTCGTTGTTCCGGTGAAACGTTCCTTTCAAGGTCTGACTTTGCGCCGGAAGCACGTAGGCCTTGTACTGCTTGCCGTTATCGGCATAGGCATCCTTATAAATTTCAAAGGAGGTCGTAAGCTTGAATTCCAGCTTGTGCTTGGCAGAGGCGTTTTTGAGCTGCAGCTTCAAGTAGCTTTTTCCTTTCTTCACCGGCATCGTGACCGGCCCCGCTGCACTTAAGGAATAATCCTTAACGCCCCCTCCGGCATCCGTATGCGTAACGGCTACCTCTTCCTTCGGGTCCAATTCCAGCTCCAGCTTGACGCTTCCGTCGTAAGGCGCCTCGAAGGTAAACCAGTTCGGATCGCTCCCGTTCTCAAACGAACCGCTAATCGTCTTGCTTACCGAGATGGGGATGGCCTGCTCCTTCCGATCGTTCCGCTTGTACATATGCTCCGAATAGGGATCCTTCAGAACGCGGTCGGCGCGCAGCAGGCCGTAGCCGGTCCCGGGACTCCAGCCGGTCCCGCTGAGGTCCTCGGCCGTTTGCCGGAGCAAGCTGCGAATTTGATACGGCTTCATCCAAGGATATTTGGCCCAGGCCAGAGCGCAAACCGCCGCAACCTGAGGCGCCGCCATGGAGGTGCCGTCCTTGTGTTCGTATCTCCCGCCGATTCCCGTCGTAAAAACGTCCCACGGCGCCACCAGATCGACCTCGGGACCGCTGTTGGACAGCTTATGCGCCTTCTTGTCCGCCGCCATGCCGCCGACGGCCAGAACGGTAGGATACGCCGCCGGGTATTTGACGGTGTTTCCCTCGTTGCCGGTGGCGGCGACGAGCAGCACCCCCTTCGCCTCGGCATAGCGCACGATTTCGCTCATGTAGTCCGAATACTTGTTTAAGCCGAGCGACAGCACGACGATTTTGGCCCCGTGATCGACGGCGTAGCGGATACCCTCGCCCAATTTGGCTTCGCTGCCCGTGCCGTCGTTCTCTACCGCCTTCACCGGCATCAGCTTGGCCTTCCACAAAATGCCGGCGATGCCTTTATCGTTGTTGGCTGCGGCACCGATGATTCCGGCGACATTCGTGCCGTGTCCGTTGTCGTCACGCGGCGGCTGCCCAGGCTCGATCAAGTTGATTCCTTTCACCAAATTCGGCGTCAAATCTGGATGGTTCAAATCGACGCCCGTATCCACGATCGCAATCACGATCGAGTCGTTTCCGGTCGCAACGTCCCAAGCCTCGCTCATATGAATTTGCTGCAAATAGGCTTGCTTCTCCACCAACGGGTCGGTCGGGTAAGCCGAGATCTGCACATCCCTCGCTTCCTCGGCCGCCGCTATGGAAGGAAACGGAACCAAGGATGACCATAGAAGTAAAAGGCAGAGAATGACGATGGTGTTCCATTTTTTATCAAGCATCGCTTATTAAAACAGCTGCTCCAGCTCGTCGATCAAAGAACCGACATAGGCGACCGCGCTGCGAATCGGCTGCGGCTCGGACATATCGACGCCGGCGAGCTTCATCAGCTCGAGCGGCCGCATCGTGCCTCCGGCCTTAAGCACGTCAAGCCAGCGATCCACGGCCGGCTGCCCTTCCTTGCGGATGAGCTCGGCCACGGCCGTCGAGGCCGTTAAGCCCGCGGCGTACGTATAAGGATACAGTCCCATATAATAATGCGGCTGGCGCATCCAGGTTAGCTCCGCTCCCGCGTCGATGTCGACCGCATCTCCCCAGAACTCCGACAGCACGCTTCCCTTCAGCTCGCGAAGCTTTTTCGCGGTCAGCGCCTTGCCCGCTTCCGCCGCCTCGTACACCCTGCGCTGCATGTCGCCTTCCAGCAGGTGCGTGACGAAATTGTGATAGTAGGTGTTCAGGAGCTGAAGAATCACCCAACGTTTCAGACGCAGATCGTCGGACTGCTCCATCAGATGCCGGGCGAGAAGCAGCTCGTTCATCGTCGACGGCGCTTCGATAAAATACGTGGACGGCCTGAAGTTCGTATACCGCTGATTGCGCGCGGCCAGCATCAGATGGCCCGCATGCCCCAGCTCGTGCGCCAGCGTAAAGGCGCCGCGCATATTGCCCGCCCAGGTGATCAGGATGTAGGAATGCGCGCTGTACGGACTCGAGCAGAAGGCACCGGTCGATTTGCCGATATTGTCGGCGTAATCGATCCAGCGACCGGTCAGCGCCTGCTCCATAAGCTCCGTATACTCAGGCCCCAGCACCCGCAGAGCGTCCAGGATCGTCCGCCCCGCCTCTTCGAACGTAACCGAAGGACTGAATTCCGGATCGAGCGGGGCTTTCAAGTCGCAGAACCGGATGCGGTCCAATCCGAGCACCCGCTGCTTCAGCCGGGCCAACCGCCGCATGTGCGGGGCCAGCTCCGTGCGGATAATATCAAGGATGTTATGATACATCGGAATCGTGACTTGCTGCGGCTGAAGCAGCATATGCGTCACGGATTCGTAGCCGCGCAACCGGGAAATGACCGTCTGTTTCTTCACTTCCGCGGCATATACGGCGGCAAACGTATTTTGGTAAGACTCCAGCGTCCCGGTAAACGACTCGTAAGCATTCCGGCGCAGCGCGGTATCCGGCGACAGCTCGTAGTCGGTTTCGTACAGCGCGAACGAAACCGGCCGCGTTACGCCCTCGCCGTCCTCTACGGAAGCGAAGGACATATCCGACAGCTTGCTTCGCTGGTAAATCGTATAGGGGGCGCCCAGCACTTCCCCGAGCGACGCCAGAACCGCTTCCGTCTCTGCCTGCAGCCGGTGCGGCTTCGTTTCCAGCAGATCCGTCAAGCTTTTGCGGAACGGTTCCAATTTCGGTTCTTCCCCGATGTACCGCTCCAGCCATCCGTCCGGCAGCTCCAGCAGCTCCGAGCGAATGAACGAAAGCGCAGCCCCCGCTTGCGCAGCGATATCTCCGACCCGGGCGGAATTCGCTTGGTACGCCGGATTCGTTCCGTCGCCGGACAGCTGCAAGCGGGCATACGTGGAGGCGCGCAAAAGCCGGATATGCAGCGCCTCCTGGGCTTCCAGACATTCCAGAAGCCGGCCGGCTCCTTCGTCCAGCTTTCCTTGAAAGCGCTCCATGGACGGGAGAGCTTCGGCGATGCCGGTCATCTCGGCTTCCCAAGCTTCGTCTCCTGCATATAAATCGGCCAAATTCCAAGTGGATTGCGGTTCGACCTGATCTCTTCTTTTTCTCTCTTTCATTTCCGCTTTCTCCTTTACAATTGAAGTAGACCGTTCCATCCGTCATAATAAAACAATAATGAAATCATCGATAAGGATGGCCGGCTTATGGCATTTGGTATTAAAAGAAAAGAGCTCGTTCAGTGGAAAGAAGCGGTCGCTCGCGGGGAGATTGCTTTTTTAACCCATTTTTGGTTCGACCCGCGTTTTCCGCAGTTTCATTCAGTCACCAAAGTCGGATGTGCGGATATGAAGCGGCTCGTCGCATGGTGCGAGGCGAACGGACTGAATCCCCAATATATCCACGACCGCGAAAGCTTTCCGCACTACGACCTGATCGGACCGAAGCAGATCGAAATTTTGCAGAAGGAAGGGCTTGGCGAGCACATCGAACGGTTCAAGCTGTGCTGATGCCTCCCTCTGCTCCCTATATGGCGTCCGCCAGCAGCTCATACGAACGCAGGCGGCTTTCGTAGTCGGGCCCCATCGTCACGATCATAAATTCGTCGACACCGCAATCCCTCTGCAACTGCTCCAATGCCGCCTTCACTTGTCCCGGAGTTCCGATCATCGGCTTGGGCCGATCCGCTCCGCTGCCGCCTTCCGGCTGAAGCAGCCGCTTCGATTCGGATGCGAGCCTGTGCGCCTTCTCTTCCGTATCCGCACAGAGGACGCTCACGGCCATGATCACACGCGGGCTATCTCCCAAGGACGTTGGCCGGAACTCCCGAACATAGGCGGAAAGCACTTCCGCCCCGTCCCCGTCGCTCATGAATTGGCCGAAGACGTATCCGGTCCCGAACTCCGCGGCATACGAAGCGCTTTTTTTATTCGTCCCCAGCAGCCACACCTCCGGGGCGGCAGGAGGAACGGGCATGGCCCGGACCAACACATCCTCCACGCGAAATTCGTCGGCAAGCAAGGCGGACAAAGAACGAAGCGATTCGGGCAGCTGCCGGACATTTTCCAAAAAATTGCCGCTCAGCGCCATGCTTGTATGCGCCGATCCTCCCGGGGCCCGACCGATTCCGAGATCGACCCGCCCGGGATACAAAGCCGCGAGCAGCCGAAACGTTTCGGCCACCTTGATCGGCTTATAATGCGGCAGCAGCAGCGCCCCGGAGCCGAGCCGTATCCGCTCTGTCTGTGCCCCGATATGCGACAGCAGCACTTCCGGCGCAGGGCAAGCCAGCTCCGGCATATCGTGATGCTCCGCAGCCCAATAGCGCGAATAGCCCAGCTTCTCCGCCGTCTGCGCAAGTCTGCGCGCCTGTGCCAAAGCGGTTGCAGCATCCGCCCCTTCAAGCAAAGGAACAAGATCCAGCAGGCTTAGCTTCATGTGCGTCATTGCTCCTCTCTCAGGGCTTGCTTCATTCTTCCTAAGTTTATCCAACATTTGCCGGGTCATCAACTTTACTGCGTGACAGCTTGGCTTCTGTCCTTCACTCCCGGGCAAACGGGCCGCCAAATCGCACTAAAATATGCCACATATATTTTAATTCCTGAAGCACCTCTTCGTAGTCCCCTCTGTCGCTCCATCGCGCCGGATTACGCTTCAAATCGTTGACGGCAGCCCCGATTACACTGGCGTCGATTTCATCGTTCCGTGCGATCCGCTTGGCCAAGGAAGGCATGGCCGGTCCCCTGAAATCCGCGGGCACTTCGTCCACCCGCATCGCAAATCCCATATGCCAATACAGCGCGATGGAATACTTTGAGCATAGCTGCTCTAACCGTTCTCCTATGTACGTGCCTTGGAACGAAGGATCGGCAACAAGCACTTCTACGTCGTCTTTTAAATCGATATCGCCATGAACCTGGGCCTCGATATAGTGGTTAAGGTTGCGACGGGGCTCACGCTTGGACGGATCCTTTAACGGGCCTTCCAGATGATGCAAAAGATGATCGATCCATTTCCGCGGTGTCAGATCTTTCTCCCCGAGCGCATACTCCTGAAAAAATGCGTCTTTCAAAACCGCCGCCAAAATGTCATCGAACTCATCGTAGGTTCCCTTTTCCTTCGGATCTTGATGCGAATCCAAATACGTGTACGTACAGCGGCGAGATACCTTTGGCGAGAGCAGGAAGTAGCATGACCCGAACCGCGGAGACGGTCCGTCCGGGTGCAGCATGCAGTGAAGCGCTCCGTACTTCGGGCGCTGATGATCAGTCACGCCCTCCAAATGGTAAGCGCCTCCAAATAAGCCTTTCTCCCAAAGATCCCGCGCACCGCCTGGATAAGCCGATACGCTGCCATTGGAAATGCGGGTTTCAAACTGGCTTTTATAGATTCCTTGTTCAAGCAATGCCTGAGCTACACTTTTCATGTCCGCCGTCGGCCGGTCGGGATGAAAATGCAGCGCGACCCTTGCATGCGTCAACAGCTTGGCGACGGCAGCCTCAAATGTTTCCCAACCGATATTGGACATCCGAAGAATTTCCCCAATGGACTTCCGAGCTTCGCATTTCCGGGTCCTCGCAACCTGCGCAACATGATCCATTGCCATGAGCTGTGAACGTGTTAACTCTTTCTTCCCTGACACTTGCTTCACCTTCCTGCACTTGAATCCTTTGCCCGAATAAGCTATACTACAACAAATTGAATGACCGACCATTTGCCTATGAAGAGCATCCAACTCGGAGGCGTTCTCGTTAAAGGGACCGATACCGTCCCTCAAGTGAACCGGGCCCGCCCGTTAACGCGGAACCAAAGCGGATCGGACCGCCATGCTGTCCGGTCAAGTTGGGTGGCACCGCGAGACAAGCGCTCCTCGTCCCAAAAGGATACAGGGCGCTTTTTGTCATTTTCCGAAAAAAGGAGCGGTACCACATGCTGGACATTCACTGGATTCGCCAAAATTACGAGAGGGTACAAACGATCGCCGATCAAAAAGGAATCGCCGTTTCCGTCGCCGAACTGCTCGCCTGGGACGAAAAGAAGCGAAATCTGCTTCAAGAGACCGAAAAGCTGCGCCACGCCCGAAACAAACTGTCGGAGGAGATCGGCGCACTCGTTCGTTCGGGAGGCCATGAAGAAGCCGAGCCGTTGAAACGCAGCGTGAAGGATCTGGGCAGCCGCTTGGCGGAGACGGAACCCGAGCTGGCCGAGGCTCAGCGGCAGTTCGATCAGCTGATGCTGCGCATCCCGAACGTCGTATCTCCCGACACGCCCGTCGGGCGTTCGGATGCCGACAATATTGAAATTCGGCGTAACGGGACGCCGCCCGCGTTCGCTTTCGAGCCCAAAGACCACGTAGCTCTTGGCGAGCTTCACCGGATGATCGATATCCCGCGCGGCGTCAAGACGGCCGGAACCCGGAACTACTTCCTGCGGGGCCCCGGAGCGCTGCTGCACCGCGCCGTACAGCAGCTTGCGGTGGATATGCTGCTAAGCCGGGGCTTTACGCTCATGGAGGTTCCGCTGCTCGTACGCGCGGATACATTGACCCATACGGGCTACTTCCCCTTCGGCCAAGAGCAGGTGTACCGGATCGCGGACGAGGACAAGTGGCTGGTCGGCACCTCGGAAGTGCCGCTAGTTTCGTATTACAGCCATGAGGTGGTCGACGTGTGCGAGCCGCTCATGCTTGCCGCTGTCTCGTCGTGTTTTCGAAGCGAGGTCGGCTCGGCAGGCAAAGACGTGCACGGCTTATACCGCGTGCATCAATTTTCCAAAGTGGAGCAGGTTATCGTGTGCGAAGCCGAGCTTGATCGTTCCGAGCCGCTGCTGGAAGCCATCACGAGCAACGCGGAAGAGCTTCTGCAGCTGCTGGAGCTGCCCTACCGGGTCATGGCCGTCTGCACCGGCGATATGTCGCAAAAAACGTATAAGCAGTACGACATCGAATCTTGGATGCCGAGCCGCCAAGCGTACGGCGAAACCCATTCGTCGTCCCATCTGCTCGACTTCCAGGCGCGCCGTTCGAACATACGGTATCGCGATTCGGGCGGCAAGCTGCGCTACTGCCATACGCTCAACAATACAGCCGTTGCTTCGCCGAGAATCTTAATCCCGCTGCTGGAAAATCATCAGGCCGAGGACGGCTCGATCCGGATTCCGCCGGCGCTGCGCCCCTACATGAACGGCTTGGAGCGGCTGCTCCCTCCGTCCGAAGAATAACAAAAAAGGCCGGGGTTGCGACTCCGGCCTTTTCCACTTGAACCTAAACTAAAACGCATATGGGAACTTCATCAGCGTAACGACAAGAAAGAAGATGATGCCGTTGATCACGCTAAGCGACTTGATGGAACCGATGTGAGCCTTGATATTGCCGCCGGACGGATCTTGCAGCGCCTTGCGCATTTTGCTGCCGAGAATGCCTGTCAGCGCCCCGATGGCGAGGAACAGAACGACCGCCAGCACCATCCACAGCACCGAATATGGCGCCTTGCTGACCAGATAACCGCCCGACAAAAATGCGATCACGAGCGCCAGCTGCCCCGCACGGTTGGCGGCAAACAGCACATTCAAGAAACCGAACTGCGCCGTTCCCGATTGCAGTGCCTCCACCCGCATCGCCAAAAACGGCAGCATGAGATAAAAGCCCATCAATATGGCGCCGAGCACATGTAAATACATAAACACTTGCTGCATAATCCCGGGACCCTCCCTATTCAACCTCGTTTTCTCTCTCCCCTAGTATACAAGAATACGAGCTTCCTAAGCAAATTCGTGGCGGGCTTACGGATGGACCGCTTTCCCCGCTTTCGCCGAGCGTTTGTCGCGCCACTTCTGTAAAATGACAAACAGCGACGGTACAACGATCAGCGTCAGCATGGTCGAATACAGCAGGCCGGAAATAATCGTAATTCCCATCGGGCGCCACAGATTCCCGCCCATAATCGTCATCGGCAGCAAGCCGCCGATCGCCGTGGCCGTCGTCAGCAGAATCGGCCGGAGCCGCGCTTTGCCCGCTTCCGCTACCGCTTCGTACAGAGGCAGTCCGCGTTCGCGCGCCTGCTCGATAAATTCGATCAGAATGATCCCGTTCCGCACCACGATGCCCGCCAAGCTGACGAGCCCCATGAGCGCCATGAAGCCGATTGGCGAACCGGAAAGGAACAGCCCGATGATCGCGCCCCCTGCCGCCAAATAGACGGTCGAGAGAATGAGCAGCGGAATCGAGAGCGAGTAAAACTGCATGACCATAATGATATAAATCAGCAAAATAACGATAACCGACAGTTTTCCGATGGAGGCAAACGCTTCGTTACGCTCCTCGTTTTCGCCGCCGAACTGGATCGAATACCCTGCGGGAACATTATAGCTTCCCAGCTTGGCTTGCAGATCCTTCACAATATCGTCCGCCAGCCGGTCCTGCGTATAGCTGCGCACGGTAATCGTCCGGGTCTGGTCGCGGTGATGAATCGACTTGATCATTTGGCTGGTGCGGATATCTCCCAGCTCGCGCATTTGAACCGTGCCGCCTTTTTGCGTCGAGACGTACATTTTCTTCATCGTCTCCAACGGGTCGGAGGAACGCATCTTGGCGTACAGAGTCACATCGATCAGATCTTCGCCTTTCTGCATCTCCGACACTTCCAGCCCTTCGGTTGCAATTCTGAGCGTCGTGGAAAGCTCCTTCTCGTTCACGCCGAATACATTCAGCTTCGCCGGGTCCGGTTCCACCTCGTAGGTGTTCATGGCCTCTCCGACATCGTCGGTTACGCTGATCGTACCCGGGATATCTTTCAGCATCGCTTGAACGTCCGCCGAAATCTGGCGAAGCTCCGACAGCTCGCTGCCGCTGATGCGTAGGGCAATCGGCGCGCCGACAGGCGGTCCTTGCTCCAGCTCGCGCGGCGTAATCTCCACATCGGAGGGGAACATCGCCTTGAGCTGCTCACGCCACTGTACGACGGCGGCTTTCGTATTCAGCTGCTTCATATCGACCTTAACGAACAGCTGTCCGATCGAGATGCCCGTTTGATCCGCTTCCGTGTAATAAAAATGCGGAGCCGTCCGTCCGGCATAAGCCGAGACAAAACGCACGCCCGGCTGCTCTTCCATCCATGCCGCCGCTTTGCGGATCGTAAACTCCGTTTCGGCAAACTGACGTCCGGACGGAAGCTTGAAGTCGATGAGCATCTCTTCCTTCTCCGCAGGCGGGAAATACTGCACCCCAAGCAGCGGCATCAATCCGAAGGCGGAGGTGCCCAGCAGCAGCGCAGCGAGCCCGGTCAGCAGCGGACGCCGCAAGAAGCGGTGAATCTGCTTGCCGTAAAAGGCGCTCAGTCTTGCGATCGGCTTGCCGAGCAGACCCGGAGTTTCCGTTCCTTCGCTTCCGGGTGCGCCCCCCGCAGCTTTGGTCGGCTCGGCCTTGGAGCCTTTGCGGCGCAGCCGCCGCTCGCCCACCCATTGGCGGAAAATCGGAACAATCGTCAGCGACATCGCCATGGAAGCCGCAAGGGACAACGAAATGACGACCGGAAGCGGTCGAATGAAGCTTCCGATGTTGCCCTGCAAGAAAAACAGCGGTAAAAACGCGGCAGCCGTCGCAATCGTCGCCGTCAGGATCGAAATGGCCACATCGCGGCTTCCCTCCAGCGAGGCCGTAGCCGGATCGTCGCCCAGCTGCAGGCGGCGCTGAATGTTGTCGTTCACGACGATGGCGTCGTCGACCAGAATTCCAAGTACGATGACGAGCGCGACGATCGTAATCTGGTTCAAATCGATCCCCATCGCTTCGACGGGAATAAAACCGATCGTAATCGACACCGGAATGGCCAAGGCCACGATCAGCGAGGTGCCGAACGTCAGTCCGAGAGAGCAGACGACGATAACCGAAAGAATCCCCATCAGCAGCTCTCTGCCCAGCTCGTTGAACAGATGGTCCAGACTTTCCTTCTGCGTGAACAACGACTCGATCTTTACATTAGCCGGCAGCTTCGGCTCCAGCTCGGCAACCTTCGTGTCGATGCGCTTCTGCAGCGACGGGACATCTGTGCCTTTCTCCGAATTGATGACCAGATCGAGCACGGGCTTTCCTTTATGTAAAATGGACACTTCTTTTTTCTTCGACCGCAGCTTGACGTCGGCGACATCTTTGATCTTCAGCGCGCTGCCGGGAGGCAGGCCCAGAAGCTCCGTATTCGCGATATCCTCGGCGGACTTCCATTCCCCGCCCATATTGACGTAATACTGCTTGGCGCCCTTGTCGACCGTACCGAGCGGCACCCGATCATGCTTATTTTTCAGCGATTGAGCCACGATGCCCCATGGCAGCCTGAGCGTATCCAGCTTTTCGGTATCGAGCGTGATCGCCACTTCCTGCTCGGGCAGGCCGACGACCTCGACGTTGCTTACACCGGGGACGGTTGCAAGCTGCTTCTTCCAGGAGTCCATCGTCGTCCGCAGCGCCTCCAGCTCCTCCGGCGTATCCACGACAAAATGCAAAATTTGCGCTGCAATTTTGCTTAAATCGTCATTCACCTCCGGCTGCTGCGCATCTGCCGGCAAGTCTCCTTGCGCGGACTGCACCTTCTGGCGCAGCGAGTCCCACGCCCTGCGGATATCCGTATCCGACTTCAGCTCGACTTGAATGACCGACACGTTGGCGGCCGAAGTGGAGGTGAGAACCTTGATTCCGCTGATTTCCTTAATTTTATCTTCCAGCGGACGGGTGACGAACTGCTCCACTTTTTCCGGCGAAGCCCCTGGATAGACGGTTTTCACCATCGCATACGTGATCTCGACCTCGGGATTCTCCCTCTGTTTCAAGGTGAAAATATTGAACACCCCGAGCACGACCGCCATCACGAAAAACAGCAGCGTTACCTTGCGGTATTTCAGCAGCTTCGCGATCATCCCCCGCTCACGTCCGTTTCCGACAGGCAGTTGACGTTGATCCCGACAAGCACCTCGGCTAGCGGGTCAAGCTTTTCCAAACCGTAGCCTTTTTCGATGAACCACTGGTAAGCGACCATCTCCAGCATCCCGATCTCTGCATAAGCGGTCATCTCCAGCTGCTCGTCCGTATATCCCGGATAAACGTTGAAGTGCTTGAACATGTCCTTGACAACCTCGCAAACATTGCCGTAAAACTGCTTCGCGATGTCCGCTATTTCCGGAGAGGCGGCGCCATGCCGCTTCAAAATGTTAAGTATAGTTCGATTCTGGTAATAAATGGTCATCGTTTGCCGGATCAAACGGTCATGCATCTTGTCGTTGTGCAATTCGCGAGGGTCCAGCGATTTTGGTTCGAGCGCGACGACGATTTCCTTCAAGCACTCCTCTGCCACACTGCGGAACAAGTCTTCCTTGCTTTTAAAATAAAGATAAAACGTGCCCTGCGCCATGCCGGCATCCTTCACGATGTCCGACACTTTGGTGCTGTGATACCCTTTTTGCTCAAAAAGCTTCAGCGCCGACTCGACGATTTTGTCTCTCTTCTCTACGGCCAAAGGTGAATTCTCCTCCCTAGGACTCTCCTCACGGCAGATCCCGGCATTATGACTGATTCGTCAGTCATTTTGTATCGTACCACGGATTGCCATGCCTTTCAATCCCTTGATCGGCAGTTTTTCACCGGCTCCGCAAAAGAAAAGCAAAATAAAAAAAAGACCAGCTTCGGCCTTTTCGGCGAAAACTGGTCTTTCTTAAAACAGATGGTATGCGATTAGCCCGTAACGACTTTGATAACATTGCGTACGGATTCAGCGGATTTGTCGAGTGCCGCTTTCTCTTCCGGAAGCAGCTCCAGCTCGAATACTTTCTCGATGCCGTCGCCGCCAAGCAGCGTCGGTACGCCCATGAACAGGTTGTCATAGCCGTATTCGCCTTGGAGCAAAGCGATGGATGGCAGAACGCGTTTTTTGTCTTTCAAGATCGCTTCCGTCATTTGCACGATGGAAGCAGCCGGTGCGTAGTAAGCGGAGCCGTTGCCCAGCAGGTTAACGATCTCGCCGCCGCCGGTACGCGTACGCTTCACGATCGCTTCGATGCGGTCAGCCGGAATGAGCTTCTCGATCGGAATCCCGCCAACGTTGGAGTAACGAACGAGCGGAACCATGTCGTCGCCGTGGCCACCGAGTACAAAGCCGCGTACGTCTTCTACGGAAACGTTCAGCTCTTGCGCGATGAACGTGCAATAACGTGCCGTGTCAAGCACGCCGGATTGGCCGATGACGCGGTTTTTCGGGAAGCCGAGCGTTTGGTAAGCGACATACGTCATGGCGTCTACCGGGTTGCTCAGGATGATAACGATCGATTGCGGGCTCGTTCTCTTGATATTTTCGCAAACGGATTTCACGATGCCTGCGTTCGTGTTCACGAGGTCGTCGCGGCTCATGCCCGGTTTGCGGGCAATCCCTGCCGTGATAATCACGATGTCGGAACCGCTGGTCTCGTCATAGTTGGACGTGCCGACAATGTTCGCGTCAAACCCTTGCACCGGGGAAGCTTCGAGCATATCAAGCGCTTTCCCTTTCGTTGGGTTCTCCAGTTGAGGGATGTCCAGCAATACGACGTCACCGAGTTCTTTTTGCGCCAGCATCAGCGCTGTTGTCGCACCTGTGAAGCCTGCGCCGACAACCGTAATTTTTTTACGTTGGATTGCCATAATCAATTCCTCCCATAGTTTGTGCTTTATCGCACATTAATTTTATGTTTCAATTTCGGGAATTAGCATATGACTTAGGCTTAATCTTTATCAATGACGCATGGAAGCGTGTTCTTGTGCAGCACAGCGCTAGCCCGTGCGCACAAGGACAAACGCGTTCCTACACCAACCTGCGGTTCGAACGCCCCGGCACGCATGAAAGCGTGTCTGCGGACGCCTGGCTTCAGCCGGGCCGCCCGCAGACAAACGCGTTCCATTCTCAAACGCCACATGGGTGCGCCTTTGTCGTGCATGCCGACAACTTTCGTCGTCCAGGGGGCGAAACCCCTGGGGCCTCCCTTGTAAGGGAGGTTTGGAGGGTTAGATTCTCCGAGGGTTAGAAATTCTTGATGATCTCGTCGGCAAACGCGGAGCATTTCACTTCGGTTGCGCCTTCCATCAGGCGGGCGAAGTCGTAAGTTACCGTTTTGTTGTTGATTGCCGTTTCCATTCCTTTGTAGATCAGGTTAGCTGCTTCCAGCCAGCCCAGGTGCTCCAGCATCATAACGCCGGACAAAATAACGGAGCCCGGGTTAACAACGTCGAGACCTGCATATTTCGGAGCCGTACCATGCGTTGCTTCGAAGATCGCATGACCGGTTACGTAGTTAATATTTGCACCTGGAGCGATACCGATACCACCGACTTGAGCAGCCAGAGCGTCGGACAGGTAGTCGCCGTTCAGGTTGAGCGTAGCGATGACGTCGAAGTCCGTCGGACGAGTAAGCACTTGCTGCAGGGCGATGTCGGCAATCGCGTCTTTTACGATGATTTTGCCGGCAGCTTCTGCGTCTTTTTGCGCTTTGTTCGCCGCGTCAACGCCTTGCTCTTCTTTAATTTTGTCGTATTGAGCCCAAGTAAACGTTTTGTCGCCAAACTCTTGCTCGGCGAGCTCGTAGCCCCAGTTTTTGAACGCGCCCTCGGTGAACTTCATGATGTTCCCTTTATGTACCAGGGTCACGCTCTTGCGATTATGCTGGATCGCATATTCGATAGCGGCGCGGATCAGACGCTTCGAGCCTTCGGAAGATACCGGCTTGATCCCGATACCGGACGTTTCCGGGAAGCGGATCTTTTTCACGCCCATTTCGTTTTGCAGGAAAGCAAGCACTTTTTTCACTTCGTCGGAACCTGCGGCCCACTCGATGCCGGCATAGATGTCCTCGGTGTTTTCACGGAAAATAACCATGTCCACCAGCTCCGGCCGTTTTACCGGGGAAGGCACGCCTTTGAAGTAGCGAACCGGACGGGAGCACACATACAGATCCAGCTCTTGGCGGAGCGCAACGTTCAAGGAACGGATACCGCCGCCGATTGGCGTCGTCAGAGGTCCTTTGATCGCTACGATGTATTCGCGGATTGCCGTCAAAGTATCGTTCGGCAGCCAGTTATTGTATTTGTTGAAGGCTTTCTCGCCTGCAAAAACTTCGTACCATGCGATTTTTTTCTCGCCTTTGTATGCTTTCTCTACCGCTGCATCCAGTACGCGCTTGGAAGCCGCCCAAATGTCAGGACCTGTACCGTCGCCTTCGATGAAAGGAATGATCGGATTGTTCGGAACGTTCAGTTTGCCGTTCGTGATAGTGATGCGTTCGCCTTCAGTCGGAAGTGCGTATTGTTCGAATTGTGCCATGAATAGGTAAGCCTCCTTGGATTGTTTTGGAGCCGCTGCAACACAAGCTCCGTTGGAATAGGGATGATGATGTCAAAAAGATACGGGAGCAGCGGCTCCCGTCCCCTTCTCAGGAGACCGGTAACGCCGCAGCCGCCCGTAGGAAAGCTGCTTTTCTATTGCATCCCGCAGATGCGGGCATCCCAAGCCGGATTAGCGCTGCTCGATCGGAACGAAGGCTTGGTGCGACGGTCCCGTATATTCGGCGCGCGGACGAATAAGGCGGTTGTTGTCAAATTGCTCGAGAATGTGCGCCGTCCATCCGGACGTACGGCTGATCGCGAAGATCGGCGTGAACAAGTCGCGCGGAATTTCGAGCGACGTGTAGACGGAAGCGGAGTAGAAGTCTACGTTCGGCTTCAGCCCTTTTTGGCCGGTGACGATCTCTTCGATTTGAATGGACATGTCGAACCAGTTCATGTTGCCGGTAATTTTACCGAGCTCCTGGGACATTTTTTGGAGATGCTTCGCGCGCGGGTCGCCGTTTTTGTAAACGCGATGGCCGAAGCCCATAATTTTATCCTTGTTGGCCAGCTTATCGTTGATATAGCTGGTCACGTTGTCTGCCGTGCCGATTTCTTCGAGCATCGCCATAACCGCTTCGTTGGCGCCGCCGTGCAGCGGGCCTTTGAGCGCGCCGATCGCGGACGTCACGCCCGAATAAATATCGGACAGCGTCGCAACGGTTACGCGCGCAGCGAACGTCGAAGCGTTCAGCTCGTGGTCGGCATGAAGCACCAAAGCTTTGTCCAGAGCCTGAATGGCGATGGCTTCCGGTTGTTTGCCCGTGAGCATATACAAGAAGTTCTCGGCAACGGAAGAACAGGATTTCGGCGCGATCGGCTCTTGGCCTTGACGAATGCGCGCGAATGCCGCTACGATCGTCGGCAGCTGCGCCTGCAGCTTGATCGCTTTGCGGAGGTTGGATTCCGGAGTCATATCGTTCGCCTCATCATCGTACAGCGCCAAGCTGGAAACGGCGGTACGAAGCGCGGCCATGGAGTTGACGTCTTTCGGGTACAGCTTGATTTGTTCGATCACTTCGGCAGGAACCGAAGCGTTGTCGCTCAGATCTTTCGTTAATTGATCCAGTTCGGAGCGATTAGGAAGCTTGCCGTACCATAACAAGTATACGACCTCTTCGAACGTGGCGTTCTCTGCAAGGTCGTCGATATTGATGCCGCGATAGGTGAGCACACCGTCTATAATGGAGCTGATGGAGGACGTTGTGGCTACAATTCCTTCCAAACCTTTGGTAGCAGTCAAGATAATCTCTCCTTTTGCGTTCGAATTCACATAATTCTAATATAAAGTATTTAGAAACTAAAGTGAACAAATTCAGACATAAAAGTTCATTATCAGCACAATAAACAGATGCTATCTGCGGACTGAACCGTATGTACTCATACCGGCCAAACGCCCATCCGTAAAGGGTCTGCCCAGTTTCATTATACTCATATTAACTCATAAAAAATCATAATGAATCAAAGTTAGACGGCTTTATTTTAGATAGGTTTAAATCAACATAGTCCTTTTCTGATTCGCAATTCGTTGGTACATTCGACGCAGAGGTGGTAAATTTTGAAAAAGTACAGCCTGATCGAAAAAATTATGATTATATCGATGTTGGTCCTCGTGATATTTTTTATTGGTACATTTTTTGTAATCAGATATATTTTTCAGCATATTTCCTTTGCCCCTTAGGAGGAGGTTATCGGAGGCGGCTCAGTGGACTTCCATCTGCCGTAACGGTAAAATAAAACTAACTTTCACCCGTTAGCAGGAGGACCAGCCATGAACAACAGCCGGCGAATCGGCATCATTGACATCGGCTCCAACTCGATCCGGTTGGCCGTGAACGAACAGACGACGGGCGGAGCGTACCGCGTGATCAGCGAATTCAAGGAATCCGCGCGCTTGAGCCAGCGGATCGGCGCCGACGGGACATTGGCCCAAGCGGATATTCAGGTGATCGTGCAGATCTTGTCTCATTTTAAACGGATATGTCACGCTCACGAAGTGACCGAATACCGGGTAGCGGCCACGGCAGCTATCCGCAACGCCGCAAATTCTCAGGAGATTCTGGACACGCTGCGCCGCGAAAGCGGATTTCACGTCGAGCTGCTGTCCGGGGAGGACGAAGCCAGACTCGGCTTCTTGGGCATGATCCAAACGATGGATATTGCGGACGGCTTTCTTGTCGACATCGGCGGGGGAAGCACCGAAATTTCGCTCTTCCGCGACCGCACCTTGATCCGCAGCGTATCGTTTCCTTTCGGGGCGGTCAATACGACGCGCAAATTTGCGCCAAACGGCGAATTCCACGAAGAACAGCTGCGGGGCATCCGTCAGATGGTCGAGGATGCGATTGCCCGCGAGCCCTGGATTCGGCAGGCTCCCGGCCTGCCGCTCGTCGGACTCGGAGGCGGCGTACGGACGCTGTGCAAAATCAATCAGCGCAAACGCAAATATTCCTTGCCGCTTACGCATAATTATACGATCCCCGCCGCCGAAGTGGACGAGCTCGCCGCCTGGCTTCCGCTCATGCCCGGACTAAAACGCAAAAAAATCGACGGTCTGTCCAAAGACCGCTACGATATCATCGTCCCGGGGCTGCTGATTCTTCAGACGATCTTTCAGGCAGCCGGCGCTTCGCACTATGTCGTCAGCGGCGCGGGCCTGCGGGACGGCCTGTTCTTTGAAAGCTTCTACCCTGTCGACACGGAGCTAAAGCATATGGCCGAGCGAAGCGCAGACAACCTGCTCGCCCTTCATTCGACGGCCCCCCGGGCGCATCTCTCGCAGGTGAGCCGGACGGCCTTGAAGCTGTTCGATGCCTTGACGGAGGCGGGGAGGCACCGCTTCGATCCGCGCGTGCGCCTGTGTCTGATCATAGCGGCCAAGCTGTACCGGATCGGCGCTTCGCTTAGCTATTACCAGTATCCGAAGCATTCCTTCCACATGATTGCGCACACGCGCATCGACGGTCTCACCCACCGCGAAATTCTGATTTGCGCCTTGGCCGCTTCGTACAAAACAAAAGCACGGACCCAGCAGGCCGTGCAGCATCACAAGGATATTTTGAAAAAAACCGACACCGACCTGATCGCGAAGCTTGGCACGCTGCTTAAGCTCGCCGTCGCTCTCGATATAAGCGAGACGCAGGCGCTGGAAGTGACGACCGCATTCTCGGAGAGCAAGGCGCTGCATTTGCGGCTGAAGGCAAAGCACGACCCCTCTGCGGAATACAGAGAGGTCCTCGGACTGCAAAAAGAATTTAAAAATACGTGGGGACAGCAGCTCAAAGTTCACGAGACGTCGTTTTCCACGAACTGATGCGCATGGCCGCAAATTGACTGCGAAGCTGCGGCCCGCCTCCTTCCGCACGGACATGCTCATACATGCCGTTCGGTTGGAGCTGCCGCGCCTTCACGTTATCCTTCAGGCTGAGCCGCAATATATTGATCAGCGACTGCTGGATGCTTTTGTCAAATACGGGGCACATCAGCTCGACGCGCCGCGTCAAGTTCCGTGTCATCCAGTCCGCGCTGGCGATATACACTTCCGGCTCCCCGCCGTTCTCGAAATAAAAAATGCGCGAGTGCTCCAAGAACCGGTCCACAATGCTGAGTACCGTTATCCGCTCGCTCAGTCCCGGAACACCGGGCCGCAGGCAGCATACGCCGCGCACGATCAGATCGATCTCGACCCCCGCCTGCGAGGCCGCATACAGCTCGTCGACCATCTGCTGGTTTGAAAGCGAGTTGAACTTGGCGATGATCCTCGCCGGCTTGCCTTCGGCGGCGTGCTTCGCTTCGCGGCGGATTTTCTCGAATAACTTATCCATCATGTCCGTAGGCGCCACGCCGAACGCTTTCCAATTGTGCGGTGCCGAATATCCGGTCACCTCGTTGAACAACGCGGAAGCGTCCTCCCCGATCTCCTTATGCGAAGTAAACAAGCCGACATCGGTATACAATCTTGCCGTATTGTCATTGTAATTCCCCGTGCCCACGTGCACGTACCGTCTCAGACCATCCGCTTCCTGCCGGACGACCAGCGTAATTTTGGCATGCGTCTTCAGCCCTACGAGCCCGTAAACGACGTGGCAGCCCGCCTGCTCCAGCTTGCGCGCCCAGGCGATGTTGCGCTCTTCGTCAAACCGCGCCTTCAGCTCCACCACGACCGTCACCTGCTTGCCGGACTCCGCCGCACGGGCAAGCCCTTGGATAAGCGGGGAATTGCCGCTGACCCGGTACAGTGTCATTTTGATGGCAAGCACTTGCGGATCGTAAGCCGCTTGGAGCACAAAATCGGTGACGGCATCGAACGACTCGTAAGGGTGGTACACCAGCACATCCTGCTGCCTCAGCTTGGCGAACAGATCCTCGACATCGTCGAGCTCGGAAGGATACACCGGTTGGATGGGACTATAGCGCAAATGATCGAAGCCTTGGAGCGCCGACACCATTTTCATAAAATAAGTCAGGTCGAGCGGCCCGTCAATTTCAAAAATATTCTCGACAATCTCGAACTCCTCCGTCAGCTGCTCCAACGCATACGGGTGAATGCCCTTTTGCACCTCAAGCCGGACCGGCGTCCCCCAACGCCGCTTGCGAAGCTGGATTTCGATCTCCTCCAGCAAATCCTCGGCGCCTTCCTCGTTCAGCGTCAAGTCCGCGTTGCGTGTCAGCCGGAACGCATGGACCGACATCGGAATATAGCCGCTGAACAGCGTATGTATATGCTTCTCGATAAGATCTTCCATGAGAATGAATTCGCTTTTCTTGCTGTTCGTTCGTCCGGGCACCGCAAGGCAACGGCTTAAATTGGACGGCACCTGAAGGATGGCAAAATATGGTTCGTCCTCCGGATCGTCCCCTTCCTTCATCAGCACGACCGCCAAATATAAAGCCTGTGTCCGCACCAGCGGAAAAGGCCGCGACTGGTCGACCGCCATCGGCGTCAGCACAGGAAAGACGATATCGTGGTAATATTCGTCCATCGCTTTGCGTTGGGTTATGTTCAAATCGTCGTATTCGGTAAAAATAATGCCCTCTTTGCCAAGCTGCCGGATAATGTCCCGGTACGTCTTGTACTGCTCCGTTACCATTTTAGAGGAGCGCTTCATGACGCGTTTGAACAATCCGGCGGGCGTATAGCCGGTGAAATCCTTTTTCGTATGGCCCGCTTTGATCTGATCCTTGATGCCGGCTACGCGAACACTCATAAACTCGTCTAAATTGGAAGAAACGATCGATAAAAATTTGACGCGTTCGAGCAGCGGCGTCTCGGGATCCTGCGCCTCCTCCAGCACGCGCCAGTTGAATTCGATCCAGCTTAAATCGCGGTTCAGATAATGGTTGGCGGTCTCACGTGCGGCAATATCCTTCATAAGGTTGTAAACCCTCCATGGTCATTCACCGTTTAGCTTCATTTTGTTTGCTTTCTACATCGTAATTCGACAATGTTAAGTGAACGTGCTCTTTTTGTTAATTTTATGTAAACGCAAGAGAAAATACACCTATATTTTTTCCGGGCGGAATCAAAACGAGCTTTATCATTATACAACGAAAAGAGCTCCCGAAGGAACTAGCCTCTTCAGGAACTCTTCACATGATAATCGTTGGAAATCAAAGAATCTATTCGGTTGGCGGAAGGACGGTTTTAGCGATTTTTCCGTCCAAGGCTTCGTAATCGTAATATCGGATCGTATCGTACAGCTCCTTGCGGGTTTGCATGTCCTGAAGCGATCCCGCTTGCGTCCCGGTACGGCTGATTTCCGAAAATACGCGCTCGTAGGCTTTGGCCGCTACCCGCAGCGAGGTTACCGGATAAATGACCATATTGAAGCCCCAAGCCTCGAACTGCTCTGCGGTATAATACGGCGTTCTTCCGAACTCCGTCATGTTCGCCAGCAGCGGCGCGTCGATGGCGGCACGGAACCGCTTGAATTCCTCCTCGCTCTCCAGCGCCTCCGGAAAAATCCCGTCCGCTCCCGCCGCCAAATAATGCTTGGCCCGGTCTACCGCCGCATCGAAGCCTTCTACGCTTTTGGCGTCCGTGCGGGCAATGACGACCAGCGAAGGGCTGATTTCCTTGATCGTTTTGATTTTTTGCATCATTTCTTCGGTTGAAACGAGTTTTTTACCGTTCAAGTGGCCGCATTTCTTCGGCATTTCCTGATCCTCGATCTGGACGGCGGCAGCCTTCGCTTCGACCATTTCCTTGGCCGTCCGGGCTACGTTCAAGATGCCGCCGAAGCCGGTATCGATATCGACCAGCAGCGGAAGCATCGAGGCGCGGACAAGCTCGCGGGCCCGTTCCGAGACTTCATTCGAATAAATCAGCCCAAGATCCGGCAAGCCCCGGCTGGCCGTAAAGGCGGCCCCGGACAAATAGAGCGCTTCGAAGCCGACCTGTCTCGCTATTCTGGCCGCCATCCCGTCGTGCGTACCCGGAATTTTGAGAATCGGACCGGCTTCCATCCGTTTCCGAAAAGCGGCCGCCAGCTCCCGTTGATCCGTATCCTGCTCCATCAACCAAGCCATCGTTTATCCTCCCGGGAAGTCGTATTCCGCTTGCCTTACCGTTAAACTAAATGATGTACAAATTCATATATTCGTTTACCGGCATCTGCTCCAACCGCGCCAAGTCAAGCGAGAGTTCGAGAATTTGCGCCGCTTTTAGCTTAGGAAACCTCGTCAGCAGATTCGCTTCGAATTTATCGATCACCTTCGGCAAGCCTTCGGCCCGGCGTCTGCGGTGACCGATCGGGTATTCGCATTCCACGTTCGCTGTCTCCGTCCCGTCCGTGAACCGGATTTGGATCGCATTGGCAATCGATCGTTTGTCCGGATCGAGGTAATCCCGACTGTACTGCGAATTTTCCGTGACGACCATCTTGTCCCGAAGCGCATCGATTCGCGGATCTCCGGCCGCCTCATCCTCATAATGCTCCGCCGTCAAATCGCCATGCAGCAAGCCTACCGCCACCATGTATTGAAGGCAGTGGTCCCGGTCCGCCGGGTTATGCAGCGGGCCTTTCTTATCGATGATGCGGATGGCCGATTCATGCGTCGTAATCGTGATCCGATCGATCTCGTCCAGCCGGTCCTTGATTTGCGGGTGCAGAGTAAAGGCGCATTCGACGGCGGTCTGGGCGTGGAACTCGGCCGGGAAGGAAATTTTAAACAACACGTTCTCCATCACGTAAGAGCCGAGCGGACGCGCAAGCTTCAGTGTTTTACCTTGGAACAAAACGTCCTGGAAGCCCCACGTTTTGGCCGAAAGCGCAGTGGCGTACCCCATTTCGCCGTTGACGGCCATAAGGGCCAAACGGACTGCGCGGCTGGTCGCATCTCCGGCCGCCCACGATTTGCGCGATCCCGTATTCGGCGCGTGCCGGTATGTGCGCAAGCTGCCGCCGTCCAGCCAAGCATTGGAAAGCGCGTTGACCACTTCGTCCCGGGTGCCGCCCAGCATCGCCGTGACGACAGCCGTTGAAGCGATCTTCACCAGCAGCACGTGATCCAGCCCCACCCGGTTGAAGCTGTTTTCGAGGGCGAGCACCCCTTGAATTTCGTGCGCCTTCACGGCGGCGTCCAGCACATCCCGCATCCGCAAAGGGGCTTTGCCTTCCGCAATCCGGACACGGCTGAGATAGTCGGCTACCGCCAAAATACCGCCCAGATTATCCGAAGGGTGGCCCCATTCGGCGGCCAGCCACGTATCGTTGTAATCGAGCCAGCGGATCATGCACCCGATATTAAACGCCCCGTGTACGGGATCGAGCTCATAGCGGGTTCCCGGCACCCGGCAGCCGTGAGGCACGGTGACGCCTGGCACGACGGGTCCGAGATGCTTCGCGCATTCCGGAAAGCGCAGCGCCAAAATGGCGGTACCGAGCGAGTCCAATACGACGTGCTGTGCAATGCGCCGGGCTTCCGGACTTTGGGCTTCGTATGCAAGTGCGTAATCCGCGATGTCAACTAAAAGTTGATCCGCAACAGATGCGGTTCGTCCTTGTTCATAGGCCATGGATGGGTTTGCTGCCATATCGATGTCTCCTCCCGCTAGTTATGAGCCGACCGAGGCCGAATTGGGATGCAGATCGCGCGGTCCCTTGTACAGGACACGAGGCCGGAAAAGCCGGTTGTTCGCATGCTGCTCCATCACGTGTGCGCATACGCCGACCGTCCGGGCGGCGAGAAAGACCGGGGTGAATAGGTCGATCGGTATGCCCAGCAAATAATAAACCGGCGCGGCGTAATAATCGAGGTTGGGATACAATCCTTTTTCGCGATTCATCACCTCTTCGCCGATGACGCACATGCGGTACAGCTTCTCTTCATTTTTGGCTGACGCCAGCACGGCTAACGCCTCTTTCATCAGCACCGCACGCGGGTCCGGCTTCTTCATGTACACCCGGTGGCCGAAGCCCATAATGCGTTCCTTGCGGGTCAATTTGCCGAGGATCAGCGGCTCCATCCTGTCCTCATCTCCCGCTTCCAGCAGCATCTTCATCACCGCTTCATTCGCTCCGCCATGCAGCGTTCCTTTCAACGAAGCGACGGCGCCGGTCAGTGCCCCGTACAGATCGGCCTGCGTGGAAGCAATGACGCGTGCGGCAAAGGTGGAGTTCGGCATTTCATGCTCGCTGTATACGATCAGCGACTGATCGAATGTCCTCTCTTCCATTTCGGAAGGAACCTTCCCGGTAATCATATACAAGAAGTTGGCGCTGTACGAAAGGTCTTGGCGGGGTTCCACCAGAGGCCGCCGCATGGACGCATGATAGCTGGCCGCCACGATCTGCGGCACCTTGGCCAGCAGCCGGATCGATTTGCGGTAATTCGCTTCCCCCGACCTGTCCTCGATATCCTGATCATAGCCGGCAATGGCGGAAATGCCCGTTCTCAGCGCATCCATCAGATGCGTCTGCTGCGGAAGCAGGTGCAGGATCGACAGCGCATCCTCAGGCAGTCCGTACTCCGTCTTGAGGCTGAACTCGAGAGCACTCCGCCATTCGGGCGTAGGCAGGCTGCCGTCAAGCATTAACGAAACGACGTCCAAATAAGTAACGGTTTTGGCCAATTCGATAAGATCGTAACCCCGCAGCACAATTTGTTCTTTTTCGACATCCAAATAAGAAATTTCGGTCTCGCTTGCGATAACGTTTTCAAGTCCGGGCTGGAATGATCCGCTCATCGTTCTTTCGCTCCTCCCGATGATTTGGCTTTGCCCCTTCAGTATATCGATCCGCTGGAAATCGCGTCCAATATCCGTTACGTCCTTCCTGATACGCAGAATGTATCAAGCCGGGTGGAAAGGACTCTTCATTCCACCGACGTATGCTCGGCCGAGCTTCAAAAATTCATGCAGCACCGGCGACGTCTCGTCTTTCCGCCAAATAAACGCCGTTTCCAGAACGGCGGCTTCCCGAATGTCCCGGTAAACGACCCCTTGATTTTGCTGGTGCCGAAAAGACGCGGGAACCAAGGCGACCCCCATCCCTTCGGCTACAAAGGCGACAACGGTTAAGATTTCTGG
>NZ_JTHN01000192.1 GCF_001399685.1 Paenibacillus sp. A3
ATAGAGGTTACGAAGGGGTGGGGTATCCACCTCCGTTTGCATCTCCATTTTTTGTAAAAGCTCACTTTCTCAACACTGTGTCTGTAAGTTAATTACGACATTTTGTGTCAAGAGATCCTCGTTCACGGGCAGCTACCATTTATCTCAGGATCTTCGGTTTTCGTCAATCGAGGCACCGACTCGTTTCGTCAGAAGCTCCATGAGATAGAGGCTTGCCTCGTCTTTATCGGAGGTTAGCTCTTTAAACTTTTGCAGAGCGGTGTTAAGCTTCGAAAACCTGGCATTAAAGTCTTTCTCTGCTTCTTTCACCCCTTGAGCATCGGTTAGCTCCTCTAACCCTTTAACCCCTTGTTCCTTTAATTTGTCCAAGTTGGAATCCAGTGTTTCGACGAGCGCGTCATATTTTTTAGAAGCGGGCTTGGGATCGTTTAATTTCATTTTGGCATACACATTCATCCGATATCCGTAGATTCCGAGGGTCCTGTTTCCATCATGAATCCACATGGTGCCGCCGCCGTCACGGATATAATCGATATTGGACAGCTCTGAAATCGCTTCATTTACCGTTTGATGAATAGCGTCAGTCTGAGTCTTCAGCTTGCTGTGGCTTGCAAGCAATTTATCCGTTTCCTGTTGAAAGCACTCGCCGATATACCGATACATTTCATCCTGGCCGCGTTCGGAGCGATCCAGCTCGTGCTTTTCGTATTCCTTCTCATAAGTCTGAACGATTTCATCGCCGGACATGTTGGAAGCAACCACCCTTGAGCACAGGTTGCGGTTTACTTTCTCCAAGGTGGGGTTACTGTCCGAATCCGGTGTAGTCTGGGCAGTGTCTGGTTTCGCTTTCGCTTTAAAGAACGCCACAACGTCGCTCACTGTCGAGATTTTCCCGGAGGCATTCAGCCGGTTATCGGTATCATAATCCGATACGAAACTTTTGTCCTTTTGAACAAATATGGACGGGGCGGTCACTGCGGCGCTTCCTCCCGAGCCTTTTCCGGCAACGTAATCCGCGAGCACGATCACATCCTTCTTGCCGTCTCCATCGACGTCTTTAAACGATACCGCTTTGACGGATTCGAAATTCCACGACGCGACGAGCTTCGGCTGCGGGAACGTATACAAAGTCTGGCCTTCGGCATCCTTTAAGCTGAGCACAAGCTCTTTGCGCCCGTCTGCATTCGTACGTTTCGCGGACACAAAACGAACCTTGCCCCACGCCTCCAACTCAACTTGAAACGACTGGTCCGCAATTTCTTCAACCGATGCGCCATCATTTGCAGGAGCGGTTTGCGATGCTACGGACGGAGAGGCTGCCGAGAGAGCAGGCGCTGCCGCTCCAGACGGAGGCGACGTTGAATCGGAAGCTTTCGCGGGCTCATTGAGCTGACTTTGCTGGCCGGACGGATTGCATCCCGTTAGCACCGCTAATAAAATACCTATTGCCAATAGCCTCATTTTCCTATTCTCTCCCCCCTTTTTCTATCATGCAGAAATGAACCATATATTGGCACATTTAACCATTCCATTTTCATATTCGCGCTCTACGGACAGATTCCTGCAAATTCTACATTATTCCGTAACTCCGAGTTGAACCATGCGTACCTTTTCTCCTGCATGAACGCCACGGCCTCCCGGAGGGATGACCATGAGACAATCGGAATCCTTGATCGAAAGCATCACGCTGGACTGATCGGGCCCTGCCATTTTGACATATACTTTACCGTCTTCGATATAGCTTTTGGCCCGCACGAATCGATGATAGGCATTGACTTTCGTAAAATCTTCCCCTAAGAATGCGGTTGCTTCCGGCGGGAGAACGTCCTTCTTCCCTTGCATGCCCCAGAGCACCGGACGAACAAACAATTCAAACCCCACAAAACAGGCCCCCGGATTTCCGGAAAGTGCAAAGAGAAACTTGTCCTTCAGCACGCCAACCGTCGTAGGGCTGCCCGGCCGCATCATCACCTTGTTAAATAGCATCGTCCCTTCCCACGCATCGAAAATGTCGACCATAATATCGTAATCGCCTACCGAGACTCCACCTGTCGTAATGACACAATCCGCTTTGGAAAAAGCGTCGGATATTTGCTCCATAGCCCGCTCCGCATCGTCAGGGATAGTTTCCATCAGGATTGGGATTCCGCCTGCCTCCCGCACTTGTGCTGCCAGCATATGCGTATTGCTGTTCCTGATTTTCCCCGGCTCAAGCGGCACATGAACGCCCAACAATTCCGAGCCGGTTGCGAATATGGCTACTTTGGGGCGCTTAAATACGTTAACCGTTCCCACGCCGAAGGCAGCCAGCAGGGCAATCTCGCCTGCCTGTATTTTCCTCCCCTTTTCCAAGACAAGCTCGCCTTTAGCCAGCTCAAATCCGGTTAAGGTTATGTTTTGACCTTCCTTCTGTTCTTTTTTGATCGAAATGAACGTTTTTCCATCTCGCTCGAAGCATTCCGCAATCTCAAGCATGACGACCGCATTTGCACCTTCAGGCACCATAGCTCCCGTCATAATCCTCGATGCTGTATTCCCCGTTATGGCTTTCGTCGGCGTCGAGCCGCAAGGAATGCTCTCGATGACTTCCAGAACAACCGGCTGAGTGGAAGATGCGCCGATTGTCGATTCCCACCGTATGGCAAACCCGTCCATACCCGAACGGCAAAAATGCGGCATGTGGTCCGCTGCGAATACATCCGCCGCCAATCTCCTGCCGAAAGCTTCCTCCAATGGCACGCGCTCGATATCTCCCGGCCGAATATGCTGTTGAATCATCTTTTGCGCCGCGTCAGGCTGAATGGCGTTCCTGCGAAAGCGGTTCGAAAGCTGTAAACGTTCCATACTATCCTCCAATTTGCGACATTCTCCTGGAAGTCGGCCGATGTGTCTGTTTTTCATCGTCTAAGGCTTTTGCCATTTCATGATTTTGGGGCTTCAAGTGCAAAGCTTTGAGAAAGAGCTCGCGGATGGCATCATCATTTCCGATCCATTTTCGAACATTAAATTCGTCCGACCAGTATAAACAAGGCTTAATGCTGCCGTCAGCCGTCAGGCGGAGCCTGTTGCACGTTTCACAAAAATGGTCGCTTACCGGATGGATGAGTCCGAAGCTTCCTTGTGCCCCTTCGATTCGGGAATTTTTGGAAGGTCCATTGCCATGGATCGTATGAATAGGGATAACATTCCATCCCATTTCATTGCAGCGATCGAAAATTGCCGCTAACGGCATATAAGAGGCCTTCCACCCTTTGTCTTGATGGCCGATCGGCATGTATTCGATAAATCGTATTTGAAGCGGCCGTTCTATGGACAACCTCAAGAAATCTGCAATTTCATCATCATTGATTCCCTTCATGAGTACGACATTTATTTTAATGGGATCGAATCCCACTTGCATGCAGGTTTCAATACTATCCAAAACACGACGTACATCTCCGCCGCGCGTAATGAAAGAAAACCTGTCCGCGCGCAGCGAATCCAAGCTGATATTGACGCGAGTCAATCCCGCCGCTTTCAGCTTAGCCGCTTTCGGTGCGAGAAATATCCCGTTCGTGGTCAAAGCGATATCTTCTATTCCCGGAACGGCAGCAATCATGGCTACGAGTGTTTCAAGCTCCTTGCGAACTAACGGTTCCCCTCCGGTGAGCCTTACTTTTCGGACACCCATTCCTGCCAGTACCCGCACAACCTCCGTGATCTCCTCATACGTCAATATCTTTTGGCCAGGTTCGAACTCCATCCCCTCGGGCGGCATGCAGTATACGCATCGTAAATTGCAGCGGTCCGTCACGGATATACGCAAATAGTCGTGAACCCTGCCGAACGAATCGATCAATGGACTGCTCATCACACGGCCTCCTTTCGTCACACTGTTTTATAAAAATGCGCTACCCGATGACATCATCGAATAGCGCACGACTTCGCTCCTTCTATACGCGTTCTTCAAAGTAGATATGATAACGCAGGTTAGCTTTAGGATCATGCGAAACAAAACAGTCTCTTGCTTGGCTGCGCTCCAGCTTGGTCAATGAATCGTCAAATAAAGGTATGGAAAGGAACTGATCGGCATTGAAATAAAACTTCAAATAGGCCCGGTCTTCCGTGAGCGCTGTCTTGAACAGGGTGAACGGCTTGGGCTGCGTTTGTTCTTCGCCCGAGAGATCTTCAATCCATACGGTGATCCGGCTTCCTTCATACTTGGATAACATCGTTTCCCATTCCATCATAAGACCCCGGCTTTGACGTTATTTTTGCCGCAATGGCTGCACTCCGCATGTTCCTTGACTTCAACCTCTAACCGGTAGCCCTGCAGCCAGTCCCAGAAATGATGAGCTGCCCGCTCTTCGAGATAGGCGAGCATGTCCTCCTCCTTCTCCCAAGCTCCTGTACCCGTAACCTCGGCGACGACGTATTCCAGACCTTCTGCCTGTTTCTGCTCCAGGCTCCATTTCGCATGCTTCGGAAACAAGCTTTTCAGCTGATCGTCAATGATCTGCGCAAAAGGTTGCCCGGGCGCGTCCGCCGCACGTTCCCGAATAAAGCATAAGTCCATGAAAAATTCCGATTTCTTCATCTATTTTTCACTTCCTTCTTGTAAATAAATAAGGCGATCGGAAACAGAACGACGTTTAACGCGGCAAACAGGATCACCAGCTTATAGTTTTCAAAATAATAATGGTTGATCGTATACTGCGTAAAAATAATATTGAGCAGCAGCACTATACTCAGCAAGATGACGCCCCGATAGCTACGCTTCATACCGCTTCACTCCCGTTGCATAAATAGTCGGCCCTTCGACGGCTACGATAATTTCCGGCAGCGGCCTTCTTGGCGGTCCTGCAGTCGGAGCGCCCGATTTGGGGTCAAAAAAGCCGTGGTGGCAAGGACAAACCATTTTTTTCTCCTTACCGTTCCAAAATACGGGGCATTTCAAATGGGTGCATGCATTTTGATACGCCTTGTATTCGTTCTCGTCCAAGCGGATCAACAGCGCCGAATCGTGCTCCCCCGGATAAGCAAATTCGACCGCCTCCCCCACTTTCAACGCTTGAACATCGGCAATTTTCTTTTTGGGATGGCTTTTTTGGCCGAGCCCCGCAAGCTCTTTGGCCGCCAGTCCGCCCCAGGGAAGCGTGGAAACGGCGAACACTCCCGCCGCCCCCACCATTGTCTTCATAAAGCCGCGCCGGTCCAGGGTTCGCTCATTATTTTTATGAATGTTATGCGTATAATTGTCTTCGTTATACGGAACCTTGTTGTTCTTCTCTTTATCCATGCGGTCCACCCGCTTTCTAATAATGGTCGCTTTCCTTTGTCAGACGGTTCAGAATAGCTTCTGTTTTCCTTGGATAATACCGGGAAGGCTGATCTGTACACGGGTCTCCCCTTCCAGAGGCTCGAACGGCTGCCGGCTGGCGAGCCATTTGCCCAATCGGTGCTGCTCCCGCTTCTCGGCCAGCTCGTTCTCGTCAATCCACTGCAGCGTATTGGTCGGGCAAACAGATGCGCACATCGGCGGGATGCCGTCCTTCGTACGGTCGTAACAAAGATCGCATTTATACATCAGGTTCTGTTCTTCATCAAATTTAGGAATCCCGTAAGGGCAGGCAATCGTACAGTTCTGGCATCCGATGCATTTCTCGACGAGAGCGGACAGCACCGCTCCTTCTTCCGTGACCTGGATGGCTTGCGCCGGACAGCTTCTGGCGCATGCCGGGTTGACGCAATGCAGGCACATCAGCGGAATCGTCTGCCGGTCGACCAACGGGTTGACATCATAGACATAATTGCGGTTCCGTTCGTCGTGACCGCCGCATTGTGTACAAGCCGCAAGACAGCTTCGGCAGCCGATGCAGTTATCCATTTCGATATACAATATTTTTTTCACAGCAGTGCCCCCTTCGTCCCATCCGCCAGCTTCTCAATCTGGGCTGCGCAAGCTTTAAATTCCGGCATTCGCGACATCGGGTCCAGCGCGGCAATGGTCAGCAGGTTGATCGACTGCTCATGTCCGAAATGATAAGGGACAAACACGGTATCTTTACGAATGGCTTCGATGATCTTCACTTTAAAGTACGCTTCGCCGCGCCGGGTAAACAAGCGGACGATTTCTTCGTGCTCGATGCCGTACAGCTTGGCTGTTTCCGGGTGAACTTCGACGAACGGCTCCGGACACATATCCCGCAAAAAGGGGATTCTTCGCGTCTGGTTCCCGGATAAGTAATGATAGACGACCCTGCCGGTTGTCAGTCTGAGCGGATACTGTTCACACGGCTCTTCCGCAGGCGGCCGGTAAGGAAGCGCGCATATTTTCGCTTTGCCGTCCGGATGATAAAACTTCTTATCCAAAAACATATAGGGAGTTCCTTGATCCTGCTCGTCTCGGCAGGGCCAGAATACACCGTTTTGCTTCTCGATTTTATCCCACGTCGCTCCGTAATAATCCGCATACCCGCCTTTGGAAGCAAGCCTGAATTCATCTGCAACTTTGCTTGCCGTCGTGAGATGACGGAAATATTGGCCCCGGCCGAGACGCTCGGCCAGCTCTACTTGAATCTGCCAATCCGGCTTCGATTCGCCAAGCGGTTCCTGGGCTTTATTGATCTTGATGATCCGGCCTTCCAGGTTGGTCACGGTGCCCTCATCCTCCGACCACGTCACGGAAGGAAGGACGACATCGGCAAATTCCGCCGATTCCGATAAGAACATATCGCAGCAAACCATGAAATCCAGGCTTTTCAGCGCCGCGCGGACGAAGTTTTGATTCGGCGCGGAAACCGCAGGATTGGAGCATAACAAATATAAGCCGCGGATCGTTTTTTCGGTCATCAATTCGAACATCTCATAGGCCGAAACCCCGGGCTGCGGCATTTCTTCCGGTGTGATTCCCCAGACGCTGCACACTTCCTGCACGTGCTTCGGATTCGTGATTTTGCGGTAGCCTGGAAGCGCATCCGCTTTCTGTCCGTGCTCCCGGCCGCCCTGGCCGTTTCCTTGGCCTGTAAATGTGGCTACTCCGGATTTGGGCCGGCCGATTTTGCCGGTAACCAGGCACATATTCGTGTAGGCCGATACGTTGTCCGTTCCTTTATGCTGCTGCTCGATCCCGCGCGCGAACAGGACGACGGCATTCGGGGCTTTGCCATATATTTCTGCGGCGCGGATCAATTTCTCCGGCGCCACTCCCGTAATTTCACTCGTATATTCCGGGGTAAACGCCTTCACGACTTCCAACGTTTCTTCGAAGCCGTTCGTATGCTCGCGAATAAACGCTTCGTCCGCATAGCCCTGCTGGATAAGCAAATTTACCATGCAGTTCGCGAGCGCCAGATCGGTGCCGGGCTTGAGATCGAGATGGACGTCAGCCCGTCTCGCAATCGGGGTTTCCCTTGGATCCGCAACGATCAGATACCCCCCGCGATTCTGCACCTCCCATACCCGGAACATCGAGGTCGGATGGCATTCGGCCGTATTGCTTCCGGCAATAAACAAGCAATCCGACTGGTGAATATCCGTCCATGGCAGCGTAGATCCGCGATCCACCCCAAGGCTGCGCATGAATCCGGCTGCCGCGCTGGACATGCAGAATCTGCCGTTATAATCGATGTAGCGCGTCTGCAGGGCGACGCGGGCAAATTTGCCGGTCAGGTAACATTTCTCATTCGTCATGGATACGCCGCTGAACACGGACAACGAATCTTTGCCGTAGTTATACTGCAGCTCCTTGAACTTCCGCGCAATCAAGTCGTAGGCTTCGTCCCACGATGCTTCGCGGAAGCCTTCCTTCGTTCCTTTCTTCGAAGCGTCTTCCCGGATCAACGGCCGGAGCAGCCGGTCGTCATGGTTCGTTTGCTGGTAAGCGGTGACGCCTTTCGGGCACATTTTCCCCAGATTCACCGGAAAATCGTACCGTGGCTCTACGCCGATAATCTTGTTGCTATCCGTATCCACCCTTAAATTCATGCCGCACTGCATGCCGCAGTAAGAACAGTGGGTCGGAACCAGCTTTTCCTTCGGATGATGCTTATTCTCAATCTCGCGGTAAAATTTATCCTTTAGCATTCTGGTTCGCCTCCTTGACCTTGATTTCGTGGGTTGGGACACCCGCAAACCGCGACATGCGATACTTCCTCCGGCAAGGCAGGCACAGCTCAGCCAGATGAAAGCCTTCGTCCATCTTGAATTCGACGCCGCTTTGCTTCAACATTTGGATGACATCGTTCGATTGCTCGACCGAAACAAATCCGGTGCCGCACACCTTGCAGGCTTTCATTTCCTTCTCCCCATAGTGCTCCCGGTAATTTCGGGCCAGCACGCTCATCGGCCGGAACGGAATATGCGCCAGTTTACCGAAAGGAAGGTAAATTAACGTAATAATGACGGACCATTGATGAATCAGCGTAATGACCGGATGGCCCCAGCCGTGCAGGAAAATATTCACCCCCGTGAGCATCAATCCCGTAATGCTGATAAACAGAAGCAGGTACAAGGGGAGAAAATCGTATACGAAGGTTTGCTCCGCTCTTGCCTGCATGTTTTTGATGCGCCGGTACAGCGCCATACACACGCCGGCGATGACCATGAAGGCTGTAATGTTCAGTGCATTGTAAAACAAGAAGGCAATCCAGCCGTCCGCTTTGACCCGCATGATGTCGATGCCGAAGCCGACAACCGTGTAAGTTCTGTTATCCTCCATCGTAAAGTACATCCAACCGAATACGAGAGGAAACGTAACCAGGCAAGAGAGAATACAGCCCCACCCCAGCAAAATGTGCTGCGTCCAGCGGTAGATACCGCGGTTCCATATAAACTTGTAGGTGGCCAAATGCTCAACGGTTGTTTGCGGAGTGCTTCTGCGAAACAGCAGCCGAAGGCCTTTCTTCATGATGACCTTCGTCGGCGGGCGCTCGGCCCAGGCGATAAACCGGTAGAAAAAGCCTCCGATAAAAACGACCGTACCGACCATGTACCCATATAAGGCCAAGTCAATATGAGTAAAAAAACGGGACCCGATATACATCAAAATGATGAGACAAACAACCGTAATGAAGTAATTCTTAGCAAATTTAGATGCAAACGCCCGGTCCATGTTCTGACCTCCATAATTCATTTTTGGTCACTTTCATTAAAGCATCGGCCTCTCCCCATTGACTGTGACGGAAGTCACAAGTTCGATCCAAGATGCGAATTTTGTTCAAAAAACAACTTTGACTCCGCTGTAAGGGCTTTCGGTACGTAAGCGCAGTAGGGATCGCTTTCCAGATAATCTCCGGTAACGGCGTAGGCTCTCGCCCTCGAACCTCCGCACAATTCCTTGAATTCACAAACCCCGCACTTGCCCTTTAACAGCGATTTGTCACGTAACGCGGTCATGACCGGAGAGCTGCGATAAATTTCCGTCAGCGGGCGCTCCCGGACATTGCCGCATACGACAGGCAAAAATCCGCTCGGGTAAACATCTCCGGTATGGCTGATAAACACAAACCCGTCTCCGTCATTTACCCCTTTTGGCGCGCGTCCGAGAAGGTCCCGGCGTTTCGCTCCCATGGCCGCAATCTGCTCGCCTGAACGCTGCTTTTCCTGCAGGAGAACCCGCCGGTAATGCGGCGCTTCCGTTGCTTTTACGCCATACGGCATCTTTTGCTGAATGTGACATAGCCACTTCATCACTTCTTCGTGCTGCTCCGGGGTGATGATATCTTTCACCATCCCGCGTCCGGTGGGCACAAGGAAAAATGCGCTCCAAAGCACGGCTCCCATCTCCTTGACCTTGTCCGCGATCGCTTCAAGATCATGAAGATTATATTGGGATACGGTCGTATTCACCTGAACCGGGATTTGCAGCTCCTTTAAGTACTCGATCCCTCTCATGGTCAGATCGTAAGATCCCTTCGTTCCGCGAAAATGGTCGTGAATCTCCGCGCAGGAGCCGTCGAGACTGAACGCCCACCGCGACAGCCCGACTTCCTTCGCCTTCCGGACCGCTTCGCGTGTTACCTTCGGCGTGGCGCTCGGCGTCATGGAGACGGGAAGACCTCGCTCTTCGATCGCATAACGGGCAAGCTCGAACAGATCGGGCCGCATTAACGGATCTCCGCCGGTAAAGACGAATAGCGGGTTATCCATCTTGGCGATCTCGTCGATGAGCTGCTTCCCCTCTTCGAAAGACAGCTGTCCGGGGTCCGCTCCGTACTGTGCCTCCGCCCGGCAGTGCAGACATTTCAAAGCACAGGCCCGGGTGACTTCCCATATGACGATGAATGGATTTTCGTTGTAATCCCTTTCTTTTATAAGGGGCTTCAATAAAATCCCTCCTTCTCATTTGCAATCTGGAGAGAAAGCATGAATATTTTTATTGATCGGAAGCATCCTATTTGTTGACATATTGTGACTCAGGAGGTTTGTCATGGAAACGACGAAATCGCTTTACGAAAAAGTTGGCGGAGAACCGGCCATCTCTAAAGTCATCGATTATTTTTATGAGCTTGTATTGGCGGATGATACGGTGAACGAATTTTTTAAGAACACCGATATGGATCAACAACGGCGCCATCAAACCAAATTTATCAGTTTTGCGTTAGGGGGGCCGAACCAATACACGGGAAAATCCATGGCCAAAGCTCATGAGGGCATGAACCTGCAGCCGGTTCACTTTAATGCCATCGTCAAGCATCTGCATGATTCACTTGCGCATTTCGGCGTCAGCGAACCGGAAATTGAGCAAGCCTTGTCACATGTGGCCGAATTAAAAGACGATGTGCTGTATAAGTAGGGAATGATAAGAATGCTGAGAAAGACCGCAGACTTGAACGGGTCCGGAGCTTTCTCAGTTTCTTTTTTACTTATTTCTCAGCTCTGAAATGTCGCTGAACATCCCCGCGTAATGTTTAACTTCGCCGGCGTCGTTTTTGATTGCACTGATCGTCAGCCATTGAAGGTATTCGTCCCCGTTTTTCCTCCGGTTCCATATTTCACCCTGCCAGAAGCCTTTCTCCTTGATCGTTTTCCACATCGCGGCATAAAAATCCGGCTGCTGTTTGTCTGATTTTAAAATGCGCGGATTTTCCCCAACGATCTCCTCCTGCGTATAACCGGTCACTTTGGTGAACGCCGGATTCACCTGCCGGATCGTGCCCTTCAAATCCGTGATAAGAATAGCTTCCGCCGTATTTTCAATAATTTCCGCAGCCAAACGAAGCCGGTCTTGATAATACATCCAGAACACAAGGACAAGGCTGACCAAAGCAAACTCGGACAAGGCCATGAATCCGATTGCATAGTGGCCTGTCAAGCTGAGTAACGATGCGAGAATCAGTGGCGGGAAAAAACCCCCGAGTCCGCCCATGGCGGAGACGATTCCGTTCACAATCCCGGCCTGCTTCAGGAAATAGAGAGGCACCAGCTTGAAAATCGTGCCGTTACCCGTACCCGCGCAAACCGCGATAAGCAGGCAACCGACGGTATAAAGCTGAATGTCCGGCGAGAAGGAAAGCAAGATGCCGGATAAGGTCAGCCCGCCGAATACGAACATCAGTATGACGAAAGAATTGAACTTGTCGCCCAGCCATCCGCCGATCGGCCGTGCCGCCGTCGCGATCGCAATAAATACAGCCGTTCGGAAGCCCGCGTCCGCCTTGGCCAATTGGAAGTGGCTGACGAGAAAATTCGGCAGATAGATGGTGAATGCGACGAAGCAGCCGAAGGTGATAAAATAAAACAGGCTGATCGCCCATAGCCGCGGATTGCGGTATATTTCCTTCATCTGCTCCCGTACCGGGGTCACAACCTTCGGCTCCTTGCGGTCACCGAGAAAAACATGCAGGAGAACAAACACGGCAAGCAAAATCAAATACAGCTGGACGGTGGCAGACCATCCGATCGAGCCTGCGATAACGGGAGCGCCGAACGCCGACACCGCCGTCCCAAGGTTGCCGATACCGTAAAGCCCGTTCACGGAACCGTGCTTTTCCTTCGGATAATATTTCGGCAGCGAGGTAACGCCGACCGAAAATACGGCGCCGCCGATGCCGAGGAAAAAACCGCCGATGAGCAGATCGACGAACGTCGTTGCCTGGCTTACATAATAGACGGGAAACAGCAGCAGAACAAAGCTGATGGCGAACAGCTTTCTCGCGCCGTATTTATTCGTCCAGAAACCGATCGGAATGCGCAGGACCGAACCCAGAATCACGGGTACGGCCGTTACCCAGGACAGCTGGCCCGGAGTCATCGGGATGTCCGACTTGATGAAAGGCATGAGCGAAGACAGAATCACCCAAACCGCAAAACCGAGAATTAGACTTACCGTTTGCAACGGCAATTGAAGTTTTCGAACATCCATCCTTTTTCCCTCCACTCTTAGTCAATCATGATCGTTCCAATTTCATAAAGCTCGTTTCGGGCTGATGACTGGGGCACAAGACGTGGCTGCGACGTAAATCGGTAACCGGCACGTCTCCCCTTCCCAAGTGTAACGATGCCTCCTTTACGGAATGTTTCTTTCATCAGGAACATTTTGAAAATAACATTTCTCACTATTTCATCACTGTGATGCAAATCATCATAAACCGTAGTTATACAGTGTAAAATAATGCACTTTCACAAAATGTACACAGATTACTCGAAAACCGGCATCCCGTTATCCAGCGCCCAGATGATTGTTTTCTTCGCAGGAAAGCTGCCACGTGCGCAGTTCATAGGTTACAGCTCTTCAACCTTAACTCTCTTTCTCGTATTCCAGTCAAACCTTCTCGCTTTGCTCCAGAAGTTGAACTCCCCGTGATAACAACCTTCCTTATCCACCTTGATGCTTTTTCTGGATATCATCTTTACATAACCGATCACACGGCTGAATGTGGCGATATCGTCACTGCCGCAAACCGGACAATTCCGGATATGCTTTCCATCCTGCGCCACCAATTGCCGATTGCAGCTTAAGCAGCTGGTCAGGGTAGGTGTAAGCGTAATATAGTTAATCGGCTTTTCGAATATGTTGCCGAGATATTGCGCAAGTTGGGCCGGTGCTAGTTTGCTTTCCACAAAATGATGGAGAATGCTTCCCGATGTGGCGTACCCCTGAAATTCCGCACTGTTTTCGATTTGTTTGAGAAAGTCTTCCTCGCTGAACGGAAGCATGCACCCGGACGTCAGGTATACGTTATCGCCGCTGCCCTGAACATACACATGCCGTCCATGCTGTTTCCCCCATTTCAAATCATGCCGGGCGAGCTTGATCGCAGCGTTCTCCCCGGGAGCATATTCAATCCCGCATGCCACTTTATCCCGCACGATGAACTCATTGATGATGTCAGTCATCGCTTGCATGAGACGATGAGCCAGCCTCTTGCCCTCCTCATTCAACAATCCGCCTTCAAAGCCCATATTATGCAATCCCTCGTGCATACCGGTCACAGCAAATACGTTAAAATAGTTTTTCAGATCGTTGTTGAAGGCAAAAAACGTCGGGTACAGCTCCTTGTTTCTCTCGATCCATGCCCTTTTTGCCTGATGGCCCTGCTGCATGAGTTCCAGAACCTCTCTGATGTTATCCAAGAGTACGGATTCGTTATGTCCAAATTCCATCAGCATTCGATTCAAGTTAAGATTCAACACTTGCACGGCGCCGGTCGATCCGGTAGAGCTGCCAAAAATGCCGCTTCCGGCCCTTGAAAGCACGGACAAATCGATCTGCAGCCTGCAGCATAAACTACGGCTCGCTTCCGGATCGCGCGGTTTCAACAAAGGGTTGCGTTTTTTGTAATATTCATTTTCAAACGGTTTCGTCCGGAAGTTTTCAAAGTAGACGCCGCCCCAGTAATACATTTGCTCCAGCAAGTACAGAAACAGCTCATCCTGTAAATTAAAATGATCGTCAATTTGAACGGTAATTAAAGGAAACGTAAACGGAATCCCTGTTCCCGTCCCCTCTTTCATGACATCGATAATCGCCTTGTTGATCCGGTCAAAATAGATAGGCGGAATCTCTTGATATTTAATATTTTTGGTAGCGCCTCCGATCATGACGTATTCGTTTTTGATTTCCTCAGACGGTTTGCCGAATTCCATCGTGATGTTCGAAAATGCGGATTGCGAGCCTCCGCGCAGCGGCATGTTCATTTCCCATATCAAGCCTTGAAACAACTGCTTCAGTTCGTGATCCGAATACGCTCTGCCGTTTTCCAATTGTTCAAAGTACAGGTAGGATGCAGAGATGGTTGTCAATTGGGACAACATCACCGCGCCGGATACTTGCTGCGACATCAGCACGATGACGTTGCTAACGTGTCTTAAGAAAACATCCAGCTTCTTCGTCGGTTTGGAGGACAACATATTTTTGGCCAAATTGGGTATTCCCATCATCGCGATATCTTTGCATCCGACGCTCATGCAGTACGGGCTTAATTGCTTATCGTGTATGTATACAACGCCTTCTTTATAAAGCTCAGTCAGTTTGGACGGCAATATGTGCGAAAGCAAAAATTCCTCTTCGGCAAAGTTTGTAAGATTGTGGCGCAGCAGAGGCAGAGAGTACACAAAATTGCTGTTCTCGCGTTTTAAATAATCCGATTTTTTGTCTTCCACCTCCGATGTGAATTTTTCGATAATTTCGTTAAAATGATGAAACATTTATCCGTTCCTCCCTGACCACAATTGATTTTTCGTCCCATTCAAGCCGGAAAATAAAATTCATTTAATTTATACGCGACATTGCTGTTGTAACGCCCGTTCAACTCATCGACATAGCTGCGAATTTGTTCAAAATACTCCTCGCTTAAAACAGGATATTTTACGGTACGCACCTGGCTGAGAGGACTATTGTGCCGAACGACCAATTGGATCGCCGACATCATGTTTTGAACCAGCTCAGGAGTGGGAAGGACGCCAAGAACGGCTTGGTAGGCGGCCATATCGACGTTCTTATCGAAAGAATGGTAAGGTAATTTCATATCGATATGAATCCCGTCAGCCAGTTCTCTCTCCAGCAAATGGCGTATTTTCTCAGGAAACGTGCCGTTCGTGTTAATGATGATTTTACCCTGGAACCATTTCCTCAGCTTTGTAAGAAAAACGGAAATTTCTTCAAGATTGCCCATCAAAAACTCTCCGCCACTGAAGATGACGGCGTCGAATAAAAATCCGCTCATCTTGATTTGTTGCAAAATATCATCCGGCAACAAATAATGCTCATGGTTGGATGCCACCAATTCATCATAGTTATGACAGCCGAAGCAGTGTAAATTACAGCCGGCAAGAGAATGAATCACCAAAGAGGTGTTCCCCGGCAGATCCTCGAAAGTCCGAATCATGATTGGATAAAATCTTAGCACTTTCCCGTTAACCCCCTCTCCTCAAAAACTAAATATAGTGTTATCGAAATCATCATATCACCATATATAGTATTTTGCGGTGATTCGAGTCACTAAAGAGGTCGCCTTTTAGACGACCTCCCCTTGGAAATCCGCTTATTCAGACTCGTTGGCGGGATTGCTTACGCGCTGGAAAAGAATGTTGTTTTCCAAGTGAATATGCTGGAACAAATCCGATTCGAGCTCTTGCAGCTTGTGGAACGCCAGCGTGTAAGTCCGGCACGCGCCGGCCGGCAGCTCGTAATCGCTTGTGACGGCTCTCATTTCTTTCAGCAGATTGCCGACGCCGCTGTGATCCGCCTCAAGCTCCCTTATCGTATTCGCCGTTTTCTCCGCAAGGGATGGGACTGGATTGTGTTCCAATTCCTTGATTAACGGAAAAACAGTCGCCTCCTCGGCGATCAAATGCTGCTCAAGCTCCATTTTCATCTGATGAAAAAGCATATGAAGCTTGGCGAGCTCACGGCGTTCCGGACCGTGTACCCGCAAAATTTTGGTGACGAACTGGCTTAACACGGGGAGCTCCCGTTCCAAATACGCGTGATGGGTGGTGACGATATGATCAATCAACTGACTCGACGAGAGCTTAGCCCAGTCCGTATTGGGATCGGTTTTTTGATTCGCTTCCGCGTAGAACCGGTTTAGTTTTTCAATGAACGCTGCTTCCTCGATGTTTTTCTGTCTTAGCGCTGATGTCAGGGAACGACCCCCGCCGCAGCAAAAGTCGATGCCGTGCTCCTGAAATAAGTTGCTGGACCCGGGAAAAGCGGTCACGATTTGTCCGACCGTTTCGGAACCGTTAAAAGAAGTGTTCATTAGCTTGACCTCCTTTTGACATGACCGTTGTTCCTCATGATCATGTTCTTGTCTAAATTGTAATGCAACGAGCCTAAGCCTACTGTGTTTACAATCACGTTTTTTTCTGCTCTCCTATAACACAAAATGAAAAGTCCAAGGTTCGTTGCCGGTAAGCAACAAAACTTGGACTTTTTCCAGAATGACCTTGAACCTGCTTAAGCAAGATTTCCAGGTACCGACTTCAATATTTTACCGGTATTCACCGCTTGCGCGGTTGTTATGGCCGGACGAATCCACTTCATGTTCTTCTCCACCTCCTTTGACTTGCTCTTTGCTCTTCCCGATCAATTCCAGCACGTGCTTGATTTTTCTTTTCTCATGCGGACAAGGGCGCTTCCCTGTTCTCATCCGATATAACGGGCAATGGTTGCCCTGACAGGCGGGGCGGAAATAACACGTGCGGCAAACGGGGTCCCGTTCTTCGCCGGAGCCGGTCCATCTCGCCATTTTGTCCGTATCGAGAACCATGCTTCCGTCTGTGTGAAGCTGCCCGACATGATTCACCGGGTCGTCCAGCGCAACCGAACATTTGTACAGCCGTCCGTCCGCTCCAATCACGAACGCATTGGGCTTGGAGGCATAACAGACGGCTCCGGACGGCATAAACGAATCGATGATCGTCTCGCTGAGCGGCAGCCCTTGCTCCACCCCAAGGCCCGTCAATTCCCACAGATGCGTATCCGAAGCGGTCCGGTCGCACACGGGAATCCGGTCGTCGTTTCGTCCGCCCCACCGGCCAACCGGCCGGATCAGCAGCTGAAACCGCTTGTCACCCTCGAACCATGCGAAAAGCTTCGTCAGCAAATCCGGCACTTCATCCGCGTTATCCTCGTCAAAATTGATTCGAATATCGACGGCAAACGAATCATCGACATCACGAAGCTCCTTTAAATTGCCGATGATTTTCTCAAACGTCCCGCCGCCTCCGCGAAGCCCCCTTCTCCTGTCGTGAACCGTTTCCGTTCCGTCCAGCGTCACCATAAATCGGCGCACGTTCCGTTCGAGCAGCTCCATAAACCGCTCTTTCGTCAAAAAGTATCCGTTTGTGGACATGTCTGCGGAGTAGCTGATGCCGTTTTTCAAGCAGCTTTCCAGGAAAGAATCCGACAATTCAACGATCGTATCGGGAACAAGCATCGGTTCGCCGCCAAACCAGCTGACGGCAAGATGCTCGATGCCTTCGGCCGCATGCCGGACGTACGCTTTTAAACCGTCAATCGTCTCCCGCGTCATGGCGCCACGGGGAAAGTCCTGGTAGCAATACGTGCAGCGAAAGTTGCACGCTTCCGTAGGCATGATCACGAGATGCCTCGATTTCGCTTCGTTCAGAGCAGCGTGCAGCTTTTGCGCCTGCGCAAGCTCGTCCGTCCCGTCCGGCACCAAAAATCCGGCATCGCGCAGATCGGAGGCCATTCCTGACAACTCCTCATGGAGAGCTCCCTTCCCCAGCACTCTAAGGACTTCTGCCTCCTCGTCCGGCTCGAAGGCGGCCATGGCGCCGGAAAAGGAGTTGTAAATCATCCCTCCTTTTCCGTTCCAACGCACGATGGTGGAATAACGGGAAGGTATCCAACGGTTTGTTACTTTTGCCAATCCTATCACCCTTCATCGTTGAATGAACATAGCGGAAAAAATGACAAACTGCACCGCACCCACAATTTCAATAATTCCCGCCTTCGAAGGACGCATCGGCTTGCCTGCGAAAACAAAAGCCCGCGCAGCGGAAAACGCATAAGCAAGGATCATCCACGGATGGCCTGCCACCCACAGCACGAGTGGGAGCAAAACATGATATGCTCGCGTATAAGCGATCCAGCGCTTGTTCTCTCTTTCGCGAAAGATGGCCTTCACAAAAAAGACGCTGCTTGTAAAATACAAAAAGCTGAACAGAACGACCGATACCATCATTCGGTCCCATCCTCCACCGCCCACCAGGTAAGCGGCGGCTCCCCCAATACTGAAAAGGAGGATGGCGCAAAGATCGTTAAGCAGCGCCCTTTCGGATTTGTGTCTCGTATGCCATATGTTTACCGAAAGCAACGCAAGAAGAATCGGGCCGAAATAGAGCAATGCCGGATGGCTGAAAAGCGATGGCACCAAACAACAAGCCGCAAGTAAACCGTAAATCGTCCCCCATTTGAGCCAATGCCGCCGGTTGGCTTTATTTTTCATGGACTGAAGAAAAGGATAAGACGACATGTAGAGAAACAACCAACCCATAAATAACGGCAGATGCATCAACTGCGGCTTCCCGGCGAACATGCCGAGCAGAAAAGGAACACTGACCATCGCCCAACCGCCGTGTTCATGAGGAATCACTATTTTTCGCTTCTTCATGGGACAGTCGCTCCTCTCGCACCTTATTGCACAACTATCATATAATTGCTGCCCCCTTCCGCTCTATGATATTATGCACATCCCTTGCAGATCCCGAGGATGCTTTTAGATCCCTTCGGCTACACAGGCCGTTCTATTGATTTCCTTTAAATACACTAACTTCAAATTAATGTTATATATCTTTTTCAGCTTCTCTTCGTTTAAAATATCTAAGGCACGACCGCATTCAAATTGGCCTGACTTGTCCATGATTCCGATTTTATCGTTCAGCAATATAGCATGATCCGGTGTATGCGTTGTCATGATGATGCCGTAGCCTTTTCGGGATAGTTTTTTTATGATTTCAATGGTTCGAATCTGATTTCCATAATCTAACTGTGAAGTCGGTTCATCCATTAATATGATTTTGGATTGCTGGGCAATGGCTCTGGCAATGGTAACCAGTTGTCTCTCTCCGCCACTAAGCTCCGTATAGGGCTTGGTTAACAAATGACCGATCCCTATCATCTCGATGGCCTCAAGTGCAACATTGTAATCCTTGTCGGACGGCATTGAAAATGCCGAGATATACGGCGAGCGCCCCATGACAACGAATTCCTTGACCGTAAATGCATAGGCAGGCGTATGGTTTTGAGGAACATAGCCAATATTTCTTGCAAATTCATTCATGGTATAGTCATAAATGGATTTTCCGTCAAGGAAAATATCCCCTTGATCCCCTTTAAGCAATCTCGCTATACAATTCAGCAGGGTAGACTTGCCCGACCCGTTAGGCCCCAAAATCGAAAGAATCTCCCCCTCGTTCAGGCTAAAGGATACATTGGAAAAAACTTTCTTTTGTTTATATGAAAAACTTACATTGTTCACTTCAAGTTTCATGAAATGTTCATCCTTTGTTTATGGAGAATCCAAAAATAAAAAGGCGCTCCCACAAGCCCCGTTAAAATACTGATGGGCAATTCTGCCGGGGAAATAATTCTTGATAGCGTATCAATCAGTAACAAAAATCCCCCTCCTATGATGATAGAAAGAGGAAATAACCTTTTATTGTCCGGCCCGATCAGCATTCGCCCCAAATGAGGGACGATTAGCCCGATCCAACCGATAGTTCCGCTAACACATACGGCACAAGCGGTTAAGATGGTAGACAGCACGATGACGAGACCGCGATAAAATTCCGTATGGACGCCCAGGTTTTTAGCCTCGCTTTCTCCTAAAGCAAGAATATTGACTCTCCATCGGATAGCGAGCAGCAGCAGCATCGAGATCACCATGGGAATGGAGATTATCCATATATCGCCCTTAGAGATTTTGGCTAAGCTGCCCAGAAGCCAATAGGTGATCTCCGCAAGCTTATTCTCCGTATCCATCATATATTTGGCCAATCCTAATAAGGAAACCATCATCCCGTTAACGATGATTCCCCCTAAGACGAGAACGATGGTTGAACGATTTTTCATGAACTTTGGAATCGCGCTTGTTATCATAACGGCCAATATGCCTCCGGCCAAGGAGGAAATTTGTAAACCGAATGTCCCCAAATGAAAAAGTATGGCTAAAGCAGCCCCCAGCCCCGCACCGGAAGAAACACCTAAAATATCCGGGGAAACCAAAGGATTTCTAAAAATCCCTTGGTAAGCGGCCCCGGCCAATGCCAGCGAACCCCCGATCATAATGGAAGCGATGATCCTGGGCAATCTTAAATTCAAAATAATATTTTCAATGGTTTGATTCACATTTGACGGCTTCCCAAGCAGCTTCGACGATAAAACATCCAAGACATCTGAAATCGGAATACCATATCGTCCTAAGCAAAGCGCTGCGATCGAAAGGACGAACAGCAGGAGCCATAGCATTAAAAAAAACATATACCC
>NZ_JTHN01000193.1 GCF_001399685.1 Paenibacillus sp. A3
CGAGGTTGTACTTGAATTCTTTCGCTTCGTAGAATCCGCCCTTGATCAAGGTCATTTCAAAGCTTGAAGCCTGCCCGACCCGGGCGGTTTTAAATGTCGCTTCGGAGACGATCCCCGAAAGGTCCCATAGGAAGCCATCCTTGTTATCGATTTCGATCTGGAGCATGACGGTCCCCCTTTACTTTGGCGGCAGTTTCAGTACCGCGCCGTTTTGGATACCTTCCACTTCCGAATCGGAAATCCCATTAAATTCTTGAATTTCGCGGGCACGCGCACTGTCGCCGTAGTACTTTGTAGATATTTTCGTAAGACTGTCCCCATCTTGAAAGGTATGCGTCTCCGGCATGACCCCTTCGTTCGGGCGGTCAGGTTGCTGTTGAACGAGAACGGTCTCCCCTTTGGCATTCACAACAGGCTGAACATTTCTGGCAGAGTAAAAGACGTATTCCTTAAGTGACAGCGTATATTCGATATCACCCGGGGAACCGGCAACTTCTTTCCATTCGAACTTTTCGATTGAGGCCGGAAAGTTAAGGTCTCGATCGCTGGCGTTATCCAGTTTGCCATCTTCGCGACCGCGTCGAACGATATACATAAAACGAATGGGATGCTTGGTTTCCATCCATTTACGGATATCTTTCACGTATTTCATCGGGTCATGAATCCCATCTCTAAGATACAGATACTTCGGATTCGGAGTCAGCTCCGGGATTCCCTGTACAATAAACGGATAGTTATGCGATTTTGAGGGAAAAAAGCTGCTGAAGCTGACCGTCTTCAGCCTCGGGCTCTGAATGACATTAATTTCGCCCGCACGCGTCTCCTCTGTCCCCCCGCCTTTACCAACGATGTTGTACGTTTTCCCTTGGCCTTCCTCCGAAATTTCGATCGATTCGGGGTTAACCGGCAGCCTCCAACCCTCGGCCTGGTTATTAAAGCTCAAATAAATAAAATAATGGTCTTCCATCACGCGTACACCCCTTGAGCGGAATTTGCGATTTCGCGCGACATCACTTCTTCGATGCGCCGGATCATTTCGTTCGCATCGGTCGGCTGGTGAATATCTCCTGTGGTCACCTGTACGGTTGGCGTCAGCGTCACAAAGTTTTGGATGCTCTGAATTTCAGCCAAGTCCCGCATAACCTTTAAGTCTTCGCTGGAAATATCGACTGTATTATCGATTTGGCCGATCGAGTTCACGTGGTTGAGATTAGGAAGCTCGGAGCCAGGCTGTTTGGCCGGTGGCGAATCCTTATTGAGCATATTGTTCCAGCCGCTAAATTGCTGTTTCATATTGGCGCCCTTATCTGCAACAAATTTCATGGCGTTTTCGGCAAAGCTCTTTCCTTGGTTATAGCCATCCAAAACACTTTGCTGCTCTAGCCTATATTTAGACAGATCAAATTTTGGCTTTCCTTGTTCCGGCTTTAAGTCCTCTACCCATTTGCCGTCTATTTGTCCAATGACCGAAATATTTTTGCCAAATGCTTTATTGATTTTTACAATAATCGAATCTATATCTCCGATAATTGTATTGATAAAGTCGAGCACATCTTTTGCCACTTCGTAAATCAAAGTTTTAACGGCGTTTACAGGATCATAAAAAGCGTTTGCCGCAGATTCTACGAAAGTAACAATGATATCCCAAAGCAGGGCAAACACGTTCCGCAGAAATGTATATAAACCGAAAAATACCCCTATCACTATAGCGACAATCTCGCTTGTTGACACGCCGACCTGATTTAAAATATCGATCAGCAACATGATGATTCCGATGATCAACAGTATCGGCCATATTCCAGCAAGCCACTGGATCAGCCAAATGGCAGCAAGAACCAGAAGCACCCCGCCAAGAATAAGCAGAACGTTTTGAACCGTAGTCCAGTTATCCAAGAGAAACTGCACAACAGTTGCCGTTACGCTGGCGATACCATACAGCGCAGCTGAAAGACCGTCGAAGAACGGCTGGAACTTCCCGGATTCAAACGCCTCATTGATCATCGTTACGATTGGCATCAGCGCTGTCAAAGCGGCTTGTCCCGAATTAGCAAAAGCGTTTTTGATGTGATCGCCCAGAGTAGCAATTTGCTCGGTTGGGACATCGGAGATTTTGTCATATACGCCCTGCCCCATATTATTCAGTTCCAAGAGCTTCTCTAGAGCGGAAATGAACCCGTTTGCATCCCCTTTTTGCGTAAGTTCTTCAAAGTTCAAGGACTTTGCTTTATCCGGACTTATCGCAAAACGCTCCAGCAAGGAGTCCATCGCTTTACCGTCTCCGCCAAGAGCATCTTTTATCGCCGAGCCATTCTCTTCAAGTCCTTTTTTCTCCGGATCGAAAAAAGCAAGGCGTTGGGCAATTTTATTAAGCTTGGTAATTTGGTCTGAGTTTTCGGTTACCGACATGAAATTCAAAGAATTCGCCAAGTACTCTTTCACATTCGTCCCCGACTTCATCGCTTCATCTTTTAACATCTCAAACATATCCGTACCGACCTGCTTGCTGCCCGTACGCTTAATGAACATTTCCTTCTGATCCTGCTGCTCCATTGCTCCTCCAACGGTAGCTTGAAACAGCTTTTGAGCATTTTCAAGATTAAGAATTGCAGCGGCTTGCTTCTGAAAGTTTTCCAGCATCCCTGCACTTTCTTTTTTTCCTTTTTTCAACTTATCATTGACTTTGTCTTGAGATTGGGCAAGCTCTTCGTTCTTTTTGGCCGCATCGCTAAAAGAATTTTTTTGCCCCGAGCCATTCTTTATTGCTTGAATAACCCTATACATACGCAAACCGTTTAGTAAGAGAGTCGATACATGCACAGCGTTTTGTAAAAACGAGCCCTTTGACGAATTAGCTTTGTTAGGATCTTGATCTGCTGCATCCGTTTGTGACTTGCCGGAGTTCCCCTTCTTGAAAGGCCCCCATTGCGTCATCTTGTTTTTAAGATTTGTAAACGCACCGGAAAATCTCTTGACGAACGTCTCCTTTTGAGCATCGGGACTGCCTTGTTTTGCAGGTTCCAACGCCACTCTGTGGTCAATCCTTCCCAAGACTTGGGAAAATCGTTTACCGACCGACTCCTTTTGTCCCAAAACTTTGCTGGTACTTTGGCTAGCCTTGCCTGCTTTCAACATTTTTAGCTGTAGCCCTTTAGAGACTTGGTTAAAAATTTTCAAAAGTGCTGAAACTGACGCCATTACTCACCCTACCTCCTTTCTACAACCTAAAAAGAAGCGCCTCATAAGAGACGCTCCTCAAAACCCTTTTTTAGCGCGGGCACGCTTTTCCTTCTCTACCCGCACGTCGATCATGGCGTAGATCGCGGCCCTTTCGTGCCGCGACATGGCCATGAGATCCTGCGGTAAAATGTGAAGCTCGTGGAGGGCATAGTAGGCGTAATTCGCCTCGCCTGCGCCCTCGTTGATCAGTTTTTTACTTCGTCAACCAGCTCGTTCATGTCCTTGTCGAAGCCGTTGAGTTCCTGCACCTTTTGGAGCAGGTTGGCATACTCCCCGGGGAGCAGCATTTTGCGCAGCAACGACTCGGCGCCGAGCACGCCGTACGATTGCTGCAATTCCGCATCCTTCAGATTCGGGAAAACGACGCTGTTCACAGCCAACTTGGCGATATATTCGTTCTGGTCGACCTCGGTGGTGTAGCTGCCGCCTTTGCCTTTGACGCGCTTCGTGACGGCTTTGCGCACCGCCTCGTTTTCCTCCTCCGTCATGCTGCGGAGACGCCAAGGCACCGGAACGCCCTCCCGGTCCTTGAAGCGTTCGGAAATAATAACTTCCTCAATCGTGCTGGCTTCTGCATTTTGGGCAAAAAATACGCTTAAATCGCTCATGAATCATGTCCTCCTGTTAATGTGATTAGTTCATGGAAGGGGCTTTGAAACGATCTTTAATTTCGATACCGTCGAAGGTGAAGGAGATTTCCTCCTCCAACGTGTCGCTTCCGGTATCGAGAGACGCCATAATGACGCTGTCCAGATTGACATTTTTGATAATAACGGTTTGCATTCCAACGGAAGAGGAAGGATCCTCGTTCGTTACCGTAATATCGAAATAAGTATCCTTACCGCTGACCATATATTCATTCATCAGGTCGCGGAAAAGCGTCGTGATATAGTAAATCGTCATGCTGCCGGTGCCCTTCCAGCCCTTCGCCTTGCTTTGCGTTCCCCGGCGGCCGAGTGCCTTAATTTCGGCCTTTTCCTTCTCGACTTTGGCTTCCAGCTTTTTAACGTAGAACATTTCTTCCTTATTTCCGTTAATCGTTGCGTAAGCACGGCCTTCCTGGCCGCTAATCGTATCGCGAGCGTGTAACACTTTTTGATCTGCCATGTTACTTCACCGTCACTTTCATGTAGATTTTTTCGATCGAATCCACCGGCTGGACGTGCAATTCCACATACACGCTGTCCGCGTCCTGGCCTTGAATGACATGCACATCAGTTTGCGAATTGAAATTTTGGATGGCCGCATTCGCCTGCAGCGTTCTCAGGTAAGTGACGACCTCGTTCCACAGCAAATTGCGCCCGTCGTGGTCGTTGCTCACCTTACCGATATAGAACGTCTCGAAAATCCGCTTAATATCGTTGGCGATGCCGTCCAGCACGCGGATTACGCGGTTTTTGGAGAACGCTTTGCCCTTGGTCGGCAGGAAGCTTTTGAACGTGTTCAGGTCCTGCTCGATAATCGCACGGCCTTTGTTTTGCACAAAAACGACCTCACCGCCGCGCAGGGCGGATTCGATTTGGGAGTTCGTGTAACGGATGTCCACGTCCACCGCATCGTCGTACGCTTGGTACGTCAGCGATTGGTTCACCTGCGCCCCGGCCGTAGCCGCAGCTACCCATACCGTCGCTTTCACCGCATCCAGAACGGTGCCGTCCGTCAGCACGACGCCATTTTTGACGCTGATGATGCCTTCAAAATCGGCTGCCGGATAGTTTTCCAGCACGGCCTGCACTTTCTTGCCTTCGGTATCTCGAAGCCGCTTCACGAATGCCGTGTAGACGGATTTCAACGTAGCGTCGCCGGATGCGAGCGCCATCGTTTGGAAGTCGAACACTTCGATCGCTCCGAGATAGTCGGTATGGTCTTGGTTCGTCACGGTGCCGTCAGCACCGCCGGTGAGCGAAGCGCCCGCCGTTGCCGTCAAGTCGCCCGTGCCGCTAAATACGACCCAATCGTTCGCTTTCAGCCCGGCGATATTGGCCACCGTCTGGGAATCGACGGCTTGACCGGCCAGCAGCGTCTTCACGTCGAATTTCGTATTGTCATCGATATTCGCTTGAACGACGACGGACAAATCGTTGCCGCGTACGCCGCCGTGCTTGGCCGTCACCTTCAGCGCGCCGACCGTTGCGGCCGCCTTCGTACCGGCATTCAGACGATACAGCAGCACCGTTTTGGCGCGTTTCAAAGCTTCCCGAACCAGCAGAAGCTGAGGCGCTGCGATATCGTAGCCGAGCAGCGTTTTCACATCGTCTCCAGCACCCACGGTCAGCACCTTTTTCGCTTCGCCCCAGCCGAGCGACAGCGCCATCGTCATAATTCCGCGTTCGCCGGCTGTACCGGCCGGTTTACCTTCACCTTCGAAATTGATGTACACCCCTGGGCGTACTTTGTTTTGAGTTGTCCATGTTCCGCCTGCCATCTATTCCACCGCCTTTTTCAAATATTGTTCGATTTGTTGTTTGACCTGATCGGTCGTATACGTTTCCTCATCTTGCAGCAGAGCGTTCAGCAAATCTTTTTGCTGCGCCGTAAACAGCTTCGACTCCAAAAACTGCTGCTTCGTAAAAGCCGGCAAGCTCTCCTGAACCGCAGCCTGCGCCGCAGTCGTCTCTTCCTTCATGGCTGTCGCTTTCGACGTCCCTTTTTTAATCATGTCGGATATGTTCCTCCTGTACTAAATTTCGCATCGTAGGCACGGCCTCTTTCGGCCGCATTACATGAACCTCGAAGCTCACATAAAAATGAAGCACGTTGTCCGTCAATGTGTAACGCATGCCTGAGCTGCGATACGTATGACCTTCCCACGGGATCAGTTCAAGCCGCTCGTACAATGCATCCCGGACCGTCTCGCAATCGCGAATCAACTGCGGACTGCCCGGAACCGGAAAGTAGGCGATGTCGAACGTCCCCGTCCGGATATACCGGCGGTTCATTACGTGCTTCTGCGCACCTTCCGTTTGCCGAACAAAAAAAGCAGGCTTCGTGAAGCCCTGCTCGACTTGTTCCGTATAGACGCTCGCTGCCGGAAACATTTCCTTGAGCCGTTTCGCAATCCCCTGCTTAATTTCTTCCACGTTCACCACCCCGATAGAAGCCGGATAAAAGCTTCATGAATTGCCGCAGCTTGCGTTTCCGCCTGGCAGCGGCCACACCTCAAAGGGTGCTCCGGAAATCGCCTGCTCGAACTGTACTATCCAGTTTGCGCAACCGCTCCATATCCTCCCTCCCCCTGAAGCCTAATCTTGTGCAACGGAGCGAATGCAAAAAGAGCCGCATCGCTGCGACTCTTTCGTTCGTGTTCCCCTTAGCACAATTATCTTACATTAACATCATAGCACGGGAAAACCGCACTTCGTTACAAAGGTTGTCCATGGTTATTCCAACGCTTTTGCAGCGAAATTCCGACGTTTTTCCATCCCTGCGAGCTCGTCCGCGCAAGTTAAAGTACGATATGCAGACTGAAATAGTATTTGTAGCAAATAAAGTAAAAATAATGTAAAACAAGCGCGGCCAATAACGCTGCCCCGATTCCGCGCGATTTCAAATTGATTATGAACGTATGAATCAAAAAAGTAAGGGCCATACCACTAACGATCATCGTATGGATCGCATTATACGCTGCACCCGCTAATGTGTGTTTATCTACGGAGGAAGCTTCCCAGTAAAAACTAAAGAGCAGCGTCAGAACCCAAAACAAATACAACAATTTCCGGTAAACGGGCATTCCTTTGCTTCCCTTCCAAATTAATAATCGCGGCCAACTCAGCCCCCAACCCCGATACTTTCAATCACCACATACAGCTCCCCGGCGGCATCCCGCACTTCCTCACGCACCGAATCGCAAAGCTTGCGAATATCTTCCTTATATAGAAGCAAAATTTGCGCCGTATAGTAAACGAAGCTGTAAAATGTCTGATCGGAGACGGGATCGTCCTCCCAACGTTCCTCGTCCTCTTCTTCGTCTTCCGGCCAAAGCTCATTTTCATGAAGCAGATCGGTGATCGACGAGAATGGTTCCATGTCGACGACATGGCCTAGCGTATCTGCGCATGCAACCGCAATGGGCTGGCACATGTTCAGCATCGCCACGATAAGCGCATTCAATCGTTCCCGCTTCGGCTCGCTTAATTCCTGCTTCACGGAATCGTTCGCAGCTTCGCCAAGCATCCGCATCGCAAAAATGACGCCGAACGGCGTAGCGTGCCACAGCGTGCTTTGATGCTCAAGCTCCTCGCCCAATCGCTCGGCAGCATGGCCCATCGCTTCCACATCTCCATGAGCTATCGCATGAAACCATTGCGGAAACGCCGCTGCCCGTCCGTAGGAGGAAATCAGGCGCTGCCACGGAATATCTTCCATTTTAACGTTTTTGATGAATGCCAAATCCTGCTGAAGCATCGGTTCCTCCTCATTTCCTCTTTATTGAAAATTAGCTTCATTATAGCACAAGCGAATCCTTCCGCACCGGTCAAGCAGACCCATAACGCAAAAAGAGCCGCAGAACGCTGCGACTCTAGCTAATCAATATTCCGTATTCCTTCAACGCTTTACGTCTCCATCCATAGAAGGTGGATAAGGAAATGCCCAGATCGCATGCGATGTCATTCGGCTCGTTTCCATCCACATACAATAATTTGAGCACTTGTGCGTATTCGTGTTTAAAATCGTCCAAGGTGTCCATGGCACGTTCCATCTGCTCTTTTTGCCGCCCCAGTTCCTGCAGTTCGCTTACCCGTGCCAATATCCCCTGATAGCCGTCCGACGTACCCAGCAGCCCTTCCAATAGAGCCTTGATTCTCGCCTCTGTGCTTCGCAGCGCTTCTTGGTCTGCGCCGGATGCCAGCAGCTTCCGCCACTGCCGGTGCAGGTCTTGCAGCTGTCCGTCCTGGACAATCGTGCCTAGTCGCATCCCGCCGCTGACAGGGTATTTCTCAAGCATCTTGATTCGTCCGACAAGCCGTTTATATCCGCGAAGCTGATCTATAGCCATTTTTTCGTAGTTTTGTTCGAGATTAAGCATCATCATTCCGGTTTGTTCCCCTCTCGTCATTCTCTGGAAGTATGTCCGATCGAACTTACAGCTTAAACTTGCAGCAGCATTCACCCGAACTTTTCCGCCGCGTGGAGCAGCTCGTCAAAATATTCCGTCGGAACGTCCGGCAGCCGTTCGGCGCCGTAGTGCCGGAGGAGCGCCCGAATTTCACATTGACGTCCGGCTTGAACGAGCCCTGCAAACTTCGTCCGGATCATCTCCAAAGTCACCGGTTGACACGGTTCCAAAGGACCTGCTTGCCCACTATAAACCTGTTCCGCCTTGTTGCTCTTCGCCGTTTTTGCGGCAACCTGCCGCCGTTCCCTTACAGGGTTAGCCGGTTGAGCCGCGTTTGCAGCTTCAAGGTTTTGGACGTAATTCGTCATATTCGAGGCGCCTCCATTCGTTAGCATATCGTTCGTTTTACGAAACTAAGAATAAGCTATTAGCTTCAAAATGACAACCATTCAATTTAATCATATAGATTAATTATCACATAAAAACATCCAAAAAACAAACTATTTGCTTAATTTTTCTCCCAATTTCTTCATTTTGAATTTTCCAAAGCTTGATTATTAAGCTAAAAGCTGATATAATGGAAACAAATGTTCTTCTATTAAAAAGCCAGTTCAGAAAAGGTGACATGTCTTATGGGGAATCGGGTGCGGGACATTCGAAAAGCAAGGAATATGGCGGGGACCGTTGTCGCCGAACTGTTGAACATTACGCCTCAATATTATTACGAGATCGAAAGGGGAAAAAAACGGCTGAGCGCCGATATGGCCGGCAAGCTCGCCGCCCATTTTCAAGTGACGACGGATTACCTTCTGGGCTTGTCCGACGAGCCTTCGCCGAACGTATCGGCCATGGAGGAGAAGCGGGACGCGTCTCCCTTGACACCCAAAGAAGAGAAGGACATCGCCCGGGATCTCGAACGAATGCTCAGCGATCTCGAGTCTGATGAAGCACTTGCCTTTCACGGCGAAACCTTGGATGAGGAGAGTAAAGAATTGCTGCGAATATCGCTAGAGAATTCCATGCGGCTTGCCAAGCAATTAGCGAAACAGAAGTTTACCCCGAACAAATATCGAAAATAAAATCGGTACGGGGGTAGAAAAGCAGATGCGAAATTCGAAACAAGCAGCCTTGCAACTGATTAAAAAGTACGGAACGAACAACCCTTTCAAAATCGCATCTCAGAAAAACATCCATGTTCTCTTTGAGCCGCTCGGCAACATTCTCGGTTACTTCAGCACGTACAAACGAATCCGCTGCATCCATATTAACCAAGGCCTGGATAAATCCGGCCAGCGTTTTACGTGCGCCCATGAGCTCGGACACGTGATCCTTCACCCCAAGGTAAATACGCCCTTCCTTCGCAGGAACACGCTCGTTTCGATCGACCGGATCGAGAGCGAAGCCAACCAGTTCGCTGTCGAGCTGCTGATGCCGGACGAGCTCATTCTGGGCGGCATGACGATCTACGAAGCGGCGGCAGCAAGCGGTGTGCCGCAGGAAGTAGCGCATTTAAAGAGTCTCCCGAAGCGGCAGCACAGCATCTGGAAAGGCGAAGACACGTATTTTACCATCTAGCTTGCGTAAGCAACACTCAGAGCCGGTACTTCTTAGCGTAGGAAGCGCCGGCTTTTTCAATATACTCCCCCAGCAGATCCGCAGATAGAAAAATAGACCGCCTCCCACGAGAGAGAACAGTCTAATTGTTGCCTGCTTATTCTGCTATGTCAGCTCGAACCCGCAATCCACTTCCAAAAATAAGGCCATTTCGTACATCGCCGCGAGCCGGTTTCGGTCGTACGTATCCTTGGACATGCTCAGCCTGTCGCATACCTGCGTATCCGTCGGCGTATTGTGCCGCATATACCGCGTTTCGATGATCGACTGCTGCTTATCCGGCAGCAGGCTCAGCGCGATTTCTACGGAATCGCACACGTAACTGCGGTGCATTTGCTCGTTTACATTGTACACGGCGATCTGCGCGGTCGGATCGCTTACCGCATTCGTCGCCCCGTGGTATCGCGGATCATAGCTGGCGGTAACCCGGGCTTCCCGGCGTTCGAAGCTGCTGTATTTGTAGCTCCGGTACAGAGCCAGCCGTTCTTCCATGGCTGCGCGGACAGCTTTTTTTTGCGCAAGCGTGAGCATATCGTTCATAGCGACCACCTTTCGATTCACCCGAATGGTTATTCTTGCAGCGGGCAAGCAACCGCGGGCTGCTGTTCATCGTTTCTTGTTTTGTGTTAGTAACATTATCACATATTCTTGCTATTAGCAACAATATTTCCGATAATATTTACTAATAGCAAGTAAGAGTGTATAATAGAAAAACAAGAAAGGATGTGCGCGGATGAACGTTCAGCAGTTCGGAGCCTATTTAAAAAGCCTAAGAGAGGCCAAAGGGTTGACGCTAACCCAATTGGGCGATCGGATCGGCTACTCAAACCCTTATTTGTCCCAGATCGAAACGGGCAAGAAAAAAAACATGCCCTCTCCCGAGCTGCTGGAGAAGTTGGTCGAACCGCTGGGCGTCGAGTATGCCGATCTGATGGCGGCCGCCGGCTATCGGAAGCTTGCCGACACCCACAAGTACCGGCAGGCGTTCCAAGACCTGCTCGATATTCTCGGTATCGACCTCGACGGGATCGTTCAAGCCCTTCCCGTCATTCCCCGGGCGGCCCTCAAACGATTGGAACAGGAATATCGCCCGTTCTTCGGCGACGATTTTAAGATTACGCCGGACACGCTGCAAGCACTGCTTCAGCAAGATCCGCCGAAGGTTGAGATTTACAAGCTAATCGGCCAATTGGAAGGCATGGCGGAGCAATTCCGAACGCCAGGAGCGGACGCCGAAAAAACCGATACCCAGACGCTCGAGCATCTGTACGATATCGGCAAGTCGCTCCAATATGTGAGCGGCCTTCACTACAACGGCCACTTGCTCACTGATCAAGACCGGCAGCGCATTCTCGGAATGCTCAAGCTTCTGTTCCCGCAATACGAGGAGCAGGCTAATGATTGAGACGGGGCGCTACAAGTGTTCGCGCTCCAGCAATGCCCCTTTTTTCCGAAGCTGCAGCTGCACGAAACCGTACGCGGATGACACGAGCAACACGCAGCCGGAGACGATGTAAACCAGACGAACGCCTATAACGTTTGTTACGATTCCGATCACGGCAATGGATAACATCGAGATGAGCTGGACCAAGGTAGACCGGGCTGCCGCCACTTTAAGCAAGGTATGCTCGTCCGAGCTATTTTGAACCATCGACTCTTGCGCCAGATCGCGGATTTGATAAGCCGGCCCCATCAACAGGACGAGCAGCAGCGCCAACATGCTGTTCGATACAAACCCGTACAGCAGCGTCAGCACACCGAACAGAGACGCTCCCAGCAGCATACTCACGGTCAGCTTTCCCTGCATCCGGCGGGAAAGCCGAAGGACGATCAAACCGCCGACGATGGTGCCCAAATAGTAGCCGCCGTTAATGTATCCCCACCAGGCTTCTCCTTCGTGCAGAGCCTCTTTGACAAAAGTTAACGTGACGGCTCCGATCCAGATCGTGCCGACCCAAGATTCAATCAGATCCATCACGACGAGGAGGCGCAGTCCTTCATGCCTGTAAAGAATTTTCCAGCCTGCCGTCAGTCCGGCCACAAGTCCTGGTTCCGTCCGAATCACCGGCGTTTCATGCTGCTTCCCGTGCCGCTTCAACAGGAACAAACATCCGATCGATACGACGAGCAGAGCAAAAGTAATCCCAAGCGCAGCCCCTTGGCCCAAAACCGTCAGCAGCACGCCACCCAAAGTCCACCCGGCAAATTGGAACGTTTGATCCACCGTCGATAACAAGCCGATTGCTCTCACCCGCTCATTTTCAGGTACGACGGCCCGGAGCAGCGAGCTCTTCACAGGCGAGAACCAACCATTAAAAAAAGAAATGATCGCGAGCAGCACCATGATGACAATCAAGCTCGAAGCCGAAACGTCCTGCGTCAGCATCAGCGCAAGAAACAGGAGAATTACCAGTTGCGTCGTTTGCGAAAAGATCAGCAGCACGGGAAGCCGAAAGCGGTCGGCAAACGACGGCAAAACAACGCCGCTGACCATTCGCGAAATTGCGCTGATTAGCGTCACGGCAGCGGACAACGCCGTCGAACCGGTCTGCGCGTAAAGATGCATGACCACAACCATCGTATAGAGCGCAAAGCCGAGATTAGTTGCCGTTTGGCTGACCAATAAAGCATAAAACGAACGATTCAAGCGCAATCCCCCGCAGATTAAATATACTTTTTATACTTGTATGTATGTTAAATGTGTAGAGTTTATTATAAGCGGGTCGGCTTGAGTAAGCAATAACAATTTGGCACAAAGTTGACTTGGAGCATTCCGCTGTGGTCGGATGAAAAAAACAGATCACTCCTATGAAGGAGGCGATCTGTCCCGCATAATAACTGCTTGATTTTTCTCCAGTACTGTGCGATAATTCCAATACATCTTCCTGCGGGTGTAGTTCAATGGTAGAACTCCAGCTTCCCAAGCTGGTGGCGTGGGTTCGATTCCCATCACCCGCTTACAAGAAAAACCCTTGAAAATTCAAGGGTTTTTCTTTTTTTCAAAGCTTCATCCTCAGCCCCGCTACTTAATCTCCCCGATCTGATCGAACGGATAATAACGGAACAGCGCCTTGCCAACGAGCTTGCTTTTGTCAACGAACGGCGTCGGCCACAGATGCGAATCCTTGCTGTCGTTGCGGTTGTCGCCAAGGAACAAATATTTCCCTTCCGGCACTTGAACCGGGCCGAACTGGTATTTCATCGGCTCCTTCACATAAGGCTCATCCACCTTCTCGCCGTTACGGAACAGCGCGCCGTCCTTCACTTCAATCGTATCGCCCGGCAATCCGATCAGCCGTTTGATGTAGCGTTTGTCTTCTTCTCCCTTGAGCGGCGGATAAAAGACGACGATGTCGCCGAACTTAAAATCGGTCAGCGCGACCATCTTTTCCACAAACACTTTATCGTCGAGCTGAATGGTCGGCAGCATCGAACCGGTCGGCACCTTCATCCCCTGCGCCACGTATGTGTTGAACGAAAAGCTGATGATCACAGCCAAGCCAAGCGGCGCTACCCATTCCTTCGCCCATCGCATCATTCGGTTCAAGAGCTTCTCCCTCGCCTTCTCAACGTCGTTTCTCTTAACTATACCGGATACGAAGGAAAAGAGTATTAAAATAACCTTAAAATTAGAAATTGGCCCGCCCTTCGCCGTACATTTGAAGCAAGCTAGCGAATTAGGTAAAATCAGGAGGGAGCGCACAAAATCATTTGCTCGAGGAGGGATTATCGATGAAATACCGGAAGCTGGGCAAAACAAACATGAAGGTATCCGTCATCGGCGTCGGCACATGGCAGTTCGGCGGCGAATGGGGCAAGCCGTTTACCCAGGAAGAAGCGGATGCAATTTTGGACGAAGCCAAGGCGTGCGGCATCAACCTGATCGACACGGCGGAATGCTACGGGGACCATACGTCCGAATCGCTCATCGGAAGCTACATTTCCCGGGGTCGGCGCGAAGACTGGATCATTGCCACCAAGTTCGGGCATCAATTTCACGCCCATCTGGACCGGAGTCAGGAATGGTCGCCGCAAGCAGTGCTTGCTCAGCTCGATGCCTCGCTCAAAGCGCTACGGACGGACTACATAGATCTTTATCAGTTTCATTCGGGCACAGACGAAGCCTTCGATCAGGACGAGCTGTGGACCTTGCTGGATAAACAAGTACAGGCGGGAAAAATACGGCATCTCGGCACATCCATCGGCAGCAACGACAACCTCCATCAAACGGACGCCTCCGAACGCGTGAATTCGAAGGTAATTCAAGTCGTTTACAACCGGCTCGACCGCAAGCCCGAGGAGCGGGTCTTCCCGTCCTGCGAGCGCCAAGGACTCGGCGTGCTGGCGCGCGTGCCGCTGGCCAGCGGCTACCTGAGCGGCAAATACAATCCCGGCGCCTCGTTCGCGGAGAACGACGTCCGCCATCGGCACGACCCGGAGCAAACGCGGTTGAAGCTGGAGGAAGTGAAGCGCATCCGCGAGCACGAAGTGCCGGAAGGCATGGACATGGCAACTTGGGCGCTGGCTTGGTGCCTGAAACATCCTGCGGTCAGTGCGGTAATCCCGGGCTGCAAAAGCCGCCAGCAGGTCATCGCCAACGCCGCTGCCGCGAAGTATGTCGGCGACGGTCACCCGCAGGCTTGGCAGGAAACAAACGCCTAAGCATCCGAATCGGTCGCTACCATGCCTCCAGGAAGGAAGCCAAGGCCCCTCTTGCAGCCAAACAACACAGAAGCGTTCCGGCCCTCGCATTGGACGGGGACTGGAACGCTTCTGTATTTCCGTCAAGCGGGAGGCCGCAGCATCAGATCGGTGAATTCGTTTGCCGGAACCGGCTTGCTGTAAATATAGCCTTGAATTTCCCGGCATTTGATATCGAGCAGGAAGGAGAGCTGCTCCTCCGTCTCGACCCCTTCGGCAATAACGTTCAGCTTCAGACTGGACGCCATGGCCATAATCGCCTGGACGATGGCAGCGTCGTCGGGATCGACCGTAATGTCGCGGACGAACTGCTGCGCAATTTTGAGCTTGTCGATCGGAAACTTCTTAAGATAATTGAGGGACGAATAGCCGGTGCCGAAATCGTCCATCGAGATATGTACGCCGAGCTCGCGCAAGGTTTGCAGCTTTTGAATGACTTGATCCACATGGTACATCGCAATGCCTTCGGTAATTTCCAGCTCCAAATACCGCGGCTCCAGCCCGCTTTCCTGCAGCGCATCGAGAACGACTTGGACGAAATCGTGCTGGTGAAACTGAATCGGGGAAATGTTCACCGCCATCTTCAGCGGCGGAAACCCGGCGAGCTGCCATGCCTTGTTCTGCTTACAGGCCGTGCGCAGCACCCATTGTCCGATCGGAATGATCAATCCCGTCTCTTCGGCCAGCGGAATAAATTCGCCCGGCGGGATAAAACCAAGCCGCGGATGATTCCAACGGATGAGCGCTTCCATTCCGTTCATGCGGGTCGTAAAAATATCGACCTGCGGCTGGTAATACAGGACGAACTCCTCCTGCTCCAACGCTTTGTTCAGCCACTCTTCCATCACCAGCTTCTGGATGACCGTATCGTTCATCTCGGCCTTGTAGAACTGGTAGCCGTTTTTTCCGAGCTCCTTGGCCCGGTACATGGCCGTATCGGCATTTTTCATGAGCGTAATGGGATCTTCCCCGTCCTGCGGATACATCGCGATTCCGATACTGCAGCCCACACGAAGCTCGTGGCCGTCTATGGCAAAGGGCTGGCTGAGCAGATGAATGATTTGCTGCGCCACCTTCTCGGCATCCTGCGGCTGTGACGTATCCTTGATCAGCACAGTGAACTCGTCTCCGCCCTGCCGCGACACGCAATCGCCTGCCTGCAGTCCGCTTTTAAGCCGTTCCGCGGCTTCCGTCAACAGGAGATCGCCGAACGCATGGCCGAACGTATCGTTGACGTTCTTAAACCGGTCCAGATCGATGAACATGACGGACAGCTTGCGCCCCGACAGCTTGGCCTTCCGGATCGACATGCCGACGGTTTGTTGGAACTTCTGGCGGTTCGGCAGCCCGGTCAGCATATCGTGATAGGCGAGGTACGTAAGCTGGCGTACCGTAAACTCCCGGTTGCGCATATCCGTCAGCACAAAGTAAAGGATTGGTGTCGTGAGCAGAGCGAGACCCGTCAGATCGGCCGTTGTTCTCATCAAGTCAGCGGTTTGCCACGACGCATAGCGCACCGCCAATTCCACAATCTCTGCGAACGCCATAATAACGATGGCCGGGGCCAGCGCCCGAACCGGATTGACACTGTTTTTCCGAACGGCCGCATGAAGGATCGGGGCGACCAACAGCACGGTCAAGCCCGATGTAATGAAGTCCAACGGGTCATTAGGTACGCCAAGCAACTGTTTGAGCGAAAGCAGTACGATTTCCGCACCGGCCATGACGCACCCCAGATGCAGAATCGCAGCGTGCCGATACAGTTTATGCCGCCATTCCCGCAGCAGACCCGAACCTACAGGACTCCGTTTTTTTGCCATGTCGATCCTCTGCTTCCTCTGATGAAGGGTTTTCTTTTATTCTAATTCCCCAGAACCAAAAGGACAAGAGGACTTTAGTCATAAAGACCCATATTCACCGACATAAAACGATAAAGTTCAATCATTGTCGAAATTCCGATCAATAAACTCGGAACATATGTTCATATACCGTTTCATCGTCATTGCTGTCAAGAACCCGTACCTCCAGCTTCCATTGGCCGGGATAAGGCAAATAAGCGCCGCGCGTTTTGTACGTATGTCTTTTTAACCCAAACGACTCCTCGAAGCTCACATCCTCCGTATATTCGACAGGCACCACGAGCGGCGCAATTTCCGGATTGTCCGTCGCCTGCAGCTTCATGATCACCTGCTTCGGTTTGCCGAGCTTTTCGGGGAGCCACACTTTAACGGCAAAATCGTTGACGCCCGGCACGTTCGGACTGACCTGCGCGGTCATATGGATCTTCTCGCCCATCACATGCCAGTTCATCGGCTCGTTGGCCGGAAGCGGGGTTAAGTAAGTAAATACGCCGACGACGCCGACAATAAGCGTCATCAGCACGGCATCGACTCCAAGCAGGCGGCCTGCACTCTGTTTGTCGCTTTTGCGGAACAAGAAGCGGATCAGCGCCGCAGTCACAACGACCAACAGCACAAGCCCGGTCTTCGCCAGAAGCAGCTTGCCCCACCCGGTCTCCACGATATGCCGTACGTCCGGGAGAAAAATGAACACGGTCAGCACACCGGAGACGGTCAGCAGCAAGATGCTAATCAGCGCCGCCGTAGAGAAGCGCGGAAGGAATCGTTTGCCCACTTCCTTATCCGTACGCCACAAGACGAGCAGCATCAGCAGACCTCCGACCCATACCGAAGAGGCGGCCAGATGAAGCCAATCCAGCACGAGCGTTTCGCTTTTCGGTTCAAAAGCGGCCGCATGCCCGAGCAGGCTTTTGGCGAACCAGACGAGCGCAAGCCAGATATAGTCAAGAAAGACGCTGCGGTACAGGACGACAAAGGACAGCAGCGCCAGCAGCAAACCTCCGAGCCAGGCGTAGCCGACCGTCGTTTGGGTGAACAAACGGATCAGACCTTCCGCTCCCCCGTCGCCGATCAGATCGCCCATATGCGCCCACATGAACAAAATATATGCAATCAAATAGAGCTGCTGCAGCCGTTCCGCCCACTGTTTCAGCCGGACGCGGGACGGATCCGTTTTTTCTCCGGGAGCGAACCAGCGCAGCCAGAGCAGCCAGCCCGTAAAACCGAGCAAAGCCAAATAAAACAAAATGCGCGAACCGAATTGCAGTACATCCTTCACTCCAAACGTACTCATCGGACCATCGTGGCGGTGCAAGTGCTCGATCGCAGGCGCGCTGCCGCTAACGCCCGACGGCTGGTCCAAACTTTGGCCGACCGCAAACAAATAAGTACCGTCCACGGGATGCCCGTCCGCCGAGATGACGTGATAAGTCACCACATAGATGCCTTTGGTCAGTCCGGGTAGATCTAGGGTCAAGGTTGTGCGGGTATCGTTCATCACAGCCGCTTTGTCCGTCACCTTGCGCTTGCTGCCGTCGTAAACCCTTAAATAGTACAGCCCCTCCTCCAGACGTTCGTTAAACGTCAAGACCACCTGCTCCGGCGGCTTCTCCAGTTCCGCACCGTTTGCCGGAACCGTCTGTACGAGGGAGGCGTGCGCACCGGCCGGGGCCGCAGACCCAAACAGATACATGAAGCCGAACCCGACGATCAGCAGCCATAAGGCGAGCCTCCTGTACGTCTCTCCCCATTTCCCTCTCCATTCCATTCGTGACTCCTCCTATCGTTCACCGGAGACCCGGTGTCATCATCCCATGACCTCGATTTTGCTCGCAAAAAAAGGCAGGTTTCCCGCAGCCCATAGTAAATGTAGCATAAAACGCAATAACAAACCAAATTCGGCGTTTTTTCGCGATTTTGTCCTAATCTTTTGGCGATTCTCGGCCGAAATAATAGATTGACAGAGAAGCGGCGATGCGGTAAATTCATGATATTGCTTCGCGAAAACAACTACATATTGTAGGTGAAAGAATCAAGAACTACGACATATTGTGGAAACTCGTTAGGGTATCGCTATTGATAATGAAGCCGCACCCGCACGGTTCGTCAGGCCTGATCGATGACGGACCGGCAGAACGACAGGAAGACGCTTCAGAAGCGGGAACCCTGCCCGTTGCCAGACATTAACGCTTCGTACGAAGCGTTAGCGGCATGCGTCTGCCTGCAAGGCGGCGGCATGCTTTTTTTCTTTGAACATTCCTAAGGAGCTGAATGCATGATCATCGTAAAACGGGACGGCACGAAGGAAGAACTCGTGTTCGCAAAAATGAAAAAAGTCATCGACTTCGCGTGCGAAACTTATCCGGAATGCGATCCGCTGGAGCTGGAAACCGCTCTGCTGCCCTTGTTCCGCAACGGGATTACAACCAAGGAAATCCAGCGCCTGCTCATTCAGGTTGCCGTGGAAAAAACAAGCGTCGAGCAGCCGAATTGGCAGTACGTCGCCGCCAAGCTGCTTTCCTACGATCTTTATAAGGAAGCCCGCTTAAACCGTAAATACGGCCATTTCGGCTACGGCGATCTGTATTCGCTGATCACCTATTTGACCGATATGGGCTTGTACGGCAAATACATTCTGGAGCATTACAGCCGGGAAGAAATTCAGGAACTCGGCACTTACATCAAGCCGGAGCGCGATTACCTGCTGAACTACATCGGCCTCAAAACGCTCGCCGACCGCTATTTGATCAAGGGACTGGACAAAGAAGTGCTGGAGCTGCCGCAGGAGCTGTTCATGGGCGTTGCGATGCACCTGGCCATGAAGGAAACGGATAAGCTGCGTTGGGCGAAGCAGTTCTACGACGTGCTCAGCAATCTGGAGATGACTGTGGCGACGCCGACGCTGGCGAACGCTCGCAAGCCACTGCATCAGCTCTCCAGCTGTTTTATCGATACGGTCCCGGACAACCTGTGGGGTATCTACAACGTAGACCAAAGCTTCGCGCAGGTATCCAAGCACGGCGGCGGCATGGGCATCTATGTCGGCAAAGTGCGCAGCCGCGGTTCCAACATCCGCGGATTCAAGGGCGTCGCCGGCGGCGTCGTGCCTTGGATCAAGAACTACAACAATACGGCCATCGCCGTCGACCAGTTGGGCGTCCGTTCCGGAGCCGTCGCCGTCTACCTTGACGTGTGGCATAAGGATATTTTGGACTTCCTGAACCTCAAGACGAACAACGGCGACGATCGGATGAAGGCCCACGACATTTTCCCGGGCGTCTGCATCCCCGATCTGTTCATGAAAACGGTCGAGGAACGCGGCACGTGGTACTTGTTCGATCCGCACGAAGTGCGCAAGATCAAGGGCTACTCCATCGAAGATTCGTGGGGCGAGGAATTCGAAAGACGCTACTGGGATTGCGTGAACGACGACAAAATTTCGAAGGACGAAATTCCGGCCATCGACATTATGAAGCGCATCCTGACCAGCTCGTTCGAAACCGGCACGCCGTTCGTATTCTTCCGCGATACGGTCAACCGCGCCAACCCGAACAAGCACAAAGGCATGATTTATTGCTCGAACCTGTGTACCGAAATTTGCCAAAATATGAGTGCCACCGAGATGATCCAAACGGAACACGAGGACGGCATCATTACGACGAAGGTGAAAAGCGGAGATTTCGTCGTCTGCAACCTGTCGTCGACCAACCTCGGCCGCGTCTATACGAAGGAAGACATCGAGCGCGTCGTCACGACGCAGATGCGGATGATGGACAACGTCATCGACCTGAACTATTACCCGATTCCGCAAGCGGAAATTACGAATAAAAAGTACCGCGCCGTCGGCCTCGGCTCCAGCGGGTACCATCAAATGCTGGCTCAGCTCAAAATTCAATGGGAATCCGACGAGCACGTGCAGAAAGCCGACGAAGTGTACGAGTGGATGAACTACTACGCCATCAAAGCTTCGATGGAAATCGCCAAAGAAAAAGGCGCCTACCCCGTATTCGAGGGCAGTGAATGGCAGACCGGCGAATACTTCGAAGCCCGCGGCTACAACAGCCCGGAATGGCTCGAATTGAAGGAACAGGTCGCGAAACACGGCGTCCGCAACGGCTGGATGTTCGCCATCGCGCCAACGGCGTCCACCTCGCTCATCGCCGGCTCGACGGCCGGGATCGACCCGATCTTCAACAAGTTTTTCGTCGAAGAGAAGAAGAACGCCGTCATCCCGCAAACCGCGCCGAACCTGAACCCGGAAACGATGTGGTTTTACAAGGAAGCGCACCGGATCGACCAGCACTGGAGTATCCGGGCTGCCGGCGCCCGTCAGCGCCATATCGACCAATCGCAATCGTTCAACCTGTACATCACACCGGAGCTGTCCGCCCGCGAGTTCTTGGAAATGTACATGGCCGCATGGAAGCATGGCCTGAAAACCGTCTACTACTGCCGCAACAAAAGCCTCGAAGTCGAGGATTGCGTAAGCTGCAGCGCGTAAACGAACTACCAACAATCCGTTAGGGCCGGGCGCGCTTGAGCGCCCCCTCCTCAACGAAAAAGCCCGGAGTTCGCGGGCGGCAGCGAAGCGCGCTACCCAATGAACTCCAACGCTCTAAACGTAAAGCGTGTACATAGGACTCTTTGCAAATGCAAAGAGTCTTATGTACGAAAGCGATCCACTATCAACCGTCTCTCATATGCACAACTTCACTCAACCGACCCATTCCGGGGTCCAGGGGGCCGGCGCCCCATGGGGTCCTCCCTACTAGGGAGGATTTAGGAGGGTCATTCGACTTTAGGGGGTAGACCAACCAATGGAGCTTCAAAAGAAAAAGCTGTTTAACGAGCACGGCGACCGGGATTGGGGCAAGCGCCGCATGATCGGCGGCAACACGACGAACCTGATTGAGCTGAACAACGTCAAATACGACTGGGCAACCAAAATGTACCGCACGATGATGAACAACTTCTGGATTCCCGAAGAAATCCCGCTCGCGCAAGATGCGAAGGACTACAAATTCCTATCGCCCGTGGAACGCCAAAGCTACGATAAGATCATCAGCTTCCTGATCTTTCTCGATTCGCTGCAAACGGCCAACCTGCCGAATATCAACGAGTACATCACCGCTCCGGAAGTCAACCTGTGCCTGACGGTACAGACATTTCAGGAAGCCGTGCACAGCCAGAGCTATTCGTACATTCTCGACAGCGTCTGCTCGGCGGAAGTGCGCGACGACATCTATAACCAATGGCGCGAGGACAAGCATCTGCTGCGCCGCAACCGGTTCATCACCGACCTGTACGAACGGTTCATCGAGACGCCTTCCACGGAAAACCTGATGCGCACCATCATGGCCAACTACATTCTCGAAGGCATTTATTTTTACAGCGGCTTCAGCTTCTTCTATGCGCTTGGACGCCAAGGCAAGATGCTCGGCACCGTCTCGGAGATCAAGTACATTCAGCGCGACGAGTTGACCCATCTGGCGCTGTTCCAGAACATTTTCCGCGAAATCCGCAAGGAAAATCCGGAGCTGTTCACCGACGAGCTGATTGAAGATCTGCGCCAGATGATGAAGACGGCCGTCCAGCACGAGATCGAATGGGGCCAATACATCACCAACAACAACATTCACGGTCTGAGCAACGACATCATCGACCAGTACATCAAATATTTGTCCAACGAGCGCCTGCGCAAGCTCGGCCTGGAAATTTTGTACCCCGAAGTCGTCGAGCATCCGATGAAATGGGTCGAGACGTTCAGCAACATGAACAGCATGAAGACGGACTTTTTCGAGCAAAAGGTGACCAACTACAGCAAATCGTCCAACCTGAACTGGGACGACCTGTAAGCCGGACCCCCAACGCGCTTACCGACTAACGAAAGCATCCCGCTTCCTTTGCCTTGACGGCAGCGAAGCGGGATGCTTTTTCGTTTAATCCATCTGCTTTTATAAAGAAGACATATGCTTTTTCCGTTCCGTCTGCAGCTCGTGGCAGACCGTCTCCAGCTCCTTCGCGAGCCGCGTCAGCCCTTCCGTCGAAGCGGTGATCGACTCCATCGCCGACAGCTGCTCCTGCGACGAGGAGAGCACATGATTCGCCCCTGCCGCACTGTCGTCGGAAATGCGCGCCACCTCGTTCAAGGCCGCCGTCACCTGCTCCGACCCTGCCGACATTTGCTGGGCAGCCGCCGAAATATCCTGGATTTGATCGCATACTTTTTTCGCTTCGTCTACAATGAGCCGGAATACGTCTCCGGCTTCGTTCACCGCCGTATGGCTCGTTTCGACCTGACCGGCGCTTGCGCGCATTACCGATACGGCGGATACCGTCCCCCGCTGAAATTCTTCGATCCGCTGCTGCGAGTTGCCCCGCCGACGCCTC
>NZ_JTHN01000194.1 GCF_001399685.1 Paenibacillus sp. A3
CACAGGCGACGTGACGCTGCAGCTCGCAGCCGTCGTGATCGGCATGCACACAGTGTCGTGACAGGGGGGGCCCGCGGGTAATGTGACCGTACGTGAGTGCAGACGGCGTGACGAGCAGCCTCACAGGCGACGTGACGCTGCAGCTTGCAGTCGTCGTGATCGGCGCGCACACAGCGTCGTGACATGGTGGCGCGCGGGTGATGTTACCGTACGTGGATGCAGTCGGCGTGACAGGCAGCCTCACAGGCGACGTAACGCTGCTCTCAGCCGTCGTGATCGGCATGCACACAGCGTCGTGACAGGGTGACGCGCGGGTAATGTAACCGTACGTGAGTGCAGACGACATGACGGGCAGCCCCCTGTCAACGAGATGGTGCCTAGATGCGAGTTCAGCCAGGACTGCACGAATGAGCGAAAACAACGCACGCCCTTTGCGCCCCGCCCACTATATTTTGGCAACTCACATATTTCTACCCCATGCTCCATGTTCCTCCGATACATTTTTCGTGCCTCGAACGGCTGGCTTGCGGGCCAAATGATAGAGCATGGGGCCGCGAGAATCCAATATGCGAACGACGGCACGCGGCGAAGAGCTCCATGCAAAATAGAGGAACTCAAGTAACTTATTCCCTCCGAACTGAGGGTGTCTGCGAAATTAGAGGAAGTACACTTCCTCTATCAGCCTTCGTCCGCACCACATTCACATTTTTCAACACGTATAAAGCATCTCAGTTCCGCTACATGTCTGAGACCGACCATACGCAACCAATAACGCATCCCAAGTGCTCTATTTGTCCATCCTCTACTAGTTTTGCCCACCCTCTATTTGAAACCCACTCCCGCTACAAAAACATCGGCTTCCCATGCGGATTCAGCAGGTAAGCCCGAACGCGCAAGGTGCCCGAAGCCGCCACCAGCACCTGTCGCTTCAGGAGGCTCTGCAGCAGCTCCCGCGCATACCGAACACTTACCCCTAAGTGTTGGCTCACTTCCGCAGGGGTTACCCGCCGCTGTTTATGAACGAGCAAGCGTACAATTTCTTTCTCCTTCAGGGTCAACGCGATCGGCACACTCTCGTCCCCGAACCATCTGCCCATTAGCTGCTGGATCATTTGCTGACAGCGCCTCGGCTTCTCTTTAATATCGTCGTAAGCGAAACGAAATACCTTCCAATCGTCGATCACCAGATGGTTCTGCCTGACAAGCTGGTCGGCAAACTGCCAGCGGCTCGCATCCCGGCTATGCGGACCGTAGCCGTCGATTTCGAAGCATACCTTGAACGGCGGGCGCAAATAGGCAAAGTCCAAGTAGCGGGTTCCATCCTTGAAGTCATGAACTTCAAACTCCGGATGCAGATGCTCGAAACGTCCGACAGCCGGCCACCATACTTCCTGCAGGAAAAGCTTCTCCGCATGCCCAAGCCCCTCCTTCAACCGCCGCAGCCTCTCACCCGCTGCCGAGAGCACATGTGTATGCAAAAAAGCTTCGTAAGCGTCTTGAAATCTCATCCCTCAGGCTCACCTCCGGAAAATAAAAAAACCGCCCGATCTCCAGTACGGAGATGGACGGTGTGTGCTTCACAACCAAATCATATTCCTTATCATAACGAATCAAGCAGCAACAAGCAAGGCACGGAGATTGCCCCCTCCCTCGTCGCTTAAAAAATCCGGTTCTGCCAGCCGAGCAGCTTCGCGATAGCTTCCACGTAGTAATAATCTCCGTAGATCAACGAGACGTCGATATTTTGCCCGACCGGCTTGTTGCCCGTGCCTGCGAGCAGAATGCCCTCGTGCTCCGGACGGTCCCACGTCGCGTAATATTGCGTCAGCGAGAGCAGGATGCGCTCCGCCGCGCGGCGGTACACCGCGCCTTCAACCCCCGGGAGCGCCGCGCCCAGCTCGATCAGGCCGGAAACGGCGCACGTCGCCGCCGACGTATCGCGCGGTTCGCCGTCGAGCGGGTCGGCGGCGCGGAAATCCCAATGCGGCACATGGTCGGCTGGCAGGCATGCCAGGAAGTAATGGGCCACCTGCTGCGCCGCATGCAAATACCGTTTGTCGCCGGTGTAGCGGTACGTGTTCGCCATGCCGTGCAGCGCCCACGAAGCGCCGCGGCTCCAGGACGAGTCCGACCCGTGGCCTTGGCCGCCGAGCGATTCGATCAGTTCACCCGTCTGCGGATCGAAACTGAGAATATGGTTCACCGAGCCGTCCGGTCGGATGAACTTATCCACGACCGTATCGGCATGCGCTCTGGCGATATGCTCAAAGCGAGGGTCACCGATCTCTTGTGCCGCCCAGAACAAAATCGACAGATTCATCGACGAGTCGACGATCGACCAGCCGATTTTATCTTGATTCCACGCACGCAAGAAATTGCCTGCAATGTTAAACCGTCCCGCCAGGAAGTTCGCCGCCTGCAAGCCGCGGCGCTTGGCGTCCTTATCTCCGGTCAGCTTGTACTTAATGACGGAGGTCGGTAGAAACTGGAACCCCACGTCGTGGTGGAAATTGTTGTCTTGAATCGTTTTTTGCTCGAATTTTTCGTCCCAAGGCCATGCGGCCTCCCGGTAATGCTCTTTTCCGGTCATGTCGTACAGGATCCACAGAATGCCCGGCCAGAAGCCGGCCGTCCACCAATCCAGCCGCATATCGTCGTACAGACCGTCGGCTTTGGCCACGTGCGGCGATTTCTCCCCAAGCTGCCCGATCATGCGGTCCACCTTCACCTGCAAAGCGTCCCAAATCGCCGGGAGCGCCGTCTTCAGGTCGGACGCTTGCGCCCATTTGCTCGTATCGATCGCTGTCATGCGTGAAACTTCCTCCTCTGGAATTAGATTGTAATAAACGCCGTAGCCATTCCTTCGCACGCCGCGCTGACCACCGACACCCGCGGATGCCCTGCGCCTGACTTGCCGCTGCCGCCGGTAAGCGACGCTGCCGGACCTCCGGCCGTAACGAAGTCCGTGACGGAGATGCCCGCCGGCAAGCCGCCCTGCGGATCGACGTAAATTCCGGCCCGCCCCGTGGCGAGCTGGACCAGCCGCGAACCGCGGATCGTGCCGAGGCCGTCCAGCAGCCGGCCGTCTCCCGCGAGACCGAAGCGGACGAAGCTCGCCGCATCGGGGCAAAACACGCCATGGGCATCGTAGGCCCGTGCTTCCACATAAACCCGTCCGTCCGCCTGCGTCTCGGCCGTCAGCCGCAGCTCCGCCGGGACGCCCCAGACCGCCGTCTGGTATTCGAAGGTCAACTCGTCTTCCACGGTGACGCCGTCTTTGACCGCGACGACCTTCACATGGTTCGTGCCCGCTTCCAGCGCCGTCTCCCAACGCAAGCCTGCCGCGGGGAAATTTTGCGAATCGCGCTTCTTCGCGCCGAGGCTCCGGCCGTTCAGGAACAGCTCCGCCTCCGAGCCGTTGGAGTACACCTTGATCGTCTTCCGCTCGCCCGGAGCGCCCCAGCGTACCGGCATGGAATGCCCGTAGATGCGGGCCATCGGCTTCGTCGCCCAATACGATTGGAAGACGTAGTAAGCTTCTTTTTTCATAAAATCGCGCTCGACGATCCCCTTCATGTTCAAATAAGGAATCGGCGAATCCGGACGCACCGGCGTCGCAAAATCTTTAAACGACCACTGCGCCGCGCCGGTCAGCCAATCCATATGCTCCTGCGACTTCAAGTACCAGTCGATCATTTCGCAAAAATACGTCTCCGACCAATCTCCGTCCCGGGAGACGCGCGGCTCGCCGCCGGTCAGCAGGTAATCGCCGTCGCGCTCGTCCGTCGTGCCGTCGCCGCGGGGAATAAATTCGAAGCCCGTATACGTCTTCTCCACATGTCGGGTCGGCAAATTGTCCGCGCCCCACTCCATATGGAAGAACGAGCGCACATTGTCGAACGCCGAGCGGCAGCTCGCTTCGTAATCGGTGTAAATGCCGCGGTACCAGCCCGCCCAGATGGAAGGCGAATACACGTCGACGATGTCTTTGCAAAACTCGCAGCGGCGGATCGAGGTCAGCCGGCCCGGATCGAGCTTATGCGACAGATCGTGGAGCTCCTTCATGAACCGGCGGATGTCTTCCTGATCGAAATAGTCGAAATCGCACTCCCAATCGTTCTCGTTGCCGAGGCCCCACAGAATGACCGACGGATGATTGTAATGCTGTTCAATCATCGCCGTCAGCATGTCCCGGCACTGCTGCCGGTAGCTGTCACCGCCAAGACCGCCGCGGCACCATGGGATTTCCTCCCAGACGAGAATGCCGAGCTCATCGCACAGCTCCAGCACGATACGCGACTGCTGGTAATGGCCGAGGCGGATGAAGTTTGCGCCCATCTCTTTGATAAGCTGCATCTCGTATCGAATCATCTCCTCCGTCATCGCCGGCCCGACGCCCGCATGATCCTCATGCCGATGCGTGCCGCGAAGCAGAAGCCGCTCGCCGTTCAGCTTGAACGGGCCGTGATCGACGAACTCGAAATACCGGACGCCGAACCGTTCCGCAAGCTCCGTCTCGCCGTGCACACTTTCCGCCCGAACCGTGCAGCCGTACAAGTACGGGTCGTCCGTGCTCCACAGGTGCGGATCGGCCAGCTCGTAGACCGCCAGCTCCTTTTCGCCCTCCCAAGGCAGGCAGCTTACGCTCGATTCCGCAAGCACGGCCCCTTCGCGGTCCGTCAGCCGGATCGTCAGCTTGAGGCTCTCCCGCTGCGCGTTCGGATTGTACAGTCTGGCTCTGACCTTCACGGTGCAGACAGGCTTTCCGCCCCCCGCAGCCAAGCGGCTCGTATCCGCTTCCACATGAACCCGGGCAAGCGATACGGCAGGCACATACACAAGATTCAAATACCGGTAAATGCCCCCATACAGATTAAAATCGCTCGCGTCCGACGGAATCGTCTCCAGCTCCCGGCTGTTGTCGCACGCGACCGCCACCGGGACGAGCCCTTGGTACCGCTCGATGCCCGCCACTTCAGCCGCTGCCTCGGTGATGTCGACCGTGAACTCGTCATAGCCCCCGAGATGCGAGCCGACCTTGCCCGTATACACATAGACATCCGTACGCTGCCCGGCGCCTTCGAAATGCAGCAGCGTCCGCCCGTTCGGATACGGATTGTTCACCGCCAGCTTCGTCCGGTACCAGCCTTGCCCCTGATAATATTTGCCGTCGGGGTCCATGACGTCGAGCGCGTTGTACGTATGCGGCAGCTCCACTTTATGCCACGGCACATTATAGTGATTCTGGAGCTTGTCGGCCCGCCATACTTCCCACGGACCGCCGAGGCTGCCCCGGTAATGCTCCCATGCTTCGATTAATCGCTGTTTGATCATTATGAGGCCATCCCTTTCGAGCCAATAAATTATGCTTTCAGCATAACAAAAAAAACGCCCGCATAGTTTGGCGCTCTTATGATAAAATGTTGCTATATTACGGTGGAGGTCCCCGTGCATGAAGCAGATGAACTACTTGAACCTGAATCGTCATCCCGTGCAGCTATCGTTTTACAAAGACCGGACGAACGAGTTCGTCGAAATCTACCACGCGCATCAGGGAATGGAGCTTTTATATGTCCATGAAGGGCAAGGAACTGCCGTTGTAGAACAACAAATTTTCCAGATGTCGCCCGGCACCGTCTTTTGCTTCAAGCCGTTTCAGCTGCATCGCATCCGGATCGGCGAGCTGCCCAAGCAGCCGTATGTGCGCTCCTTGTTCGTCTTCGAACCCGCCGTGCTCGACGAGACGCTCGCTCCGTTTCCCGGACTTCGGGCTTTTTTCCAAGCGCTATGGAAAGACCCGCTGGCCCCCCAGGTGTACCGGACGCCGGACCCCGCCGCCATGGACGCGCTGCTCCGCTCCCATCTTCCCCGCCTTGCGCCCAAGGAGGACGCCGAGCTGCTGCTGGAAGAGCAGCTGCTGTTCCTGACCGCGTTCGTGCATCACTTGAAATCGGCGGCGGAACCGGCCGGCTCGCCATTAACGGAACATCCCGCACTGCCTAAAGCATCGGCCACTGCCGAGAAAATTATGGCTTGGATCGAAAAACATTACATGGAGCCCTTCGAGCTGGAACGGCTCGCGCAGGAAATTCATTTGTCCCCGAATCACGTATCCGCCGTCTTCCGGCAATCGGTAGGCAGCAGCATCACCGAATATTTGACGGCGCGCCGCATCCGGCAAGCGTGCTGGCTGCTCCGGACCACCGATAAACCGGTGCAGGACATCGGCCGGGCGGTCGGACTTGGCAACTTCTCGTATTTTTGCCAGCTGTTTAAGAAGCAGGTCGGCCTCACGCCGAACCGGTTCAAACGGGAACCGTACGAAGCGGACAGCAAACGGAAACCTTGATCTTCGGATGGAACGCGCCGCGCCGTACGGATGGCGTTCCTTTTCCCGCCATGCTATACTTAAAAAAGGCTTGCGAGCCTGTTGACTCCAACGAATTCCGAGGTATTTTCTTTCATGTGCATCCAAATGTGCGTTCAATTCATGCGTTTACGGTAATGTGAGGTACAGAACACGTATTCCCGGCTAAAAAACCTTTTGGCCCGGGTTTATTTGTGCTGTACCTTTTTCATTCCCCAAAAACGAATGAATGAGGTGCATATTTGTCATGCCAAAAAACAAACATACGTCCCGTCAAACGGGGCGTCCTGCCCAAACCAACTTTTCAGGCCAACACCTGATCCGCGATAAATCGCTTGTCCGCCGTATGATCGAGCTTGCCCGCCTCTCGCCCCAGCCGCTTGTGCTGGATATCGGGGCGGGAGCCGGCGCGTTGACGATACCGCTCGCCCAAGAAGTCTGGCAGGTGCTCGCCATCGAAAACGACCCCCGTTTCGCCGAGAAGCTCCGCAGCAAGATCGGAGAAACGGAAGGCATCCGGCTTGCCGAAGCTGACTTCTTGGAAATGCCGCTTCCCCGCAAGCCTTTCGGGGTCGTAGCCAACATTCCTTTTGCCATTACAACGGCGGTACTCGGCAGGCTGATGGATCATCCCGCCGTCCCGTTCCGGCATGGCGTGCTGATCGTCGAGCTCGGGGCGGCCCGCCGCTTTACGGCCGATCCGGTCACGCAGGCGCGCATCCTGGGATGGCGCATGCAGTTCGATCTGAAGCTCGCCGAGCCGGTATCGCCCGACCGCTTCTCGCCACCGCCCCGGGTGCAATGTGCGATCTTGACCGTACGCCGCAAAAAGGAGCCGCTCGTCCGGCCGAGCGACCACGCCCGCTTCATGGGGCTCGTCACGCAAGCGCTCCGGGTACCCGGCGCCCCGCTGCACGCTGCGCTCGGGCCATGGTTTACCCCGGCCCAACTGAAGCATCTCGTCAAGCTGCTGCGGGTGGATCGGAGCGTGCCGGTCGGCAGCTTGAACGAGCGGCAGTGGGCCGACGTCTTCGAGACGATGATCCGCTATGTCGAGCCATACCGATGGCCCAAGGCAGGCGGCTTGTCCAAGCGGTAAGCGTCAGCCCTTCCGGAATTGCCGAGTAAGTGAACCCATTGAGGTATGACATTTACAATTTTGCCAATACTACGAACGTCGTCCGAACCGGCTGGAAACAGCCGGTCACCATGAACACCGAAGGGAGAAGCTACGATGGCTCGACAATCCGCAGTTCGCGGCGGGACGGGGACCAACTGGTTGATGGACCCGGATATACCTTTTTCCCGCAACATTATTTTGCATCTGCTGCTCGCGGTCTTTGTTGTCTTTTGGATCGTCATGGCGATCTCGCCGACTGACCGGATCCAATGGCTGATGGAAAACCTTCTTGTCGTTGCGGCTTTTTTCACCCTGCTGTTTACGTACAAAGCATTCCGCTTCTCGAATCTATCTTATTTGCTGATTTTTCTATTCCTTTGCGCACATACCTTCGCGGCTCACTATACGTATCAGAATACGCCGGTCGATCAGTGGCTGAAAGCCTCGTTTCAACTGCAAAGAAGCTACTTCGATCGGGTCGTGCACTTCTTGTTCGGCCTGCTCCTTACCTACCCGCTTCGGGAACTGCTTACCCGGGCTGCAGGGCTGCGCAATTTCTGGTCTTACGGGATTCCGGTCATGACGATGCTCGGCTGCAGCGCCTTGTTCGAAAACGTGGAGATGGGAGCCGCTCTCGTGGCCGGACAAGCCGGAGCCGACTATCTCGGGCTGCAGGGCGATGTGTTCGATACGCAGAAGGATATGAGCTTAGGCTTTACCGGGGCTCTGCTATCCATGATCACTCTTGCGATCATCCTGCGAAAAACGAAACGCACAACGCCCACGCGTTCCTGATTCAGCGCTCTGCTGCGGAGACGAGGCCGGCTTCTCCGGCTTCCGCTCCGCTTGCGGAGACGCCCTAGCATCTACTCCTCTGCCGCCGGTCCGCGTCTTGCGGATTGCCTGCGGTATTCGCTCGGCGACAGACCGGTCTGCTTCTTGAAGACGCGGGAGAAATAATATAGCTCAAGCCCAACCCTCTCGGCTACTTCCGTCACCGTCACTTCGGTCGCGGACAGCAGCTCCTTCGCTTTATCCATCCGCTTGCGGTTAATGTAGGCGATCGGGGAAAGCCCCAGCATCGTTTTGAAATATTGCATGAAGTAATTGGGGTGAAAATGCACGAGCCGCGCCAGCTCCTCCACCGTGATCCGTTCCTGCAGATGCTCGTCTACGTAGTGGAGCACCGTGTTGATTTTCCCCGTTTCGGACATCGGCGCAAGCCGCAGCCCCCGTTCCCGCTCCAGCGCTCCTTCCATATACCCGGAAACGATCTCCAGCAGCACCGATTTGATGCGCAGCGGAGCCGTCAGCGACGGATTGTTGTACAGCCCGATCAAGTCCTGGAACTGCTTCTCGAGCCCGGCTTCGTCCCGGACGTCGATGCAGTGGGGCAGCTCCAGCATTTGAAACAGGTTCACGTCTCCCACCGTTGCCGTAAAATGGCACCAATATTTGCCGAAGCCGTTGTCGCCAAGCCGGCCGAACGACAGCCGCATCCCTGCCGGCAGCAGCAGCAATTGCCCCGGCTTCGGGTGGTACAGCCGGCCGCGCAGCCGAATCCACCCTTCCCCCTCGCGTATAAAATAAAGCCGGTTCACATCCGGCAGCAGGTCGTTGCTCCGCCAATTCGGCCCCACCTTGGAGTAATAGGCCATCGTCACCGTCATTTGCGTATTGTCCAAATAACTGCGCATCCGTTGAAGCTGATTAGAGTCCATCGCAGAGCCGCTCCTCGCGCCGAAATACTGCTTGGCGCTACATTTTTTGATGAATTGTCCGCACCGGTCCATAAACAGGCGTTGCTATTGAAATGGAGATGAAGATAACTCTTTGATCGAACTCCGAAAAGATCCTCTCTCTTGATTTCTCATATTATCATAAAAACGCGGGACGCATGCATTCCCACGCTGTATCGCGAAGCTTTTCCTGCAGCGCCCCGGGATAACGCTACTGCTGCAAAGACAGCACGAAGAGCTTTCGGAAAAGTGAGACACCTCTGATCCTGTACACAAACTAAGCCCAGCGAACGGGTCGCTGGGCTTATCTATTTACGATTGCTGGATGGACAGCCGGAAAACAGACTACGCTATTTCGCCGCTTCTCCGCCCGCCTCCGGTTCCGGGGGCTCCGCCAACCACGCTGCGTCCAACGTCTGCTGGCCTTCCTTTTGAAGCCGCTGCAGCGCCTGCCGCACTGTCGTTTTTCCGGTCATAATCAATTCAAGCTGCTCGTCCGCCTGCTTATCGAACTCCTCGTAAAAACGCGTGGGGGTATTCAGGTTGAATTCCATTCCCCCGCCCAGCGTATCATCGTACTTCACTTGGTAAAACGGCTCCATGCTGCGGCCGTCCACCGTTTTCACGAATCCCGATCGGGTTATCAACTCGTTGGAAGTCTTCGTTTCGACTTTGGCCGCTTCCGCACTGTTGAAATAGCGGATGACCTTCCAAGCCTTGTCCGCCTGTTCAGTCCCCGCCCCAATCGCAAAAATCGGATTCAGGGAAAAATTCGGCTGCCACGAGCCGGTGCCGTCCGGCGAAGGCGGCTTCACGATCTGCCAATCAATCTTCGAGCCGCTTTGCTGCAGCTGGTTAATCTGCCACGGACCGCTTATGGTCATCGCCGCACGTCCCCGGCTGAACAAGTCCGCATAATCGATATCTTCCTTGTCCCAGCGGCCTTTGTTGTTTTTCCCGGCAATCACCGGTATGGAGCCGTTCTTCCAGGCTTCCGTAATCTGAGAGAATACTTTCTGCCAAGCCTCCGTGTCGATGGTGACGGTACGTTTCTTCGCATCCGTCACATTGAGTCCCATGTCCTGTCCCATCGACCGGACCAACCAAAACTTCGACATCATAAACGGCTGATGAAATCCGTAAATCCGGTCCGTCCCGGTCTTCGCGCCGCGGAATTTGCCGGCCAGCTCAAACAAGTCGTCCCAAGTCATGCCGTCTTTCGGGTACGGCACCTTGTACTCATCGAACAACCCTTTGTTGTAAAACAGCACGGAGCTGGAAAATTGAGGGGCAAGCCCATATAGCTTGCCGCCCCCCTTGGCGCGCAAATAATCGATGGCGGCCGGAAGCATGTTTTCGATATCGAATTTGTCCCGTTTGATAAACGAGTCCAATTCGTACAGCTTGCCCGCCGCCGCGAGCCGCTGATACTCCCAGGAGCCCGTAATAATAAGATCAGGCTTCTGCTCGTCCAGCAGTTTGTCCATTTCTTTCTGCGGATTTTTGCCGGGACCCATCGTATCCGTCGTTGCGATGACTTCCACCTCAAGCTCGGGGAATTTGGCCATAAAATAATCGCCGTACTGATCGTCAAACATTTCCTGACTGTAGTAAGCCACCTTAAGCTTCCCCCGCTCCGGCGGGGCGGCCGGCGCATCGCTGCAGCCGGCTGCGCTCCACGCCAGCGCAACTGCCAGCAGGGGGAGCAGCAGCTTGTTCTTCCGATTTCTTGTTGTTCCGCTCCGGTCCATTGATCTCCCCCTATGGTGTTCCGCTGCCCACCGGCGCTTGAGCTCCGGCCGGCTTCTTCTGCGCTGCGTTTTTCGCTTGAATCAGCGCCTGCTGTCCGCTGGTTTGAAGCTCCTGTGTCGCCTGGGCGACCGTCTTCTTGCCATTCAACACATCCTTGGACAATTGCACCGCCAGCTGCCGGTAGGCCGAGTAAAACTCTGTCGGCACGACGGGGGTCTCCTGCGGCTCCGCCGGCGGACGAAGGCTCGTGAACGCTTCGACGAGCTTTTCTTGCCCCTTGACCGCCGAGAGACTCGGCAAACGGGCAGGCGTAGAATAGCTGCCGACGGTTTGTGTAAGCATTTTGCGGGCCGCTTCCTCGCTGTTGATGAATTTGACCAGCTCCCATGCCTCCCTCCGGTTCTCCGAGGCGGCATTCACCGCATAGATCGTGCCGACCGAGAAAGAAGGCGATTCGTTCGGCCGGGACGGGTCCGTCGGCTCGGTAACGACCTCCCATGGAATCGGGGACATCTTGTATCTGGACGAAGCCTCGTTCAACTCCTTGACGAAGCCGTAGCTCTGCAGAGTCATCGCCGCCTGCCCTGTCATGAACGGACTGGCCTTGTACATGTCTTCCCTTGTAGACAACTCTTTCAGCGGCGGTTGCTCATAAATATATCCGCCGCGGGCCGCATCGAGCACGCCTGTCCAAACCTTCTGCCACTCCGGTGTATTGACGGTGACCTGCTTGCCTGAAGGGTCGAGGACGTTAAGCCCCTTGGCCTTGCCCGCCTGCAGGACCAAATCGTAAGGACCGGAATATGCGCGTATCGCAAGACCATAGACCCGATCCTTCGCATTCGGCCCGGACGGAAACCGGGAAGCGAGCTGCAGCAGCTCCTCCCAGCTCATGCCATTCTTCGGGTAGCTGATCCCATGTTTGTCAAACAGCTCCTTGTTGTAGAAGAGCGCGAGCTGGTCGTAATCCGGCGCGAGCCCGTACAGCTTGCCTCCGCCCTCCGTTCGAAGCATATCGACGACGCCGGAGTGCATATTTTGCAGATCGAAGCCCTCCTGCCGGATCACGTCGTCAAACGCGTACAGCTTGCCCTCTTTGGCCAGCCTCGCGTATTCGGGCAGCGACAGCGCCAGCACGTCGGGCTTGTCTTTTTCCATCTGTTCCTCAAGATTGGGCCGGTCTATCCCGACATACGGAGGGCTCCCGATTCCTGTCGCCACCTTGACCTCGATGTTCGGATAACGGATCGTAAACGCTTTACCATATTGCATCATGAATGTTGTTTCATGAAAATACGAAACTTTCAGCGTCTTCTCTTTATTCGGGTCCATCGCTTCCAAGGCCGCTTTCTCCCGCGGCTTGGACAGCTTGGACAGCCCTTCGGCCAGCCGGTCCGCCTGGGTCCATCCGACCGCCAGCACAAGCACGCATGCCAGCGCGGGACTCCAGCGGAGCCAGCGTTTTCGACTGATGGGCGGCTGCTTCATCTCCACCCGCTCCTTCACCTTATACATAAGTTCCTTGGAAAAGCCGCCCTGCCTGAGCTGCAGCCGGGTCAGATGCTTCTCCCAATGTTCGGGCTCGAGCCGTTTCGTCATGCCTTTCTCCCCTCCTCGCCGAGCTGCTGCGATACTTTGGCGCGCGCCCGGGAAAGTCTAGATTTCACCGTACCTTCGGACACGTTCAGCAGCTTCGCGATTTCCGCGTAAGACAGCTGATGGTGCGCATGCAGCAGCAGCACCTCGCGCAGCTTGAAGGGCAAGCCGAGCACCGTGTTCCACACTTCCTCCTCGGCCAGCAGGCCGATCACTTGCGATTCCGCCGACGGCTCCTGGCCTTCCTGGCGCAGAATGCCGAAAGGAATGACGCGGCGTATCCACGCCGACCGCCAATGGTCGCGCACCAGATTGCGGGTAATGGCGAGCAGCCATGTCTTGATGCTAGCCTCGCCGCGAAACGTATATAACCGCTCGTACACCCGTACGAACACGTCCTGAGTCACATCGTCCGCCAACGTCCGGTTCTTCGACAGGAAAAAGGCATAGTTCCATACGTCTTCACCGTACGTCAGCATGATGTCCGAAAGAACGGCGTTTTTATCCAAGCCGCCGGACATCGATTTTAAGTATTCAAAGGCCACCCGGGTTCACCTCACAATGAATTGGACGGAGAAACAGAAGAAAGGTTCCCTTCTGTCAGAAAATTTTTAAGCTCGCGCCTCTTTTACAAAAATATTCACGCCCAACGGAACGAATCCGCGAATCCCCCGTCTACTGCTTGACAACAAAAAACAGAAGGGGTGACGAAAACGCATCGTCATCACACTTCGGAAATGGGTGGGATCGCAAATGAAACGATGGTCTAAATGGGTACCGGCGGGACTGGCTTTATCCCTGGCCGCTACAATGACAGGATGCAGCTCGGACAAGCTCGCCGGAGGCGAAGGAGGCAAGCCTTCCGTAACGTTAAAGGAACTCGGCAAGGACGAGAAAGCGAGCATCAAGGTGCTTTTTTTCGACAAAAATTATTTTTCTCAGTTGTATGGCACCTTGTTCTCCTCCAAATTCCCGAACATCGACGTACAAGTGGTTTCCATGCAAAGCATCTTCGATCCGGGAAAAGACACCAAGAAGGAATACCGAAAATTGGTTGACGAAGAAAAACCAGACGTGCTTTTATTCCCGACGCCCGAATTGTTCGAGCAATGGGCTGCCGACGGCAAGCTGCTTCAGCTTGACGATGTCATTCGTCAGGACAAATTCGATGTCGAGAGCATGATGCCGACCGTCATCGAACAAATCAAGTCCATGGGCGACGGCAAGCTGTACGGGCTGGCCCCCTCCTTCTTTAGCCAAGCGCTGTTTTATAACCGGGATCTGTTCGAGAAACATGGAGTGCCGCTTCCGAAAAACCAGATGACATGGGAAGAGGTGCTCGAGCTTGCCAAGCGTTTTCCGACCAACGGCCAGGGAGAGCAGCGCCTCTACGGGATGGCCTCGTACTACCAGTTTAATGGCGGCAAACCGGTCGGATACAAATACATGAACGAGATCGGGTCCGCCCTGGGCTTGTCCATCCTCGACCGGGAGAAAGGAACGGTGACCCTTCAATCCGACGGCTGGAAAAAGGCGCTGACCCTGGCCGCAGATGCCATGAAATCAGGCGCAATCTATAATGCAAAAGACAGCAAGCCGATCGAACCGGGCAACGGAATGACAATGGAAGACATCTTGAAGCAAGACTTGTTCGCCACCGGCAAAGCCGCCATGACCATCGGGGGATCGTACTATATTGAGACGCTTCTGCAGGCCAAGGATTCGCTCAAGGACGTCAAACCGGTCAACTGGGATATCGTGACCGTTCCGGTCGATCCGAGAAACCCGGAGGCTTCGGATGCGGTGTCCGTTTCGAAGTTTTTTGCCGTCCATGTCGATTCGCCCAACCAACGGGCAGCTTGGGAATTGGTCAAATATATCAACAGCGAGGAAGTAGCGAAAGCGACGGTCTCCTCGAATCCGGGCGAGCTGTCCTCCAGAACGGCCTACATCAAAGAACGGGACGGCCGCAGCCTCGAACCGCTCACGATGCTGAAAATGGTCCGAAACGGCTATCCGAAAGGCGCGGAGCCGGTGCCGGCGTCGTTCTACTCTGCCTTTGACCAAATGGCCCAAGCAGAGGTGCAAGCCGTCGTCGAAAGCAAAAAATCGGTCGACGAAGCTCTCAAAACGATGCAGGTAAAAGGTCAGGACATTTATAACAAAGCCAAACAGGAACAAAAAAATACGGAACAGAAAGGGCAGGGCTAGCCGGGTTGGGAAATCGAACGATGTCGGAGAAGTCAAGACGATGGACAAATGGAATCGACTGGACGATGTGCGGTATTTTAGCATCGATTTACTTGGTTTGGCGCATCGGCACCGTCGGCGGCTGGACCTTGGAGTGCTGGGTTCTGCTTTTGATTTGCCTGGTTGGGGTGCGGAAGGATCAGGTTGACGTCGAATGGATGAAATTTTTGGCGGTTGGGGTTCCGCTTCTCGGGGTGTTCTATTATTTCTACGGCTCCGGGAACGGCATCTGGTGGTCTATCGCCTACCGGATGTTTCAGAATAACCTTCATGTCTGGAACTGGGACAGCATGATGAATAGCATTCCGCTCAATGATGCGGCATGGGCCCGGACGATCAGCCATCCGAGGCTGGATAAAACCATGGTATGGATTTACAACTACGGGTTCGTGCTCTCGCTCTGGATCTGCATCGTGCGCAGCTATTGGACCCGCAGCGTGAAAAAAATGCTGTCCTACGCCTTGTCGGGCCATCTGCTGCAATTCCCGCTCATTTTGCCGTTCTATCACTTGATCCTGCTGCGCGAGGTGTGGTGGGTGAAAGGACAGCCCGACTTGCTCGGCCGCCAGTTCGCCACGGAAAACGATTTGCTGACGAATGTCATGAACTGCTTCCCGAGCATGCATACGTCGATTTCATTCGCGATGCTGCTGCTGGCGCTGCGCGAGCGGGACCGTATTTTCAAATACGTCATGGTAACTTATTGCTCTGCCATCATCTTCTCGACGATGTATCTGCAAATCCACTGGGTGCTGGATGTCATTGCAGGCATGCTGTTCGCCTACGGTGTCGTCAAGCTTGCGGATGCCGTCATCTATTGGGGATCTAAGCTCCTTCCCGCCCGATTTAACAAGCTTTATGCGGCAACGGAAGGAAGAGCCGGATGAAGCTCAAAAAAACGCACGTCATTTCCGGCGTCGTATTAACCGTTCTGCTCGGCGTCTTTATCGCGCGATCCATGGTTTCCGAGCCTATGGCGACATATACCGATTTGCCTTACGGATATGAGCTGAGCTATCCGAAGCAAATGAAAGTCGACCGTTCCTGGCCCGGGGTCCGAACGCGCTTGTTCGACGAAACGACCCAGATCGACGTGTATTACGACAATTTCAACGGTACCGTATCCGACGCCGCCACGTATATCGGGTACGGCAACCGGTTTATCGAGAATACGAAGGATCACGGCGTAACCATGAACGAAACCAAGACGGTGGGCGGCCTGTCCGTCCACTTGCTGAAATGGGAGCGCGACAAGCTCAAGCACGTGGAGAACGACAAGCCCTACTATGCCAGCGCGGAAATTGTCAAGAACGACAAAGAGGTATACACCATCGCGATCAAGTCCGCCCGGCCCATCACGAATGACGAGAAGATCGTGAACTCGTTCCGGGTTTTTCCGCCTCAGGGGGACAAGCCGGAGCTTGGCACGGTGACGAAGAAGGTGCCGCTCAAAGCCAATCTGGAAACGGCGGAAGCGTACCGCAAGCTGTTTTTGACGGACGGCCTGAAATGGGGCATTTACGAGCGGTCGGCTCCGGGTAAAATGGATCTTCTTCATGCGCTGGAGCAGAAGCTGGACTACAAGTTCGGTCTGTTGATCCTGTACAAGTCCTTATCGACGGGCTTTCCGGCGGACGATTTAAAAAACGCCTACGATGACAACCGCCTTGTCCAATTGACTCTGCAAACGATGCGGTTCGGCGAACAGAACCCCAGCGTGATGTATGACATTTTGAACGGAAAATATGACGAGTTTTTCACCAAATACGCGCAAGACATCAAGGCGTTCGGCCATCCGCTGCTGTTCCGGCTGAACAACGAGATGAACGGGGACTGGGTGCCTTATTCCGCCTATCACAACTCCAAGGACCCGGAGTTGTATACGGAGGTCTGGAAATATATTTACCGGACCTTCCAGAGCCAGGGCGTCGATAACGTCCTGTGGGTATGGAACCCGAATCACTCGTCCAAGCCCGAGTTCCAGTGGAATCATCCGCTGCTGTACTATCCTGGCGACGACTACGTCGACGTGGTCGGGCTGACCGCTTACAATACCGGCACCTATTACCCGGGCGAGCAGTGGAGCACGTTCGACGAGCTGTATGCGCCTTTGTATATTCAATACAGCAAATGGTTCGAACAACCGCTCATGATCACGGAATTCGCCTCCAGCTCGGTCGGCGGAGATAAAGCGCAGTGGGTAGACCACATGTTCAAGGACATTAAGAAATATCCCAAGCTGAAAGCGGCCATCTGGTGGAGCCATACGGATTTCGATCCGGACGACCGGCCGGCCCGCAAATATAAGCTGGACGAAACGCCGGAGCTTGTCGAGCGGTTCCGTCAGCATTTGCAGGAATATAAGTAATCCCGGAGGCAGCTCCTTATCGCCCCGTTTGTTTCATCGTTTCCGTGCCGGGGTAAAAAGAGGCAAGCCAGTCAGTCCACCTTCCAAAAGGAGCGTGAAGAAGATGATAAGCTTGCTGATTACCTTAATTATGGCGGTTGTGATCGGAGCGATCGGTTCTGCCATTGCGCCTGGAGCTATGCCGGGAGGCATGATCGGTTCCATGATCGCCGGGTTCGTCGGCGCTTGGCTCGGCTATCTGCTGCTCGGTTCCTGGGGACCCGTCATCGGCGGCTTCGCCGTCGTACCTGCGATTATCGGTGCAGCGTTGTTCGTCTTCCTGCTCGGTCTCGTGGCCAAAGGCCTCAACCGCACAGCGTAAGCTTCGCGTCGCACCGTCTCTAGCGGATTCCCAATACGAATGCAAAGGAGCGATGAAGCATGACTACGGCAAATACAGCGAATGAAAGCAAAAGCAACCTGCTGCTCGGAACGTTGATCGGAGGCGCCGCCGGGGCGCTGATCGCCCTCTTGCTGGCGCCGAAATCCGGACGCGAGCTGCGCAGCGACCTGATGGACGCCATGCAAACCTTGCAGACCAAAGGCCAGGAGCTGATGGCCGCCTGCAAGGAGAAAGCTTCCGAAACCGTCGAAGCGGTGCGGGAGCAGGGCAGCCATTTGGCGGACAAAGCGCACGACATGACCGACCGCGTCGCGGAAGCGTCTCACCAAGCGCTTGACCGTGCCGCCGATGCCACCCAAGAGAAGCTGGAGAAAGTGCAATCCGCCGGACACCGCGCCCTCGATAACGCGCAGAGCACTTCCCACAAGGCGATCGATCAGACCGACCGCGCGGTAGCTTCAACGGCATCGAAGCAATAGCGCATTGCCTAAATAAGCGGGCTCAAAAACTGCTGCGAACCAAACTGTCTCTTGTAGAAGGGACAGTTTGTTCGTTTTTTGCGCCTGGCCGGATTTTAAAACCGGACATCGCTTGAGTGAACAATTGCGGCAAATTGAGTAAGAATACAATTGTGATGGTTTATGATTTGTTCTGCCGTCAATTCATCGGAATCGTAGGTACTATGGCAATCTTTTACCAATTCTACTTGATAGCCTCGCGAATAAGCGCTTTTCACCGTTGTATCGACGCAATACTCGGTTTGAACGCCGCACATCACTAACGTATCGATACCATGATCCCGCAGCTGCGCATGGAGCTCGGACTCCAGAAACGAGTCCGCATGATGTTTAATGATGACATGATCTTGTGCAGCGGGAGCGATCTGTGGATGTACTTGCCATAGCGGTTGATTCTCGGACCTTAGAGAACCCTCCGGCTCGGTATACATGATATAGAAAACGGGTGAATTTTCCTTCTTGGCTTTATCGATCAAGCGCTTTGTATTTTCAAGCAGTTGTTCTTCTTGATAGATCGCTTTTCCGCCGTAATCTTTCCACACAAAAGGCATAACCTGCATGTCGATAATAAGCAGTGCTTTTTTCATTTCAGGTAACCCTCCTTGTTCCCTTTTTCAACTTCTCATGTTTCCATAATCCGTGACGGGTGCAATACGTATATAGCGTTCCGCCGTGCATTTGGGGGAAACGTAATTCTGCGCTTTGTTCCGGGTACAATTTCATGAACAGCAGCCTGTCATAAGAGATATAAGCGACAAAGGAGATATGATGATCTCTGCTCATTTCATGTTGAATGGTAATAAAGTAATCATCTTCAATCTCCTCAACGGTGATTTTGTGTTCATCGTTCTCCGCCGGCATTGGAAGCAATTCCTTCAATAGTCTGCCGCAGCATGAAATGCTTGTGGCCCCCGTACTGGTCATAACATTGCCACAGCTTGGACATGCGTAAAATTTGATTTGATTCATGTTTCCTCTGTCCTGTTCATTCGGATTTAATTCGCCCAATAAAAGCTTCTCCATATTTACTCCCAATATTTTGGATAGCTCGCCAAGCAAGGACACATCGGGACACCCTAAACCGCGTTCCCATTTTGAAATCGTCTTATCGCTGATATTCATAAGATCAGCCAAGTCCTTCTGCGTCATGTCTTTCTCTTTACGAAGACGCAGAATGAGTCCTCCCACTTTATTGCAGTCCACATTGTCCACCCCCCATAATTATAGAATATCGGCTAATCCTGCCCTTCTCAATAAACGCTCCGTAGAGTGCAGCAGTGAAAAGCCTAATTCTCCTTACGGGGCATCATATATGAGTACTAGCTTAAGTTAGTACTCGTCATGACCAAGCTGTGCCGTATATGATGGACGGAAGACAGGAACAGAAGGGTGAAAACTATGGACCGATTCAAGCTTGCAGTGCTATTTCTTGGCCCGACGGTCATGATTGCGGCCGGACTGCAGGGGATGCACAGCGTCCCGCTCACGTTCGTTTTATTCTACGGCTGGCTGCTCGTGGTTCCCTTGGGAAGCTTCGTTCTCCGCCGCCGAACGGGAGCCCGAGCCCATCCACAGGTTCAGACCGAACGGAAACGGCAAAAGACCGATATCCTGCTGGGCATCGGCTCGGGCGCGGTGTTTTTCGGGGCGATCGTTGCCGCTGCCGTCTGGTTTCACCCGTTATTTCTGGATATTCCGCGGCTAAAAGGGTTGCTGCAGGAGTGGCATTTTTCCGGAGAGCATACGATAGGGCTGGTGTTGGTGCTGCTGGTGCTGAACCCGCTTCTGGAGGAAACGTACTGGAGGGGATACGTGCTGCGGAAGCTGACGGATAGTAAAGTGCGCCCCGCCATGGCCGTCTTTCTGACCTCTTTGTTCTACAGTCTGTACCACGTGCTGTCGATCGTGCCGATCTTTGAGCGCCCTTGGAATATCGTCCTGGTGCTCCCCGTCTTCGCCGCCGGTCTCTTCTGGGGCTGGATGCGTCTTCGCCACGCCTCGCTGACCGGCTCCGTTCTGAGCCACAGCTTCGCGGATGCGGGCATCATGTGCGTTTATTTCCTCTATCTGAGCTAGCTTTGTGCGGACAAAGCAAAACCGGGGCCGTCAGCCCCGGTTGTCCAACGACACAACACTTCCATCAATGCTGACACAATCATACCCTCATTCATTAAATATCTTCTAGTTGTCCATCCCTGCTAACTTGGGGTAGTACCAGCGAAGCTGACACCACCCTCAAAGGTCTTGGACCTGTACAACGGGGAGGTGATCGCGTACAGTATCGCAGACAAGCAGGACACCGAATTCGTACTGGACACCCTTCAGCAACTGCCGGATGTGACAGGCGCGCTGCTGCACAGCGATCAAGGTTCCGTATATACATCGCATGCGTACCAAAGGACCGTAAAAGAAAAAGGCATTACCATGAGCATGTCCCGCAAGGGAACGCCTGCTGATAATGCCCTCATCGAATCGTTTCATTCCACACTAAAGTCTGAAACGTTCTACTTGGAAGATCTCACTTGCACAACGACTGCCACCGTTGTACAAATGATTCATGCTTACATTCTTTACTATAACTCAATTCGTATTCAAGCGAAACTACACAACCAGTCACCGATGGAATATCGGCAACTGGCTGCTTAGTTGACTAAGGTGTTTTGATCCCTGTCTCAATAACGGTGGTTAGTCCCGTGGAACTGAAGGCTCTTTCTTGTATCTAGCGTTTACGATCTTTTCGGTCAAACAAATAAAAAATTAATAGAATTCCAGCAATAGATATAGAAAAAGATATGATGTAATAATACAAGTTTTTAGGAACTCCCAGCATATTACCAAAATAAATAACCAAGAATACCCAAATTACTAATGTTGTGTATTTTGCAAAACTTTTCAACTGGTATCAATCCAATCCGTTTGTTTAGAAATCAATCCATCCGTTATTAGGCTTAGAGTCTCTAGAATCAAGATATTCAGCAATTTTCGCACCGATATCAAGATAATCCATAGCGAATGTCACCGCTGTCCCTACAAAAACGGCCAATTTAGGAGCACCCCATGCAATTAACTTGCTTGTTACTGTTGCAGTAAAGATTCTGGCGGCTTCTTTTTTTCCTACACTAATAATATATGCCTGGATAGCGCCTACGCCACCGCCAGCTATTAGACCCAATGCAACGTTAATAGCCGAAGCAGCAAAGTTTACACCTATAGCCCAATTCAGTCCGATTTCTTGGGATTCAATACCTTGAGCCTGCAAGGCCAATCGGTTGAAGTTTACGCCAGATTCTTTGCTCCGAACTCATTTCATGCACAGATGGAATCACAGGAAGATTATTATTTTCAAATTGAGTAACTGGAGCGATAGTCGTCTCAGTAGCTGTGGCACTGGCTGTAGGTGACCAGCTCGTGCTTACTGCAACTGCTAAAGCAGTCACGACTGACATACTTTTAACAACAGACAACATTTTCATATCAAAGCTCCCCATATAATATATTTCCATATTATAGTGGATACATATATTATATTTGACAAATATTTAATTAAATCTCCTATTTTTTATTTATATAACCTAAAATTTTCTTTAAATCAACTTAAATTACCATATTTATGCTTAACAGTAAAAATCAAAGTGCTTTAAACTTGTAATTTATGGTGCAAAATTAGGCGGAGTATACGTTCCTGTTTGGTTGTAATTTTCTGTTGATAACTAATTGATATTTTTTACTCTTTTATTGACAATTAACTAATCTTCCTTACATGGGGTGGTGTCAGCTTCACTGGTACTACCCCAACTTCTCTGGCGAGAGCGGCTTCCGAATTTGATGCTGGGTTTGTGTCAAACTCCTGATCCGAGGGTGATTTCGTGACAAAATCAATTGACACAATTATTCCCTCAATCATTCGTGAAGTCTTGTGTGCCCGAAAAGTCATTGAGGATACATTTGTGTCAATGGACACCGGTGAACTTGTCGAGAATCCTGCTTCATGTAGAAATTCTCTGCATATGCCGGTAGGGTATATCCCTCCAGCCGCTGCCCTCCCCCGGAAAGTGAAGTAACACTTGGAAGCTTATTCCGATTACTTTCCGGGGACCCCCTATCTACCCGTGAACTTGATTAAAATTTGCGGTATTTTCACGGGTTCCAAAGGCGGACGTAAACTCTTACGGGATATACCCTACCTCTATTTGTCTGAGATTTTTAACTTGTAAGGCTTCTCGATAGCTTGTCTGAGGCCTTTAGCCCCGGTTCAGATGCTCGATCCACAAGTCTTCCGTGAGATGTTCCTTTAGACAGAAGGCAACCGGAATACTCTCCCGCTCCGGCTTGACAAAATGTCCGTTGTCCAAGTAATAGCCGTGCTCTTTGGCCGCCAGCAGCATTTTGCAAAATTGCTCCGCCGCCCTGATCGCCTCTTCTTTATCTGAAAACGTTTCCAACACGTTGCCGAATCCCAACGGATTAGCTGCAGCCTGAATGGACAAATGGTACTTTCCGCCTTCCTCGCGAACCAGCACTTCGCTTCCGTGACATTTGATGCTGTGTTTGACCTTCATGACCTTCACCGCCTTTATCCTGGGAATATGAAGTGTTGCTTAAGCTTTATTACCCGCAGCCCGTCCGCCTGAAACGGCCGTTCGCAAGCAGCTGCGGCGTTTTGCCCGGCCCGCGTTCCTCAAGAACGATAGGCAATCCCTATAAACGGAATATGTAATGCGTATTTCCCAAACAAGCTCTAAGAGCGCATACTATTACACAAAGAGACTTGGCAAACAAAGGAAAGGAGGTCCCGCCTATGGGAAAACTGTTTCCGGCCCTGCTTCCCGAGCATGAGGCGTTTATTCGCAGGCAGCGCCTCTTCTTCGTCGGGTCCGCCCCGCTCCAATCGGAAGGGCATGTGAACCTCTCGCCAAAAGGACACGATGTATTTCGAATCGTCTCGCCGACCGAGGTAGGGTATTTGGATTTGACCGGCAGCGGGAACGAGACAAGCGCGCATTTGGAGGAAAATGGCCGGATTACGCTGATGTTCGTTGCGTTCGAAGGGCCTCCCCTCATTTTGAGGCTGTACGGAAAGGGCCGCGTTATCCTTCCCGGAACCCCCGACTGGGAGACGTGGTCGCCCCGCTTCGAACTGCTTCCCGGAGCCCGGCAAATTATCGGCGTCGACGTTCGCGCCGTGAAAACCTCCTGCGGGTTCAGCGTTCCCTTCTACTCGTACGAGAAAGAACGCGATACGCTGCAGCGGTGGGCTGCGACCAAAAGCGACGACGAGCTGAACGATTACTGGCGCAGCAAAAACGCCGTCAGCATGGACGGCATCCCGACGCCGCTCGGCCGGCGGATCGCCGAATCCGCTCCCTTCGAGGACGAAGGAAGCGCCAAAGATGAAAAGACTCGCCCTTAGCTGCAAAGGGCGAGTCTACGAACCCAAACCGATATCGCCGGCTCCCGGCTCGGTAAAATATTTTTTCAGCTTGTCGAGAGCCCGCTTCTGAATGCGCGACACGCTCATCTGCGACACGCCGAGCTGATTCGCAATCGTCCGCTGCGACTGGCCTTCCACATAGGCGAGATGCAGCACCTGCTGCTCCTCCGGCTTCAGATGAACGAGCGCCTCTTGCAAGGCGAGGCGGTTCTCGACCCGCTGATAAGCGTCGCTCGGGCTGCCGATCACGTCGCCGATCGTCGATCCGTTATCTTCCGTGGATAGCGGAGTATCCAGCGAGACATAGTGATAATAATCGCGTCCGGCCAAAATTTCGATCGTTTCCTCCACCGACAGCTCCATCTCCGCGGCGATTTCATCAATATTGGGCGAGCGCTCCAGCTTGACCGTGAGCATGTCCACGACCTGCTGAATCTGGTTGCCTTTTTCCTTGATTCGCCTCGGAACCTGGACATACCAGGATTTGTCGCGCAAATAATTTTTCATATGGCCGATGACGCTTTTCATCATATAGGCTTCAAACTGCACGCCCATCGACAGATCGAACTGCTTCAGCAGCTTCAATACCGACATTTGCCCCACTTGGTACAGGTCTTCGAACAGATCGGGGCGATTGCGTGACATTTTGCCGGCCGCCATCTTGACCATAGGCTCGTACTGCTGCAGCAGAACCGTAGCCGTATCGTTGCAGCCGGTTTCTTGATACCTTACGATGAGCTCCTCGGCACTCGCATTGGCAAATCGCTCCGAATTAATTTTCATACCATTTCCTCGCTCCTGCATACCCGCTTGGTCAGGATGACCTCCGTGCCAATGCCCGTCTTGACCTCGACATCGTCCATGAGCGCCTGCATCAAATAAATCCCGAGGCCTCCTACATGGATATCGTTCAGCGATTTATCGTGCAGCGATCCGGCCCGCCGCGCCTTCTCGGCATAATCGAAGCTCGGTCCCTGATCCTTGACCACAATGCGGAGCCCTTCCTCGATTCGCTCGAAGCGGACCTCCATCAGGCCCGGACTGCCGGGTTCATAAGCATGAACCACCGCATTATTGCATGCTTCGGCGACGGCCACCTTCATATCCTCGATTTCCTCGTAAGAGAAACCGAGCTTAGAGCTGATACCGTAAAGCGTCAAGCGGACCAAGTCGATAAATTCCGCTTCCGCAGGCACAGTGAGACTAACAACATGGGATTCGGGTTTCATACGGTCTCTTCTTTCCTTTCCTATCCGTTAATGGACGCGTGCTTGGGACTTCCCGGCGGCCTCGTTCGGCTGCAAAAACGGGGTGATGCCTGTCAGATCGAACAGCCGCTTGATTTTCGGCGGAATTTCCTGCACCTCGAACGGCGCTTTCAGCACGTCTCGGGCTTTTAATACCGATACAATCACACCGATGCCGGTGCTGTCAATATATTGCAGGCCGTTCAGGTTCAGCACGAGCTTGCGGTTCGTATCCGCGATGAACATATCCAGCGCGCAGCGTAAATCCGCGACTTTGGACAAATCGAGCTCACCGTGCAAATAAACGGTATTGGCGTGTTCGGTTCGTTGCGTGTCGACATAAAACGATTGTGGTTTATTCATCATACCCGCGTGGTTCCTCCCCGTTCGCAGCTTGTCTGCTCCAAGAGCCGTGCTGCATTCTACGAATTTGTATGTTATTTACCCCGGGGGCGGACGCTTGAAACAGAGCGGCCGGAATTTTCTGCCGGCTGGGGCCGGACCCCGGCTCAGGTCTGCTGCGGATAAGCCCGCTGCCCCGCTTGCGGCTTACGGCTGCGGAACGCCTGCCATAGCTCGATCGCCACGGGCACCGCCTGCATGACCGTCGCGACCTTATCCCTGCCGGGTCCGCCTCCGGCTGCCGGCCGTTCCTTCACCGCCTTGGTGCGGATGCTCCCCGCTACCGAGGCCGAGGCTTGCTTGATCGAGGAGGTGATCTCCTGTACCGCATCGCCGATATTTTTGACGGAGTAGACGACCGAATCGATCGAGTGCAGCTTGTTGCGGACATCGACGGTCACTTCGTTCGTATGCCGCAGCACCTCCGTCGCTTCTTTGCTGATTCCGTTCACCTGCTGCTGCAGCTCCCGGATCGTCTCGTTGGTCTGCATCAGCACGGTTGACAAGGAACGCAGAGTCATGATCAAAAAGACGACCAACGCCGCGAAGGCCAGCGCAATGACGGCCACACTGATTTCAATAATCATATCGTTCATCTCCTCCACCCTTTCGTGAATGCGGTTCGCGCCCAGCTTGGAATGTTTTTACCCGGCACGGTCCTGCTTGAAACTGGGGCCCTAAGCAAATCTGGTCGTGTTTCATCTGCCGCTGCGGCGGGGTAAGAAGGCACAGGCAGGACAATCCATGACGAAGCGGAGGTAACCCATTATGGCTAACGTATTGGAGAAGGAAAAGGAAACGAAACCGGCCAAGAACGCGAAGGATACGAAAAAAACAAACGGACTGCATGCGCTACTTAACCGGCAGGTCGCCAACTGGGCCGTGCTCCATATCAAAATTCACCAGCATCATTGGTATGTGAAGGGCCCAAATTTCTATGCGCTGCATGTGAAGTTCGAAGAGCTGTACGAAGAAGCGGCCCTGACGATGGACCAGCTCGCGGAGCGGCTGCTGTCGGTCGGAGGCCAGCCGGTATCGACGACGAAGGAGATTGCCGAAGCCGCCACGATCAAGGAGCACGAGCCGTTCGCCTCGGCAAGCGACATGGTGCAGTGTCTGCGCGACGACTTCTCGATGGTGATCGAAGAAACGGGCGAAGCGATGGAGCTTGCGGAGCAAGAAGGCGACGAAGGCACCCACGATATGCTGCTGGAGCTGAAGACGCGCCTGGAGAAGCATGTTTGGATGCTGAACGCATATTTAAACGAATAAAACGGCAAGGACGGAGGCGCGCGACCTCCGTCCTTGCTCATTTTACAAGCCCTGCCAGCAAATGCCCTTGGTAGAGCTGGAGAAATTGGATCGCGAATCCGGTGTGCAGACTCAGCGCCACCAGCTCGTCAATCGTATAGTATTTGCATTCGGCATCGACGAACGCGCCGCCTTCTTGGTAGTAGGGCAGGTCGAACACATCCGGCCAGCGATGGTTCGGCGTATAATGTCTCGACCACGGGGTGGAGATCAGCAGCAGGCCTCCGGGAGCCAGACATTGATGGATTTTTTGAAAGACCGGGACCGGATTGTAATTCATATGCTCCAGCACTTCCGTGAAAATCACGACGTCAAACGTATGCGGCCAAGGCACCGCTTCGGCTTCGATGTTCGTTTTCGACCACGAGATCGGATACTCCGCTTCCAGCTCCTTGGACCAATAGGCGTCAGTCATATCGATGCCGAACCCTTCGTTGCCCCACAAGACGCTGTACAGCAGGAGCGTTCCATAGGCGGTGCCGATGTCCAGCACCTTCTTGTTCCCGCTTCTTAGTGCCGCATCCAGCACGGACAATAGCGGATACCAATAACCGGCTTCCGCTTCTTTGTAGGCTTCAAGATACGGGCTTTTCTCCCGTGCGGCATGGTACTGGGCCAGAATGCTCTGGACATGGCGCAGCCGCTCCTCCTGCGGCATCTCCCGAAAATCGATTGTTTCCATGGAAAACGGCTCCTTTTGAGCTTTTTACCATATATACGTCCAAAGCGATTTTATAGACTATCGCGGTGGAAGCCGGGGTGCTTGGCTCCCGCCTCCGAGGGCCTCCATAACTGCTCAAGCAGCGTGACCAGCATCGTCCCGAACAGCAGCGCGTTGCCGAACACGTACGCCAGCATCGGCGGCAGCCCCTGGAAAACCTCCGCAGGCAAGGACATTAATCCGGCGCTGCATACCAGTGTGATGCCGAAGATCGTCAGCCGACGCAGGTCCAGCGCTTCCTTCGAGATCGACTGCATGGCGATGACGATCATTTGCACGAAGGAAGCAAGCAGCGCGGCGCTCGCTACCGGCCCGGGAAGCATGGCGACGGCCCGTACCGCCGCGGGGACGAAAGAAATCCCCGCGAACAGCAGCGCGGCGGCGAGAAACGGGCGCAGACGGGTCTGCTCCGTGATGCGGATAAAGCCCGCCGTGACCGGCAGCGGAACGACGGCAATCGTCGAGAAGAGAGCGGCGATGCCGTGGGACAAGCCTCCCGCGAAGACGCCGCGGTTCAGCGTCCGCTTCGGGTCCCGGGCGGGCTCCGGCATCGCATCGCGAACCGCCGTTACGGCGGCGATCGTGTTGGACAGCAGGATAAACGTGAATAATGCTGCGGTCAACGCGATTCCCGCATCCCACTGCGGCGCTCCCCAAGCGAAGAGCTCCGGCAGTTGAACCGGCGGAGCTGCGGCGGCCGGCGATCCGGCACTAAGGCCGAGCAGGCCGTAACCGGCCCAGCCGGAGATAATGCCGATCATCACGGCATACTGCTTCACCCAGCCCCGGCCTTTGACGGACAGCAGGACTACAAGGCCGAAGATGGCGATGGACACCAGCGCCGTTGCCGGGTCCGGACGAACGGCCGCCCCCTGCAATCCGAGCATGCCTTTTATGAATACACCGCTAAGCTGCAAAGCCAGAAGGAACAAGAACGTTCCCGTGACAAGCGGGGTGAACAAAAACAGCAGCTTGTGGACCCAGCCGGTCAGGCCCAGAACGACCAGCAGCAAGGCGGCAGTGGCAACGCCTCCCTCGAGCAGCGGCAGCATGTCCTGCGCATTCCCGCCCTGCTTGACGGCCACGTCCGCCATGATGACGAAGACGCTGACCCATGAGCCCGCGGGACCGTCGGCAATCGGGTACCGGTGGCCGATCCAGCCCTGCAGAAACGAGCTGAGGCCGACGACCAGAAAGGTCCGCTGCATCAGCGAGGAAATCTCCTCCGGCGGCAAATGAAACATACCGCCGATGACGACCGGCAAAGCAATCGAATTCGCAAGCAAAAACATAAACCACTGCAAGGTGCTTAAGCTGCCGCCGAGGGCAAGCTTTCTCATGATGTTTCCTCCCAAATGCATAGAAAGGGGCTAGCGCGCCCCTGCTTTCCGTAAAATTTGCTCAATCTCGCCGAACCCGCGCTGCTTCGCATGCGCAAGCGCCGTCACGCCGTCCTTATCCGGGATGTTCACATCCGCCCCATGCTCCACGAGCAGCCGGACGGCTTGCTGATGCTTCTCGCCCCCGCTGCCGAGCACCACCGCTTCCATCAACGCCGTCCAGCCCAAGTTGTTAATGTGATTGACATCGACTTTGGTCCGCGTCAACAACTCCCGGATCACGTCCAAGTGTGCGCGCTCGGCGGCGGGAATGAGCGCGGTGCCGCCATACCGGTTCGTCAGCTTCGGGTCGGCCCCCGCTTCGATCGTCAGCTTCAAAATGTCCAGCAAGCCTTCGGCACCGGCATACAGGAACGGATTGTTCAGCCGGTTGTCGCGTTCGTTGACGTCCGCTCCCGCCTCGATCAGCAGCTTCACCGCCTCCGGCTTGTTCGCGTAAGTCGCCGCCATCATCGGCGTGCGGCCCTGCGGGTCCTTCGCGTTTTTATCCGCTCCTGCCTTGAGCAGCCTCCGGAGCTCAGCCGTATCTCCGCGCTCCGCGGCAGCGATCAGCGCTTCATTCATCTGCCTCACATCTCCTTTAGGTTCGACTTGAACGATTCCGGTTGCAGGCGCTTCCGCAGACTCCTGGCAGCCGGTCAGCAGCATGACGGGTAACACCAAATACATCCATCGCATCGGTCCACTCCTGCCTCCTATTTTGCTTCTCTGCTTCTTATGCTAACATGAGCTTTATCTATACGAAAAATATTAAAATTATTAATTTTCCATATGATTATCATATAGTTAGGCAGGTGGTTCCGGATGGATATCAGACAGCTTCGCTATTTCATTGCGATTGCGGAGGAACGGCAAATTACGGCGGCGGCCAAAAGACTCCATATGGCTCAACCGCCGCTCAGCCAGCAGCTTCTTCTGATGGAGCGGGAGCTTGGCGTGACGCTGCTGGAGCGGCAGGGACGGCAGCTTGAGCTTACGGAAGCGGGGCGCCTGCTGTACAAGCACGCCTTGCACATCACGAAGCTGTTCGAGGAGTCGCAAATTGAAGTCAAAGAAGCCGGAAGCGGATTGACCGGCAAGCTGAGCATCGGGGTCAACACGTTATCGGACGGAGGGCTGCCGGAGCTGCTTCGGAAGTTCCGCGAGAAGTTTCCGGCGATCACGTACAAAATTCAACAGAACGAATCGGCCCAGCTCTGCAAGCTGGTCAAGGAACGGGCAATCGAGCTGGCGATTGTCCGGTTTCCGCTCGACCTCGGCGATTTCTCGATCCTGCATTTGCGGGAAGAAAGGTTCTATTACGTCACCTCCCGGCGCCGCAGCCCCTTGGACGGGAAGGCGGTTTCGTTCGAACAGATCGGGCAGGAGCCGCTGATCCTCCCCAGCACGGAAGGACTTGGCGTGTATCAGATGATCGTGGAGGAGTTCGCCCGGCACGGAGTGAAGCCGAACGTCTTGTCCGAATGCTCCGACATCGCGATGCTGCTGGAGCTGGTCTCCTCGGACTTCGCCGCCACGCTGGTGCCGGAATCGGTGCTCCAGCTGCACCGCGGCTTCGACGTACAGGTGTACGGGCTGACGGGAACGCATATCGCCTCGTCATCCGTGCTGATTTGGCTCAAGGACCATTACTTGTCCAAGGCGGCGCAGAACTTCATCGCCCTGACGGGCGAAGCGCCTTTTTCCGGCAAGGACTAGCGGGTAATGTTTTTTCCGCCGCCGTCCGTTTTCCAGCAATGACATAAGGAAGCAAAGCTTGGAGAATACTATACCCCGAGCTTAGCTACTTTGGCATTCCACTACGGGAGGACGGATGAACTATGAAACGATGGATATCCCTTGGCATGATCGGTATGCTGGCTGCCGGGCTGACGTTCGGCGGATGCGGCCAGAAGCCCGCGCCGCCTAACAACGCGGGAGCCGGCGCCGCGCCGGAAGCGGGCGGCGATAAGCTGGCGGGCGCCAGGTTCAATATCGGAATGGTTACGGACGTTGGCGGCGTCAATGACAACTCCTTTAACCAAAGCGCCTGGGAAGGGCTGCAGCGGCTTGCGAAAGATACCGGGGCCCAGGTGAAATATTTGCAGAGCAAAAGCGATTCGGAATACATCCCGAACCTGAACCAGATGGTCAAGGGCAATTTCAACCTGACGTGGGGCATCGGCTTCATCATCGGGGATGCGATGAAGACGGTTGCGACGCAGCATCCGGACGCGAAGCTCGCGATTATCGACAATGTCGTCGACGCGCCGAACGTGGAATCCGTGACGTTCGCGGAGAATGAAGGCTCTTATCTGGTCGGCGTCGTGGCCGGTCTGATGACGAAGACGAATCAGATCGGCTTTGTCGGCGGCATGGATATCCCGGTGATCAAACGCTTCGAAGCCGGCTTCAAAGCCGGCGTGGCCGCGGTCAATCCGAACGCCAAGCTGACGATCAACTATACCGGCGCGTTCGACAAGCCCGACCTCGGCAAAGCGGCAGCCGCCACGATCTATAACAGCGGAGCGGATATTATTTTCCACGCGTCGGGCGCAACGGGGAACGGTGTGTTCAACGAAGCGAAGGACCGGCTGAAGGCCGGCAAGAAAGTGTGGGTCATCGGCGTGGATCAGGACCAGTCGAAGCTGTTCGGCGACGACGTGACGTTGACCTCCATGATCAAACGCGTTGACCAAGCGGTCTATCGCATCTCGAACGATCTGATCGCCGGCAAATACGAGGGCGGCAAAACGGTCGTGCTCGGCCTGAAGGACGACGGCGTCGGCCTGCCGGACACCTCGAAGAAGAACGTGCCGGAGGACGTGCTCAAGAAGGTCGAGGAATACAAGCAAAAAATCATTAAAGGCGAAATCAAGGTTCCCGAAAAATGAGCGGCGTGAAAGTGGAAATGCGCGGCATCACCAAGCGGTTTCCGGGCATCGTTGCCAACGACGGCATCAGCCTGACGCTCCGTCAAGGCGAGATTCTCGCCCTGCTCGGCGAGAACGGCGCAGGCAAATCGACGCTGATGAACATTTTGTTCGGTCTCTACCAGCCGGACGAGGGCGAAATCCTTATCAACGGCGAGCCGGTAGCGATCGTCAATCCGAAAACGGCCATTCAGCTCGGTCTCGGCATGGTGCACCAGCATTTCAAGCTCGTGGAGCCGTTCACGGTGACGGAAAATATTATTCTCGGGCAGGAGACGAGGCGGGGATTTCAGGTCGATTACGGGAAAGCGGCGCGCCAAGTGTCCGAGCTATCCGCCCGATACGGACTGCGTGTCGATCCGCGTGCGCGGGTGAGAGACATCTCCGTCGGCATGCAGCAGCGCGTCGAAATTCTGAAGACGCTGTACCGGGGGGCCGACATCCTCATCTTCGACGAGCCGACCGCCGTGCTGACGCCGCAGGAAATTCACGAGCTGATGGACATCATGCGCAAGCTGGTGGCCGAGGGCAAGTCGATCATTCTGATCACGCACAAGCTGAAAGAAATCATGGCGATCGCGGACCGCGTCACCGTCATCCGCCGCGGCAAGGTCATCGATACGCTCACCGTCAAGGACACGAACCCGGACGAGCTTGCGGCCAAAATGGTCGGCCGGGAAGTCTCGTTCCGGCTCGATAAGAAGCCCGCCGCCATCGGTGCGCCAGTCCTGAGCGTAGAGAACGTGACCGCCCGGGGCCCCGGCGGCCTGCCCGTGCTCGGCGGCGTCACCTTCGAGGTGCGCGCCGGAGAAATTCTCGGCATCGCCGGCGTCGACGGCAACGGCCAGAGCGAGCTGATCGAAGCGCTGGCGGGGCTGCGCGGGATCGACGGCGGCCGCATCGCGCTCGGCGGCCGGGAGATCGCGAACCGTTCGCCCCGCGACATCGCGGAGGCGGGGCTCGGGCACATTCCCGAGGACCGGCATAAGCGCGGGCTCGTACTGGACTTTTCGATGAGCGAGAACATGGTGCTCAAGACATACTACACCTCCGCCTACAACCGCGGAGGCTTTCTCGACTATGCCGCGATCGACCGTCAGGCGCAGCGGCTGATCGCCGAATTCGACGTGCGGACGCCGGGCCTCCGCATTCCGGCGCGGGCGCTGTCCGGCGGCAACCAGCAGAAGGCGATCATCGCGCGGGAGATCGAGCTGAACCCGGATTTGCTGATCGCGGCGCAGCCGACGCGCGGACTCGATGTCGGGGCGATCGAGTTCATCCATAAACGGCTGCTGGAGCAGCGGGACAAAGGCAAAGCCGTATTGCTCCTCTCGCTGGAGCTGGACGAGATTCTGAAGCTGTCCGACCGCATCGCCGTCATCTATGAAGGCCGCATCGTCGGGGAAACCGACCCGGCTCACACGTCCGACCGCGAGCTCGGGCTGATGATGTCCGGCTCCGGGCGGGCAGCGGAAGCGGCGGCTCCTTCTACCTCCGGAGGTGAAAAGCATGGCTAAAGCCATTCGTGTCATGACCAAGGATTCGGCGCTCGTGCCGCTGGTCGCCATCGTGCTTGGGCTGCTGGTCGGCGCCCTGATCATGCTGGCCGGCGGCTATAATCCGCTCGCCGCCTACGCGGCGCTGTTCGAGAAGGTCGTCGGCGATCCGTACAGCATCGGAGAGACCGTCCGCGAGATTACCCCGCTTCTGCTGACCGGGCTATCGGTCGCCTTCGCGTTCCGAACGGGGCTGTTCAATATCGGCGGCGAAGGGCAGTTTATTATGGGCATGACCGGCGCCACCTGGATCGGCGTCAAGCTAAGCCTGCCGTTCTGGCTTCATGCGCCGCTCGCCGTCGTAACCGGGGCTGTGCTCGGGGGATTGTGGGGAGCCATCGCCGGGTACCTGAAAGCGCGGCGCGGTGTGAATGAGGTGATAACGACGATCATGCTGAACTGGATCGCGCTGTATCTTGGCAACTATATCATCAGCCGCTATTTGCTTCAGCCCGGCCAGCAGCGTTCGCACCTGATTCACGACACTGCCTCGATCAGTCTGAACGCGCTCAGCGCGCTGTTCGGCAACGCCCGGCTGCATCTCGGCATCCCGCTTGCGCTGCTCGCCGCCGTCGCGTTCTATGTCCTCCTGTGGAAGACACGCCAAGGCTACGAGCTTCGCGCAGTCGGACACAGCCCGTCTGCGGCGGAGTACGCCGGAATGAACGTGAACGCAGGGATCGTGCGGGCGATGTTTATCGGCGGCGTCTTCGCCGGACTTGCCGGGGTGTTCGAGGTGCTCGGCGTCTTCCACTACCAAGTGATCAGCGCCGCGTCGCCCGGCTACGGCTTCGACGGCATCGCCGTCGCGCTGCTCGGCGGCAACCATCCGCTCGGCGTCGTGCTCGCCGCCGTCTTGTTCGGCACGTTGACGTACGGCTCGGCCGGGATGAGCTTCGGCGCGGACGTGCCGCCGGAAATTATCCGCGTGATCATCGGCACCGTCATCTTCTTTGTCGCCTCGCACGGGATCATCCGCTGGCTTCTGAAGCCGCTGCGGGCCGGACGCAAGCCGGGGGAGGTGGCGTAACCGGATGGATGCGTTTCGCATTCTCGGCGAGTTGATCCATACGACGCTCGTCTTCTCGACCGCGCTTATTTTTACGGCCATGGGCGGCATCTTCTCCGAGCGCTCCGGCGTCGTCAACATTGGCCTGGAGGGGCTGATGATCTCCGGCGCGTTCGCCTCCGCAGTCGCGGCCTGGTACGCCGAGCAGGCGGGCTTCGCGGACGGCGCGCCCTGGATCGGCCTCTTGGCGGCCATCCTGGTCAGCATGCTCGTCTCGCTCATTCACGCCGTCGCCTCGATCACCTTCAAGGCCGATCAAGTCGTCAGCGGCGTCGTCATTAACTTTCTGGCCGCCGGATTTACGGTCTATCTCGTCAAAATGTTGTTCGCAGGCTCCGGACAGACCGAAACGTTGAACGCCGTGTTTCACAATGTCGCCATTCCCGGTCTGGCTTCCGTCCCGCTGCTGGGCTACGGCGTATTCACCGCTTACCCGACGACGTATTTGGCATTGGCGGCCGTCGCTTTAGGCTGGTACGTGCTGTTCAAAACCCCGTTCGGCCTGCGTCTCCGCGCGGTCGGCGAGCATCCCGGCGCCGCGGACACGCTGGGTGTGAACGTCACCCGCATGCGGTATATCGGGGTGCTGCTGAGCGGTGCGCTGGGCGGGCTCGGCGGCGCAACGATTACGCTTACGACGACGAGCAACTTCTCGCACAACACGATTTCGGGGCAAGGCTTCATTGCGTTGGCCGCGATGATTTTCGGCAAATGGCATCCGTTCGGCGCTTTGGGAGCGGCGATCTTCTTCGGCTTCGCCCAAGCGATCCGAAACTTCGTGCAGTTGTTCCCGGTCTCCCAAGCGATTCCGATGGAGTTTATTTACATGCTCCCCTACATTCTTACGATTCTGGTGCTGGCGGGCGCCGTCGGCCGCGCCTATCCCCCCGCGTCGCTCGGTGAGCCGTACGACCCGGGCAAGCGTTAAGCGAGGCACGCAAAAAGCCGCATTCCCTGCGCTGCGATCGTTGCTGCGATCCGCACAGCCGGGATGCGGCTTTTCAATTAAGACTGCATTCCATGAAGGCAGGGTGTTGAGAAAGTGCTCAATTGAGGGCATAGAGGCTACGAAGGGGTGGGGTATCTACTTCCGGTCGCTGTTGTCTGCAGGAAATTTTAATTGGAGCCGCTTAGCAGCGGGTATTTCCCGCAGACAAAGGCGAACGCTATCGCTCCTCCAGTAGATACCCCACCTCCGTATGTTTCTCTATTTCGGTCAAAATCC
>NZ_JTHN01000195.1 GCF_001399685.1 Paenibacillus sp. A3
GCACTCCTCCGCTATAATTGTCTGACGAAATACATGGAATGGACTTGGAAATTTGACGATCCAGGGTGACCAGCGGAAGCTTGATCGACGTATATTCTTTCACACTCATCGTATGACTGCCCATAATAATTCCATCCACTTGGCTGGCTCTTAGCAAATCGATATACTCCTTCTCCTTTTTTTTATTAAGCAAAGAATTGCAGAGCATCAGCTTATAGCCGTGCTTGTAGGCGTAATATTCGATATGCTTTGTGATTTGCCCAAAAAACGGATGGGAGATGTCCGGTATAATGAGACCAATAACATTCGATTTTTTGCGCGATAATGAACGTGCCAGCTCGTTAGGCTGGTAGTTCATCTCTTCCATGGCTTCGTGCACTTTTTTCTTCAGGTCGTCGCTTAAATATCCCCGGTTGTTTAACACCCGGGAAATTGTCGTAACCGAAACCCCTACTTTTTCTGCGATATCTTTTATCGTAACGGCCATCAAAGCTCCTCCTTGTATCAGACAGCCGCTGTTTTGGTTCGGTGCTATCACTAGAAAAACCATTCATCAAGCGGGGGCAGCTTCTCCGTTACCACGGATGCTTCATCGTATCGAATGGGAACGATTCCTTTCTCCTTGCATAGCTTCAGGATTCGCGGATCGGTGAAAAGCTTCGCCTCCAACACCCTGCTAGCGGCAAGCTCCCCCCCGGAAATATGTTTGTTTCCCAGCATTCTCATTTCACAGGTATCGATCGCCGGATGACCAACATATAAATATTGTCCCTTATCAGCGGCTCTAAGGCGCGAAAAGATATCATCAAGAAGATGATCCGTTTCTTCTACCCGCCGTAAAGAAGAGCAAAAACGATTCCAGTATAACAATCCTTCTTTATCCGCCCATTCCGTCATGCGCTCTTCCATACCAGGCACATGGTACTCCGGAAACATGTGGGTATCGACATAAGTGATTCGGAACCCCAACCGTCTAAGCTTATCCAGTTGCGCCTGAATCTCAAGCATGATCTCGTCCAAATCAGGCTTTTGCGCCTCAAATACTTGCGGAGAAGGCGTAAACATTCCGTTCCCATCGACTAAGGTAGAGACTTGGGAAACCGGCAGAACAGGCCCCCACTTCACTTGATCCCATTCTGCGTTCAAAGTCGCATGTAAGCCAAAGCAAACATCTTCATGTCCGATCAGCATTTCTGCGGCTTCTTCTATAAACCGGCAAGGAGCCATTAAAGAAATATTTTTTAAAAATCCGGCCTTTAAAGCTTCTACGATGCCTACATTGGCCGAATGAGAGCTGCCGCAATCATCTGCCCTGGTTATGAGCCGGATTGCGGGTTCCCTTCCATTCGATTCCTGAAGCACGGTTCACTCCCCATTTCGATCCTCGGTTTTAAGATTTTGGGATAGCAATGACGCATTATGTGTCAACCGGTTGACACCAAGGGCGCAACCGGATGCCGGCTTCTGTCCCGAAGCCACGCGCCCGCTATTTTGTTTATCCCTCGTCAAATTCCCATTCAAAATTCATGTCGTATCCCGCTGTATAAGCGTGACCGGAAACGAATTTATCATAGAGACCTCTTCCCCTTGGAGCAGCTTTGCAATCAATTCAATGGCGCATTCGCTCATTTCCCGAATAGGCTGCCTTATGGATGTCAGGCGGGGCCATACCAAGGATGCGATTCCCACGTCGTCATACCCGATAATTTTCATTTCTTGCGGGATTGTTTTCTTTAATTGATGACAAGCTTGAATGACCAAGGCAGCCAGGAC
>NZ_JTHN01000196.1 GCF_001399685.1 Paenibacillus sp. A3
CGGCCGACGACGGCTACAAACTCGCCCGCGTTCAAATCGAGCGTAATCTCTTTCAGTACGGCGCGATCTCCGAATCGCTTGGTCACACGGCGGATATTCAGCTGGATGCCGCCTTGTCTTGCGTTCATACGGAACCCTCCTTCAGTTCAAGGTCAGGCTTTCTTAAAATTCGGGTGCCACTGCAGCCAGCGCCGCTCAAGCCCTTTGGCCATCGCGTCCGACAGCTTCCCAAGCAAGGCGTAGACGATGATGCTGAGCACCACGACGTCCATTTGCATGAATTCCCGCGCATGCATCGCCATATAGCCGATGCCCGAATCGGCGGAGATCGTCTCGGCGACGATCAGCGTGATCCACATGATCCCGAGCGCGTAACGCACCCCGACCAAAATGCTTGGGAGCGCGCCGGGCAGAATGACCTGCCAGAACAGCGGGAGGCCCTGCAAGCCGTAAACTTTGCCCATTTCAATCAAGCCCGGATCGACGGAGCGGATACCATGAAATGTATTCAGGTAAACCGGAAAGGCGCAGCCCAGCGCGACCAGAAACAGCTTCGCCTCTTCGCCGATGCCAAACCATAGAATGACGAGCGGAATGAGGGCCAAATGCGGAATGGTGCGGATCATCTGCATGGACGAGTCGGTCAGCTTCTCCAGCAGCGGCGACACTCCGTTTGCGAGTCCGAGCGCCAGGCCGATTCCCCCGCCGACGGCAAAGCCGAGCAATGCGCGCTTCGCGCTGATCCCGATATGCTGAAGCAGCGTGCCCTTTTCGGCGAGCGGAATGAAGGCCTGGATGACCTGCAAAGGCGTCGGCAAAATGCGTGTCGAGATGATGCCGATCTGTCCGAGAACCTGCCATATCAGCACAATGGCGACCGGGACGAGCCAGGGCAGCCAGCCTTTAGCGCGCGAGTCGCGGAATGCGGCCTTCATCGGCTTGCACCTCGTTTTCTTTGATGAATATGGGGCCTTGGTTAGTTGGCAGGTCGTTGTTGGCGATAATTTCGCCGAACGGACTTGCCGAGGAAACGCCGGCGGCTGCGGCTTCCTGCTTCAACGACAGCAGCGGGAACACCAGCTCCGCCATCCGGTAAGCTTCTTCCAGATGCGGGTAACCGGATAAAATAAATGTGTCGATGCCGAGCTCCGCATATTGTTTCATCCGGGCCGCCACCGTCTCGGGGTCTCCGACGAGCGCTGTTCCGGCTCCGCCGCGTACCAAGCCGATTCCGGCCCACAGGTTCGGGCTGATCTCCAGCCCTTCGCGCTTCCCGCTGTGCAGTTCCGCCATCCGGCGCTGCCCGACGGAGTCGAAACGGGCGAACACCTGCTGCGCTTGCGCGATCGTCTCGTCATCCACATAGCGGATCAGCTCGTTGGCTGCGTTCCAAGCCTCCTGCTCCGTCTCCCGGACGATCACGTGGAGCCGGATGCCGAACCTCACCTGCCGCCCCTTCGCTTCCGCCAGCTTGCGCACGCGCTTGATTTTGCCCTCGACCTGAGCCGGCGGCTCGCCCCAAGTCAAGTACACGTCGATATGTTCGGCGGCAATCGTCTGGGCAATGTCGGAGGATCCGCCGAAATAAAGCGGAGGATGCGGCTTTTGCAGCGAGGGGTACAGCAGCGTACCGCCCTTGACTGTCAAATAGTCACCCTCGAAGGTGACTTCCCCGCCCTCCAGCCCCTTCCGCCATATATGCAAAAATTCATCCGTCAGCTCATAACGCGACGTATGATCGAGGAACAAGCCGTCTCCGGCATTTTCCACCGGATCGCCGCCGGTGACCACGTTGATCAGCAGCCGCCCGCCGGACAGACGGTCCAGCGTGGCAGCCATGCGGGCCGACAGCATCGGCGACATCAGTCCCGGGCGAATGGCAACCAAAAACTTGAGGCGCTTGGTCTGCGGCACGAGAGCCGAGGCGACGGTCCATGCGTCTTCGCACGATTTCCCCGTCGGCAGCAGCACGCCTCCGTATCCGAGCCGGTCGGCCGCCTGGGCGATTTGACTCATATACGAAAAATCAACGGCGCGGGCTCCCTTCAACGTGCCCAAGTAACGGCCGTCTCCGTGGGTCGGGATAAACCAGAACACTTCCATCGTCCGTCCTCCTTTCAGGGTTATTGTTGCGAGTCTAACAACGCTTCGCTCACCTTGATCGCTTTGGGGATGAGCCCAATTTGCAGAAACGTATCCGCCACGCGCTGCTGCTCGGCGATCACTTGCCCGTTGATCGGCAGCAAGCCGTAATCGCGCCTTCCCATGGCGAGCTCCAGCGACGGAATATCGATACCAAGCTGCGGCGACAAGAGCTGCGCCACCTCCTGCGGATTCGCCTTCACCCAGGCACCGACCTTGTTCAATTCCTCCAACAGGACGGCGGTGATCTCTTTGTTCCGCTCGGCAAACGGGCGGGAAGCCAAATAAAACTCATGGTTGGACACCACGTCTTTCCCGTCCGCCAATACTCTTGCCTTGGCGGACGTCTGCACGGCGGCGAAATACGGGTCCCAAATGACCCAAGCGTCAACGCCGCCCCGCTCGAAAGCGACTCTGGCATCGGCCGGAGGCAGAAACACCGTACGAACGTCGGAATAGCTCAAACCGGCTTGCTCAAGCAGCTTCACGAGCAAATAATGAACGTTGGACCCTTTGTTTAAAGCGACCTTTTTGTCCTTCAAATCCTTGACGCTTTGAATCGGGGACGCTTCAGGCACGACAATCGCTTCGCTGGCCGGTCTTGCCTGCTCATACGCCAAATAAACCAAGGGCGCTCCGGCCGCCTGCGCGAAGATCGGGGGCGCTTCGCCCGTATGCCCGAAATCGATGCTGCCCACATTGAGCGCCTCAAGCAGCTGCGGACCGCCGGGAAATTCCGTCCACGTCACGGCGTAGCCCGCCTCTTGCAGTTTTTGATCAAGCTTCCCTTGCGCCTTCAGAAAGTTCACGGTGCCGTATTTCTGGTACCCAATCCGCACCTGCTTCACTTTTTCATCCTTCCCGCCGGCGGCTCCTGCGGTTCCGCCCGGACCGGACTTGGCCGCCGCCGCGCAGCCGGCTGCAGCGGCTGCCAGCAGCCCTGCCAGCAAAGCCAATGCGAACGATCTCGCCCCCAGCTTCCGTCTCATACGACGGCTCCCTGGCCCTGGACCGTCCGTTCCGCGTACAGCCGCGCCTCTTGCGTAAAATCCAGCGCGGACTGGCGAAGCCGTGCCTCCAGCTCCTCGGCCACCTCGAACCCGCCTTCCTCCTTGCGCTTCACCTGCGTATCCAGCGCATACACGCCTTGCAGCTGATTGCGCGCCCCGAGCGCCGACAACACCGGTTTCAGCGCATAATCGATCGCCAGCAGGTGCGCGGCCGAGCCGCCGATGGCGACCGGCAGGATCACTTTGCCTTCGAGTCCCCGCTGCGGAATGAGATCCAGAAAAGCTTTCAATACGCCGGTATAGGCTGCTTTGTAGATCGGAGTCGCTACGACGACCGCGTTTGCCTGCTCGATGAGCCGGTTGGTCGCAATAATGACCGGGCTGTCGAACCTCGTGTATACCAAATCCTCGGGCGGCAGCTCGTGGACGCGAATCCACTCCGGACGCAGCCCTTCCTGCTGCAATACCGATTCAATCGATTGCAGTACGCCGTTCAGCCGGGAAGCCGGGGACGGACTGCCGGAAATAATAACAAGTTTAGCCATAGTCATACACTCCTTTTATTCATTATAAAGCGAAATAAGAAAGAGACCTCCGGCGAACGCGCGGCAATGTGCCATGCAGTTCGGGAGGTCTCCAGCGGTTCGGTGGACCCTTTCGCATCAAGGGGTGCGCTTATGTTGTTTTTGTTCGGGCAGATGGCGCTGGGTTGCCGAATCCGATTCAAAACGTTTGCGTTCCGTACGTTCGATTTGCACGATTCGTCCGTCATGCACGACGATCTGCACCGTACCGTATTCGAGTCCGTTGACACTTTGAAGGATGCGTTTCGTCCAAAGTTCATCCACATCGAGCGGCTTAGCCATCCTAATCCCTCCAGATTTAATGTTTTTTATTCCTATGTGTTAAGTTGGTATTGTATGTTAAAAAAAATGCGTATTCCCGTCAAATCGTCCAGTCGTTCCACTCGTTTTTGCGTTTGTCGATGTACAACAGCCAATCCCTTGTTTTGGTCAACAACTGCTCTTTGGCCAGACTGCCCGTAAATGTATGATCGGCCTGGAAAATAATTTCTTTCTCGCACTGCCCCTGGCTGCGCAGCCAGAACAGCTTCTGGTACAAAAAGCAGTAATCGACGGGAATCACGTCATCTGCCGTACCGTGAACGAGCAGGACGTCGCCGTTAAATTTGCGAAGCTGCTCGAACGGCTGGTGCTGCGACAATGATTCGAAGAAAACCGGCTGCAGCGCATAGCCGAGATGATCCGCCGAGCCGCATTGAACGGCTGTCTCGTACGTTTTCTTCCCTGTGATGTTCACGATGTCGTTAAACGGATACGCGACGGCCGACCAGAGCACGAGCGATTTCACCCGTTTGTCCCGGGCGGCGGTCAGGATGGCGACGGCTCCGCCGAGGCTGTGTCCGAGCAGCACGACCCGCTGCGGGTCGACGCAGTCGATATCGAGCGCGTAATCGAGGACGATGCGCGTCTGGTCGATCAGCGCATTCAAGCCTCCGGCGCCGTAGTCGCCCGTGCTCTCGCCGCAGCCGCCGTAGTCGAAACGGAGCACCATGTAGCCATGACGGGCAAATTCCCGCGCCGCCAGGACGAACAAGCGGTTGACGCCGATTCGCGTGCCGACGAAGCCGTGGCATATGATGATGATCGGATAACGGCCCGACCCGCAGCCTTTTCCGCCCTCCTCTTCCGCCGGCGGATAATGGAGGGTGGCCGCCAGTTCGTATGGTTCGCTTCGTATCGTAATGTGGTGTTCCATCATCGACTCCCCCTTTCTGCGGACCTCTTCGGTGTCCGTCGCTTATGTGACGCTGCGCGTGCGCACCGATCCCTCTGGGCACATAGATTTTTAAATATGCACCGGCATCGGGTCGGTTTTTAAACTGTTTTCCAATGTCAGATGTTCGTTTTCGTTGAACAGGTACAAGCGGTGAATCAACACGCTCACCCGGTCTCCGGCATGAAGCTGCGGCAGCTCCAGCGAGCGGTAAGCGAACAGCTTCTCGCTGCCGAGCGTCACTTCGATCTGCCAATTCGTTCCGCGGAAGTAAACGTTCTTGACGACGCCCTGCTCGGCTGCGGACGGGAAAGGCAGCTCGCCGGGGAAGCCGACCTCGATAAACTCGGGACGGATAATCGCTTTTGCGCCCTCGATCGCCCCGGCAGCCGGGAAGCCTTTGAGCGCCGTGGCGTCTCCCAGCTGATTCGATTCGCCGATGAAATTCGCCACAAACGGCGTTTCCGGCTGCTTGTAAATTTCAATTGGCGTGCCCTGCTGCTCCAGACGGCCTTGGTTGATGATCATGATCTGATCGGCCACCTCGACGGCTTCCTCTTGGTCGTGCGTGACAAAGATGGTCGTAATGCCGACGCGGTCGATCATCTCCTTCAGCCAGGTGCGCAGCTCTTTGCGTACTTTGGCGTCGATGGCGGCAAACGGCTCATCCAGCAACAGCAGCTGCGGCTCGGGCGCGATGGCGCGGGCAAAGGCGACACGCTGCCGCTGTCCGCCGGAAAGCTGGTGCGGCAGCCGCTTCTCCAGCCCCGCCAAGCCGGTCAGCTCGATCAGTTCCAGCACGCGCTGCTTAATCTGAGCCTTGCTGCGCTTCTGAACCGTCAGTCCGAAGGCGATGTTGTCGAACACGCTCATGTGGCGGAACAGCGCGTAGCTCTGGAATACGAAGCCGATGCCGCGCGCTTGCGGCGGAAGCGAGTTGACCTTTTGCCCGTGAAAGAGAATGTCGCCCGAATCCGGCTCCTCCAGTCCGGCAAGCATGCGAAGGATCGTCGTTTTCCCGCCCCCGCTCGGTCCGAGCAGACCGATCAGCTTCCCTTTTTCAATCTCAAAGCTGACATCTTTGGTCGCCTGAAAGCTACCGAAGCTTTTCGTCAAATGTTTGGCCACAATGTGCATGATCAGGTCTCTCCTTCCCTGTTGAGCTGCTGCTGATGGTGCTTCCACTCGATGACGCTTTTGACGACGAGAGTGACCACCGCAAGCAGGACGAGCAAAGACGCCATGGCGAACGCGCCGGCAAAATTATATTCGTTGTACAGTATCTGTATATGCAGCGGCATCGTGTTCGTCGATCCGCGAATATGACCGGAGACAACCGATACGGCGCCGAATTCGCCCATGGCACGGGCGTTGCACAGGATAACCCCGTACAGCAGCCCCCACTTGATGTTGGGCAGCGTGATCTTCCAGAAGATGCGCCACCCTTTGGCGCCGAGCGTCACGGCGGCCTCTTCCTCCAGCGTCCCTTGAGCCTGCATCAGCGGCAGCAGCTCCCGGGCGACGAACGGGAAGGTGACGAATACCGTGGCGAGCACGATGCCCGGCAGCGCGAAAATGATCTTGAGATCGTTCTCCTGCAGCCACGGGCCGAACCAACCTTTCGCGCCGAACAGCAGGACGAAGATCAAGCCCGAGATCACCGGGGACACCGCAAACGGCAGGTCGATGAGCGTGATCAGCAGATTTTTTCCTTTAAATTGGAACTTCGTGATCGCCCATGCCGCCGCCAGCCCGAACAGCAGGTTAAGCGGCACCGCGATGACGGCGACGAGCAGCGTCAGGCGAATGGCGGCGGCCGCATCGGACTCGATCAGCGAAGCCGCGTACACCTCCCAGCCTTTGCGGAACGCTTCGACGAAGACGCTGACCAAAGGCAGAATGAGCAAAAACCCCAAAAACAACAGTGCGACGGCAATGAGCGCCCATTTCACGATCCGGGGCTCGGTAATGTGACGCGGACGTTCGGCAGCGGCCGAACCCGATTTCACTGCGGTGGCTACGTAACCGGCCATAGTCTTCCTCTCCTCCCCGGCTTATGCCGATGTGACATGGCGGTTCGCCCGCCATTGCAGCAGATTGATGACGAGCAGCGTCACGAAGGAAATGACCAGCATGACCAAGGCGATTGCCGTCGCGCCGGCGTAATCGTACTGCTCCAGCTTCGTCATGATCAGGAGCGGCGCGATCTCGGTCTTCATCGGCATATTGCCGGAGATGAACACGACCGAACCGTACTCCCCCACCGCCCGGGCGAACGCCAGCGTAAAGCCGGTCAGCAGCGCAGGCAGCAGCTCAGGGAACAGGATGCGGACGAACGTCTTCCAGCGGCTTGCGCCGAGGCTCACCGCCGCTTCCTCGACCTCCTTCTCCAACTCTTCCATTACCGGCTGAAGCGTCCGGACGACGAACGGAATGCCGATGAACGTCAGCGCAAGCATGATGCCGAGCGGCGTAAAGGCGATTTTGATCCCCAGCGGCTCCAGCAGCTTGCCGACCCAGCCGTTCTGCGAATAGATCGTTGTCAGGGCGATCCCGGCGACGGCCGTCGGCAGCGCAAAGGGCAAATCGACGAGCGCGTCGACGATTTTTTTGCCCGGAAACGAGTACCGGACCAGCACCCAGGCGACGATGAAGCCGAACACCGAATTGACGAGCGCGGCCCCAAACGCCGTGCCGAAGCTGACTTTGTAGGAAGCGATGACCCGGGGGTCGGTAATCGTATGCCAGAACGCCTCCCAGCCCATCCCGGAGCTTTTAATGAAAATGGCCGACAAGGGAAACAGAACGATTAAACTCAAGTACAAAACAGTAAAACCCATCGATAAACCGAATCCGGGTAAAATACTGCGCTTTTTCCAAGCTTTGGCCATCGTCTATTCTCTCCCTGTCTGTTACGGTTTGTAGATTTGGTCGAATACGCCGCCGTCGCTAAAATGCGTCTTTTGCGTTTTCGCCCAGCCCCCGAACGGCTCGTCATCGATGGTAAACAGGTTTACTTTGGAGAACTGGCTCTCGTACTTCTTCGCGACCGACTCCAGACGCGGACGGTAATAGTTTTTGGCCGCAATCTCCTGCCCTTCCTCCGAGTACAAATAGTCCAGATACGCCTGCGCCACTTCGCGGCTGCCTTTCTTGTCGACTACTTTGTCGACGACGGCGACCGGAGGCTCGGCAAGCACGCTGATCGAAGGTGTGACGATCTCGAATTTGTCTTTGCCAAACTCGTTGATGGACAGATACGCTTCGTTCTCCCAGGCGATCAGCACGTCGCCGATGCCGCGCTGGACGAAGGTCGTGGTCGCATCGCGCGCGCCGGAATCGAGCACCGGCACGTTTTTGAACAGCTGCTGCACGAACTCTTTCGCCTTGGCTTCGTCTTTATTGTTCTTCTGGTAGGCGTAGCCCCAAGCGGCCACATAGTTCCAACGGGCGCCGCCGGACGTTTTTGGGTTCGGCGTAATGACCTGCACGCCCGGCTTGATCAGATCGTCCCAATCCTTGATGCCCTTCGGGTTGCCTTTCTTTACGAGGAAGACGATGGTCGAAGTATACGGGGAGCTGTTGTTTTTCAGCTTCTTCTGCCAATCCGCTTGAATGAGTCCCGCTTGCTGAACCGCGTCGATGTCGTAGGCCAGCGCGAGCGTCACCACATCCGCTTCCAACCCGTCGATGACCGAACGTCCCTGTTTGCCGGAGCCGCCGTGCGACTGCTTGAAGGTGACGTCCTGCCCCTTCGTCTTTTTCCAATAGGCGGCAAACGTTTTATTGTAGCTTTGATACAGCTCGCGCGTCGGGTCGTACGAGACGTTAAGCAGCTCGATCGGCTTTGCCGCAGAAGCCGCAGGCTTCGTGCCGTCACCGGGAGCCGGGGCTGCCCCGCCCGAATCCGGTTTGGCGCCGCCGCAAGCCGTCAGCCCGACGAGCGATATCGTAAGTACGCTGAATAATGACCATTTACCGAACAACCGTAGCACGTGATTTGTGTGAGCGCGCATAACCTTTTCTCTCCCCATTTATCAATTATGCTTATAATTTCCGTTTATCGGATCGGAGGGGCGGGTCAATCGCCCACAGCTCATTATATGGCGTTCCGGTTGTCCGGTGACTAACTAATAATTCCGATAAACTTACTTAGTTATGTCAGTATATTAGCATCGGCCCTGTGTCCTGTCAATCGCTTTTTTTGGGATTTTTTCACTGTTCAGTCATAAAAAAAGAGGAGCCAGATCGCTCCCCGTTTCGCGTTGAATTTTCCCTTTGCTGCGGCTCTTCCCAGACTAGTGCCAATAATATTGCTCCACAACGACAGCCCCTACCAAGATTGCACCGTTTAAATCGATTTGGCTCCGAATCATCTTTTCAAATATTGCTGTGCAATAGTTTTTCGCCTCGGCAGCTCCCGTCGGGCCTGAAAAGGACGCCAAGTGGAGATGGTATTGTTGTGTTTCCGGCTTCCAATACTCCATAGGCACGGCCTCGTTCCGCAGAACGTACATTTCTCCCGTATGGTTCACAGGCCAATCTTGAAGCCCGTCCGAATCCATCAAAAATGCCCGTTCCAAGATCGTCAGCCCGGTGTACCCCATGGGCATCGCTTTGGATAATTCACGGTTGTGGTAATCAAAGTCGCTTAGATCGTCCGAAAGATGGGACAGGCATTTTCCCCGATTGGATAAATAAGCAAAATAGGTCCCCTCCGCATCCCGCGAAAATACGTTTTGCCGCGAATGCTTCGGATAATCGCAATACAATGACAAGTTCGCTTCCCCTTCCAGTCCGTGCAATTCCGCTTTTACGGCCGCAATTCCTTGACAAACAACACCCGGTCTTGCCCTTTCCCGTCATAATTGGCCGTAACCTGCACCCCGTCTACCTCGGCAGTTCCCTTATCCATCCGGAAGCCCATGCGGGTATGAAAGGCAATGGATGTTTTATTGACCGGCGACGTGACGCAGCGCACGATCTCGCATCCCTTCTCACGAGCCTTGTCGAAGAACTTCCCGTACAGGCGTTTGGCGATGCCGTCTTTCCGATGCTCCGGATGTACGCCGATGAAATGAATATAGGCCTGCTCCGGGTACGTCTGGGAGACAAAGCCGATTAAAAAGCCGATGATTTGACCGTCCTGCTCGGCTACAAAGCTTGTATCTTGAAAATGCTGAAAAAACAGCTTCGGCAGCATGTCGGCCATCGGCCGGCCGCCCCACCAATCGTCGATCACGGAGATAACAGGTATGTAATCGGATTCGAGCACATGCCGGAAATGCATAGACGAACTCACTCTCCATTTCTTTTCTCTTTAAACAAAAGACAGCGCCCCTTCGCGGGTACACTGTCTTCCATGATGGCAGCCTGGCTGTATTAATGTTTTTCCGTTCCTGCTTCGCGGGATTCCGCAGGCGCGCAGTCGCCGCAATAGCCCAAAATTTCAAACCGGTGGTTGACGATTTGAAAATCGGACGGCAGATTGTCGATCTGCTTCATCGGGCAAAATTCGAAAGGCACCGTTTTCTCGCAGTTCATGCAAATGAGATGATGATGGTGGTGCGACTGGCAGCGGGCGCGGAACTTCAGTCCGTCGTTTAAGTAAATTTGTTCCAGAACACCCATCTCGCTCAGCAGGCGCAGGTTGCGGTACACCGTATCGAAGCTGACGCCGGGATAAGGCTGCTTCATATAGTCATAAACGTCCTTGGGGGACAAATAGCCGGTCGATTCGGCGAACAAGGCGGCAAGGCTCTTCCGTTGGTCGGTGATGCGCCAGCCTTTGGCCGACATGGCCTTCAAAATATCTTGAACGGTCGACTGAACCTCATGCACGTGATTTCCCATAACTACCTCTTCCCTATGAATACGCTATCGGATACTACTAATAATGCCTGAATCCGCAGCGGGAGTCAAGGTTACCGCCCTTCCAGAGCCGCCAGTTCAGCCGCCAGAGAAGACCGGTCAAAGTGCTCGCCGATAAACACCGCCACGCTGGGCAGCTCTTCCTTCGGCGCTATTTTCACGAAATCCATCTCGCGGTACGCATATTGGAACAGGAACGGACTGACCGTATCGGTGAACCGCAAAATGCCTTTGGCCCGGTAAATTTCCTGCGGGAGCCGTCCGATCAGCGCTTCAAACTGCTCGCTGTCCACCGGCCGTGCGAAGTAATGCGTATAGACCATCACATGCTCATGGCTGTGGTGATGTGCATCGCTTCCGCGCTCGTGGTCATGATCGTGACCTACGGTTCCGCAGGCTCCGCCGTCGGCATGCTCATGTCCGCAGCCGCAAGCGGAAGCCGCCTGGTGCCGCTCCGCTACGCCGCCTTCAAGGCGGTCGAACAAGGACAGCTCGATCTCGCAGCGCACGGTCGGCAGAATCGGGGCTGCCGGATTCAGTTCCCGGATCAGCGTATCCAGACGCACGAGCTCCCTCGGGGGCACAAGATCCGTCTTGTTCAGCAAAATGCGCGTCGCGCAGCGGATTTGATCCTGCATGAGCCGGAACGTTTTGCCCACCGGACTGTGCGAGCGCTCGCTGAGCTGCGCCGCATCGACGACCGTAATGACCGACTTCAGCTCCACTTTCGTCAGGAGCGAAGCATCCGTGACACCGTCCAACATCTCGATCGGGTTGGCCGCTCCTGTGCATTCCACAAACACGACGTCCGGTCGATGCTCCTCGACCAGTTGCTTCAGCTCCATGCCCAGATCGCCACGAATCGTACAGCAGATGCAGCCGCCGAGCATTTCGGTCATCGGCACGTCCTCGTCCACGAGCATCCCGTCCAGGTTCACGTCGCCCAGCTCGTTCATCAGAACGGCGGGCTTCCTGCCGCTCAGCTTATAATAATCCAGCGCCCGGGTCAGCAGCGTCGTCTTGCCGCTGCCCAAAAATCCGGTCAAAATATGAACCGGAACCGATCGTTCTTCCTTCAAGTCGCTACACCGCTTTCCTTTTATGTTCGCAAGTCAGGTTGTTGCCCTACTTTTTTTCAAATTTTACTCCGTCCGCTCGGCCTTGTCAATTAATCGTAATTTTTATCATTAAAATTTTGACCGGTCAAGTTACTTCAACAATTCAAGAATCGTCGCGATAAAATGTTCCGCAACCGAACGTTCGGGACGGGATTTCATCAGCACGGTAAGTCCGATGACCGACACGAGCAAAGTGTGGGCCAACGCCTTGGCGCTGCCGACTTGCTTCAGCTCTCCTGACTGTATTCCGCGTTCGATCGCTTCTTGAAACAGGGCAGCCAGATACATCTGATGCTCTCTGGTGAGAACCTCGAATTTGGCGTCATGCGGCGCAAGCTCCACCATGACGTTGATGCAGAAGCATCCCTTGTTGGGCCCTTTCTCCTCCGCTTCCGCCGCAATCCCTTCAAAATAGGACCGGAACGCTTCCTTGACGGATGAAGCGTTTTGCAGCTTGAACCGGACGTAAGAGGAGTGAGCGTGCGTATATTTGCGCAGCGCAGCTTCGAACAGCTCCTTCTTGTCTCCGAAGGCCGAATAAAGGCTTGGGCGCTGTATGCCCATTCCGGACGTGAGATCGCTTAAAGAAGTCGCTTCGTACCCCTTCTCCCAAAATAGCCGCATCGCGGCATCCAAAGCCTTGTCTTCGTCAAACGCCCTTGGCCGTACCATAAGAATAGCCTCGTTTCATATCGATTAGTATACTATGATTTTAGGCCTTGAAGCCGCCATTGTCAAATTCCACAGGCGTTCACCAGACGCGTTTTGCTGGAATTTCAGCACGTTTCCCGGCCATTCGGCCTCTTGACAGCAGCCCTGCACGAGAGTTATATTTACGAAGCAAATTACATACCAATCGGTATAATATACTTTTTGGTACATAATATTCTTACTTGTCAGGAGGTAAAAACGATGGATAGGCATGAAAAAAAGGCGGGGGGTCTTGATGAGGACCGCAGCAAGGCAAGGCCGAAGACGCCGCATGGAGGCTTGGCCGCAGAGGAACCGGCTTCTGCGCCGGCGATGTCCCGTTCCGTCGCGCTATTGTTTGCCATCGCCTGCGGGCTTGCCGTCGCCAACGTCTACTATGCGCAGCCGCTGCTCGACGCGATGGCAAGCGAGCTTGGCATTGACCGCGCAGCAGTGGGCGTTGTCATCACGGCCACTCAGATATGCTATGCGCTGGGACTGCTAATGCTCGTCCCGCTCGGCGATCTGGTGAACCGCCGGAAGCTGATCGTCGGCCAAATGCTGTTGTCCGTATTGGCGCTTATTGCGGTCGGCACCGCCTCTACCGCCGCCGTACTGCTCGCGGGCATGGGTGCGGTCGGCCTGCTTGCCGTAGTGACGCAGACGCTTGTGGCCTACGCTTCGACGTTGGCTGCGCCCTCCGAGCGGGGCCGGGTCGTCGGCCTGGTAACGAGCGGCGTGGTGATCGGCATTCTGCTTGCCCGAACCGTCGCCGGGACGCTGACCGATCTCGCAGGCTGGCGTTCGGTATATTTCGTCTCAGCCGGATTGACGGTGCTCATGGCCGGGCTCCTGTTCCGGGTGCTGCCGCGTAAAGATCACGGAAAGGTACCGATGACGTATCCGCAGCTGCTGCGCTCCGTATTCGCTTTATTCGTGCAGGAGCCGGTGCTGCGCATTCGCGGTATTCTCGCGATGCTTATTTTCGCCTCGTTCAGCGTGCTATGGACCTCGCTCGTGCTGCCGCTCAGCTCGCCGCCGCTGTCGCTTTCCCATACCGCGATCGGATCGTTCGGGCTCGTGGGCGTAGCGGGAGCGTTGGCGGCGGCGCGTGCGGGACGGCTCGCAGACCGGGGCACGGGACAGCAGACCACCGGTATCGCGCTCATGCTGCTGCTGGTTTCGTGGCTGCCGATCAGTCTGACCGAACGCTCCCTGTGGGCCCTGATCGCCGGAGTGGTTCTCCTCGATCTCGCGGTGCAAGCCGTGCACGTCACCAATCAGAGCATGATTTACAACGTGCGCCCGGAAGCCCGCAGCCGTCTCGCCGGCGCGTACATGATCTTCTATTCGATCGGCAGCGCTGTCGGCTCGATTTCCTCGACGCTCATGTACGCGCGGGCCGGTTGGACCGGCGTCTGTCTGCTGGGCGCGGCCATAAGCGGTCTCGCGCTGCTGTTCTGGGGACTGACCCGGCGCTTGACGTCCACATGAACTTGGACAATACCCTTTTTCTTCCGTAGTCCACTCCTCTTTTTTTGAAGATTCATATGAATATATGGAGTCCATCGAAAAGGAGGTTGGGCCTATGCGTGAAAAATGGAAAAAGCCAGCGCTCATTCTAGGTATTCTTGGTGGCGCGAAGCTTGCCTTGGGCAGCTTCGGATACGACATCCCCGATAATCTCATTAACGATATCGCAAATGGAGTAAGCGCTGTTCTCGTTCTCGTCGGCATTATTGTTGATCATGGCAAACCGAAAGACGGCACCGTATAACCATCCGATCTCCGCGGACTTAACGCCTCTCGCATGCGAGAGGCGTTTCTTTATGGGTTGATCAAGTGTGGCTGGCAACAATAAAAAGGCCGTTTGGCAAATTTTTCTGCTATCCGGCTCATATAAATAATCCGAAGGCTTTGGAACCATACGGCTCTTGAAAGGCGGCAAAAGGGCTGCGTTCCGTAAGCATCCGCGGACTTCTAATTTGAATCCGCGGAGCATGGAGCGTACTATGGAAGGAAACGATTCTAGAAGAAATCGGTTATCGCTATGTATGAAGGAAAGCGAGGGATACGCATGTCTGTCCGCCCCCCGAGTCGGCCTACGATTCAAATCGATCCGACCTTTGCTTATTATCTCGGCCGTTCCCCCGAAAGCGTCGCCTCCGAGCTGGAACTTGCCGGATTCCGTACCGTGCGCTATTTTGTGACGGATGAAACCCGGGTGAACGGCAGGCTCGTAGCGGCGCTTCGCGAGCGCGGCATGGACGTCTGGGCGATGGTGATCGGCAACGGGACGTACACGACCGAAAATTTGCCTCCGGATTGGCCGGAGTGGCAAATGACGCTGCTGAAGCCGGTCGACGACGGATTTACCCGGCTATCCCCTTTCAGCCACCGCTATGTGGCATGGAAAAAAGCGGCGGCTGCCCATCTCGTCCGCACGCATCCGTTTACGGGCTTTGAGGTGGCCGAGCCGTATTTTCCCGAGTGGAACGGACTCGCAAGCGGCGTGTACGGCGATGTCGGCCCGTATGCCCGGGCGGCGTTCAAGCAATTCAGCGGCAGCGACATGCCGGAATTTCGTTACTCCTCCTCTCCGCTGTACTACAAAAAGGACCGCGGGCGTTACTTGCTGTGGATCGAATTTCGGGTACAGGCGGTGAACGCGTTTCTGAACGAGCTGATCAACGGAGCCGGCGGGGTCCGTGAAACGAGACCCGATATCAAAGTCGCAACGTGGTCCCTTGCGGTGGACGCCGGTCAAGACCCCGTCGGAGCGCTTCGCGAGTATCAGGGCGTGGATGCGGTTGAAATGATCCGGACGGTCCGCCCGGACGCCCACATACTTCAGACCCATTGGCCCGACTGGATGCGGGTGCATCTGCCGCCCGATTACATAAGACATTACCGGCCCTTCGCGGAAAGCATCCGTGCCGTTCATCCGGGCATACCGCTGGGCATCCAGACGGATATCGGCTCGCAGGCCCGGATGCGACGCAGCCGGACCTGGATCCGGGAGTTCGCCAAATCGGCGGGTGAGCTCGGTTACCGGTTCTGGACGGCCTACGAGTATTCCATAGGCCTGCCAATGTACCGGGAACCGCCCCGGGTGCTGCGAGTCCAGCGCCCGGACCGCCAACTCGCGGTGCTGGAATTCAACAAACGCGTGGATGCCGAATCCGCCGCGGAACCTTGGCATTACCGCTGTGTCGCCGGCGGACAGCCGCTGGAGCTTGCGATCCGCGTCATTCAAGTAGACGGCAACGTCGTTGTATTGCAAGCGGATTTTCCCCGCGTATCGTTCGAGCTGTTCGCGGAAGGAGTTCGCGACACTCCCGAGCTGAGGCTCATTCCAAACGAGCCGGGGAACGAATCGCCCCGAGGCTTTCCGATCCCGGTTGCGGGCTGGTACTAAGAGTTGGTCATTTCTCCGGTCGCGGGTTATAATGGAAAAAATCCATCAACCGACGGGAGATGAATGCAATGACTTTTTCGTCTTGGAAAGAAGAGCGGGCCAATGCCATCAGCCACGGCATCGGCGCCGCGCTCAGCGTCGCGGCTCTCGTTCTGCTGCTGCTTCATTCGCTGCAGAACGGCACGGTCTGGCATATCGTCAGCTTTACCGTATTCGGCGTCTCGCTCATTCTGCTGTACGTCTGCTCCACCTTGCTGCATAGCGCCCGCAAGGCGCGCTGGATCGATCTGTTCGAAATTATGGACCACTCGGCCATCTACGTGCTCATCGCAGGCACCTATACCCCGTTCTTGCTCGTGACGATTCGCAGCCCTCTGGGGTGGAGCTTATTCGGCGTCGTATGGGGACTTGCGCTGCTGGGCATTGTGTTCAAGCTGTTTTTCGTCAAGCGTTTTAACGTCCTCTCGACCCTGTTCTATATCGCGATGGGCTGGATGGTCATGTTTGCATTCCGTCCGCTGCAGGAACAGCTTCCCGCAGCCGGAATCGACTGGCTGGTCGCCGGAGGCCTGCTGTATACGGTCGGTACAGTCTTTTATTTATGGCGCAAGCTCCCTTACGCCCACACCGTATGGCACGTGTTCGTGCTGGGAGGAAGCATCTGCCACTTTTGCTCCGTCTATTTCTATGTGCTGCCCTGGTAAGGCATAACGGCAAAAAAGCTTTCACGCAGACTCTGCGGTGAAAGCTTTTTGTATGTCTGTAACCTCGGTTATTTGCGGAGGCGCTTGAACCGGTAATACAGGAAGCAGCCGAAACAAAAACCGCATAGAGCCGCGAGCGCGGCAAGCGCCACGATGCCGGCGAGGACGTATCCGAGCCAGCCGCCCGGATTCACCCAGAACGCTAGCAGCGACAAGGTCAGCAGCAGGACGGCTACGGCGCTGTTGAACCGCAGCAGCTCCCGCGATTCGGTGCGGGCTCCTGCGACACGGCTGCGAAGCAGCGGGGCGGCGAGCTGCACGATCAGGTTGGCGCGAATGCCCTGCCATAAGCCGAGCACTTGAACCGCCCACAAGGCGGCGATCAGCGACGGCTGGCGCAGCGCTACCGCAAGCGCAACCAGCAGGACAATGCCGGCCTGGTTCGCGCGGACGTACGGAATGGGAATTTCTTTCATAAGCGCTCGAATTCACCCCACGATAAAAATAGCTTTGCTTGGTCGGGAGCCTGACTCGCCGACGTATGCTTGCAGCCGGCAAGGCTCCTAAGAGGATACCGGCTCCAGCCTAAGCTGTCCCGTGTTCGGGTCCTGCAGCACGAGCCGCCCTTCGACCGGCCGTCCCTGCTCGTCAACCAGCCTCATCAGCGCCGTGCGCCCGTGTTTCAGGAGATACGCGATGGCGGCGTCCGTCAGCGAGGCCCCGAAGCTGTCCTTCCAGATCACGAAGGTACAGCCGGTCTTGTACGCGCTGCAGCCATAGCCGCGCTTGCCGCGGATGATGCTGCCGCGGCAGCCCGCGCGCGGGCTG
>NZ_JTHN01000197.1 GCF_001399685.1 Paenibacillus sp. A3
CTGGGCCATTACAAAGCAACCGAGGACGAGATCGAAGTCCGGGGCCTCGTGCTAAACAAACGCAGCAAAACCGTCTTCGTGGATCAGGAAGAGATCCGGCTGACGGCGACCGAATATCGAATCCTTGAGCTCTTGACCGAGCATCGGGGCCGTGTGTTTTCGATAGCGGAGATATACGAAAAGGTATGGAAAGAGCCGTATTTCAACGGCGAAAATACGGTAGCGGTGCATGTGCGGCGAATCCGCGAGAAAATTGAGATCAACCCGCGGGAGCCCAAATATTTGAAGGTGGTGTGGGGCATTGGTTACAAAATCGAGAAGTAAGCTCGTCCCTTGGCTGGCTTGGGGCTTGCTCTCTTACCTGATTGCGCTAGGACTGCTCACAGCCTCGGACGTGCTAAAGAATCAGGAATATCTTCAAAAGGACTACTACTTTCGGTCCCCGGCGTTCTACGAGCAGCTTCAGCAGCATTTCAATCTGTTTCGGAACGTTCATGTGGTCTATAACCATTGGGAGGATAAGACGGATGCTGAGAAGATCGGACAGGCCCGGATGGAGCAATGGACCCGGCATTTTGAAACGATGAAAAACATCGAGGTCGAGCAAAGAAAGGCAGAGGTGCAAGAACAAATCCTCCAGCTCCAGGGCCAGGTGGCAAATGAAGTGCAGAAAGCAAAAGAAAAACGGGAGCAGGCCGCCAATTCCGCGGAAGAGGCAGGAGCGGAGCAGGCCAAGGCACAAAGTCAGACGCAGAACCTGCCGGACGCTGCAGAGCAAGCCGAGATTGCGCGTATTAGAAAAGAAATTGCCTTACTGCAAGACACAGAGGCCAACATCTTACCGAACGCAGAGCGGCAGAAAAACGAGCGGATCGAGAAGGAAATCAAGAACTATCTTGATTTTCATAACAAACAATACGCTGCCGTCAAACACAGCTTATCGGCCCGCAGCGGCTCCTTTGAATATTATGTCAATGACCTCGAAACCCGCGAGAAGTATTCCAATAAGAGCGGGTATCCGGGTCAAGGGGACATGCAGGAAGCGTTCTATGCCATCCGCTTGCCGCAAACGACGCTGGAAGGTGGCGCTCTGCAATCGATCAACCGTTCTTTTCAACAGTATCGGCTGGAAGGTATTTTTCTATTTCCGAAGGAGCCCCGTGGCTTCAGTCAAATGATTGCTGACCACGCTTACTTCAATACGCTGCGGGAGCGGTTAATTTATGAGCTGTACCTGCTGGGGGCCGTCGTGGCGGCCATTGCCGCGCTGATCTTTTATTTGCGTCGAAATCGTTTTGGGATCGAAGTTGTACAACAGAACTATACGGCTATCATCCGCGGGATTCCGCTGGAGCTTCGCCTGCTGCTTTTTTATGTTCTGACCATGTTTGCGTTAAGCTACGGAAGCTCCGCTGCCTTATTCCGGCTGCCTGTCGGTCCGAGCCATTTTGCGCAATGGACGCTGCTGGCGCTGCTGATCGGCTGTCTGGGACTCCTGCTTGGCGATGCCGTGCAGCTGCTGCGCAATCCGCAGGCGCTTCGGGAGCAGTGGAACGCGGGGCTTTACCGCAAGCTGCAAGGCTATGTCCAGGCTAAACTGATAGATCGACTTATCCTGACGAAGGCCATCTTGATTTTCGTTATGACCGTGCTGTTCGGCGTCTTCCTGTTCGATGTTATCGATCACTCCAGCTTCCATTACTTTAATAACAGGCTCTCCTTCTCCGAAGGATATGTTCTCTTTTATACGTTCGTTGTCATTCCTTACCTGTTCCGCCGAATCCTGACTTTCTCCCGCATCCTGACCAGCGCGGAAGCGATTGCCTCCGGCCGGTTCGACCATACGATCGTGGAGAAGGGCCGCGGCAATCTGGCCCGGCTGGCGCACCTGCTGAACAACATCAAGCAGAGCATCAAGACGTCCGTCGAACGCGAGACGAAGAGTGAACGGCTGAAGTCCGAGCTGATTACGAACGTATCTCACGATCTGAAGACGCCGCTCACCTCGATCATGAATTACGTCGATTTGCTCAAGCGTAAGGACCTAACCTCGGAGACCGTCGCGAGCTATGTCGAGGTGCTGGACCGGAAAACGCAGCGGCTGAAGGTGCTGATCGACGATTTGTTTGAAGCATCCAAAATGGCGAGCGGGTCCGTCGAGCTTGCGGTGGAGCACGTCAACGTCGCCGACCTGCTGCAGCAGGCGCTGGCCGAATTCAGCGACAAGATCGAAGCTTCCACGCTCACCTTCCGCGTCCGCGTGGATAACCCGAAGGTAACCGCACCGCTGGACGGGCGCAAGACATGGCGCGTCTTCGAGAACCTGATCAGCAATGCGCTCAAATACGCGTTGCCGCATACCCGGGTTCACCTCGCGTTAACCGAAGAAGCGGACAAAGTCGTCTTCACGATCAATAACATTGCCGCCTATGAGCTTAACTTCGATGTGGACGAAATTTTCGAACGGTTCAAGCGGGGAGACACGTCGCGGAATACCGAAGGCTCGGGCCTCGGGCTCGCCATTGCGAAAAGCATCGTCGAGCTGCAAGGCGGACAGCTTCGCATCGACATCGACGGGGACTATTTCAAGGTGCGCGTCGAGTTCGCCCGGGAAGCAAAGGCCGCCGCGTCTTAACCCTTTATATTGTCCGCCACCCCTGCGGGAAGACGTGGAAAGAAGAGGTCCGGGAGCTCTCCCGCGGCCTCTTTATCTTCACAGTATACAAATGGGAACTATATAACAAAAATGTGCGTACTTACGCATTCGGATGCTGGAGGTTATAATGCTTAACAGGAACCAATATTATCCGAAAGCGAGGCATTACTTATGGAAGCAACAAAACAGCAAATTATAGAGGCGTTTCAGTTCAGACATGCGTGCAAGGAATTCGACAGCAGCAAAAAGATCAGCGACGCGGATTTCCAGTTCATTCTGGAGACCGGACGTTTGTCGCCGAGCTCCTTTGGCTTCGAGCCGTGGAAATTTGTCGTCGTGCAGAATCCGGCGATCCGCGAAAAGCTGCTGCCGGTCACTTGGGGAGCGTCCAAGCAGCTGCCGACCTCCAGCCATTTTGTCATTATCCTGTCCCGGACGAAAGCCGATATGGTCGCCGATTCGGACTATATTCAAAACATGCTGACGAACGTCAAGCAATTCCCGGAAGAGATCCGCGCCAACTATACCAAGATCTATGGCAAGTTCCAGGAAACGGACTTCCAGCTGCTCGACAACGAGCGCGTAATGTTCGAATGGGCAGCCCGGCAAACCTATATTGCTCTGGGCAACATGATGACGTCAGCCGCTCAAATCGGCATCGACTCGTGCCCGATCGAAGGGTTCGACAAAGCCAATGCAGAGCAGGTGCTTCGAGAAGAAGGAATTCTTCAAGGCAACCTCGGTATTTCCTGCATGGTCGCTTTCGGCTACCGCGTGAGCGAACCCCGCCCCAAAACAAGACAAACGCTTGATCAAATCGTGCAGTGGGTAAACTGATCCCGAGCCTAGCGTCTTCCCGCGGGTAATCGATTTGCCCCATAAGCAACCCCTTCGATCCGCAGCGGAAGAAGGGGTTGTTTGTTTGACCTGACCGGCCGGTGCCGTTACCGGTCCGCCGCCTTCCGCTTGGGCCCCGAATACATCTGCTCGGCGAACGACTGGTCGGATATTTTGAAATGCGTGTCGGAAGCGATTTTCGTGAAATTGGCGAGATTTTCTTCGAGCACCACTTCCAGCGTAGTCCGCACGTTCCCCGCTATTCGTTCGACGCTTGTCAGAATGAACGCCGTGCGGGCATCGGCATTGTACGGGTTCTCCACCTTCAGCGACTCGTCGGCAAAAATGAGGATCTCCCTAGCTTCCGCAACCCGGGCGCGGTGCAAGGTTTTGTCCTTGGAAGGAATCCCCCGGATAAACAGGAAGTTGTGTTCGTCCAGCGGCGCTGTGGCGAGCCGGTCATCGATCAGCACGACGTCTGTGGACGGCTCGGTTTTGAGGATGTTTTTGATCGTGATCCGGGCGCGGCCGCTCCAGCCGATGACGACGACATGGCCGCCGCCGTGCTTCGTATAATCCAAGTCTCCGTTCTTCCTTCTCTCTTGCCGTTCGACCAGCATCTCATAGAGCCTCCCGATAAATAAGGTAAATAAACCGACCCCACCTACAATGAGCAGAATGCCCCACAACCGGCCCAGATCGCTTTTCGGAAACGTGTCCCCGTAACCGACCGTAGCGAGTGTAACGACCGTCCACCATAATCCGTCGTAAACCCGCGGAAACTGCTCCGGCTCCAGAATCGGCATAAGAACCGAGCTTGTGAGCACCAGCAGCCCGGTGGCAATCGACAAGGTTCTCATGCGGATTTGTAGCATAGAGAAAAACAACTTGCGGAATTGGAACCAATACCTCACTCGACTTCTCTCCTTGATCAAGGTGAATAACAGGATTCTACAAAGCGGATTTCGGCTGCCCGCCGTCGTGTGAGGGATTTCCGCCCTCTGGGCTGCCGAATCATGTACGAACCCTGCTTAGCTTATTGATGAAGACCGGCGTTCGTTTGCACACATCGATAAATTCGCTCTTAAAGAGTCCTTTCCTGCACCCGGAAAAGACTTTTTCCGACAATGTTCCCCGTGAAACGATTTTATCCGATTTGTATACGAAAAAGCCCTCCGCCGCGGGGGCTGCCCCATGCTGCGGAAGACTTCGTAACCGTAACAATTAAGCTTTATTTTTCATACCGCCACACGAGCAGCCAATAGCATAGCACGGAGATGACATCGGCTGCGGCGATAACGATTCCCATCGGCACGGCGGTCTGATTGCCGGCGATGCCGACCAGCGGCGCTACAACCCCGCCGAAGATGAACGACAGCACCCCGAGCAGAGCCGAAGCGCTTCCCGCCGATTCGCTCTGGTTGCGCATCGCCAGCGAGAAGCCGGCCGTGGACACGATCCCGACGCTGGATACGACGAAGAACAAAGGCACCAGAATAGCATACAGTCCGGCTCCCGACACGATCGCAAGCAGCAGCACCACACCGGCGACCGAAGCGAGCGCCAGCCCGCTGACCAGCAGTCGCTTGTCGCTGACCCGTCCGGCCAGCCGGCCCGCGACTTGCCCTGCGAGAATGATGCCAAGGCCGTTAATTGCGAAGCAGACGCTGAACATTTGCGGCGACACGCCGAAAATATCCTGAAGCACGAAGGGCGAGCCCGAAATGTAGGCGAACATGGCGGCAATGACGAAGCCTTGTGCCAAGGCGTAGCCCATAAACGTCCGGTCGCTCAGGAGACGGCGGAACGTCGTGAGCGTATTTCCCAGGCCTCCCTTAGACCGCCGCTCCTGAGGCAGCGTCTCCGGCAGCGCCAGCGCGACTGCGATCAGCATCAAGACGCCGATCAGGCTGAGCACGACGAATACCCCGCGCCATGAGGTGACTTCCAGCAGCTGCCCGCCCACGATGGGCGCGAGAATCGGCGCCGCCCCGTTCACCAGCATCAGCAGCGAGAAAAACTTCGTCAGCTCCGTCCCTGAGTACATATCCCGCACGATGGCCCGCGAAATGACGATCCCCGCTGAGCCTGCCATCCCTTGGATAAACCGCAGCAATACCAGCAGCTCGGCGGATGGCGCAACGGCGCAGAGCACCGAGGACACGCCGTAGAGGATCAGACCGATCAGCAGCGGCAGCCGCCGGCCGCGCACATCGCTGACCGGCCCGGCATACAGCTGGCCAAGAGCCAGCCCGAGCAAGCAAGCCGTCAGGCTAAGCTGGGCCATCGACGTGCTGCTGTTCAGATCGTCCGCCAGCTTCGGCAATGCGGGTAAATACATATCGAGCGACAGCGGCCCGAAAGCGGACAACGAGCCTAAGATGAACACCATCCATATCCGGCGCGACGGCACGGAGCCTTGCGCCGAAGCTTCGACCCGGCTCATGATCTCAAGCCTCCAGATTCCGTTATGGATGCGTTCAGGGCTTTATTCCAAATATCTTTCATTGTCCATTCCTCCTATCCTGTAACAATTATAGTTACAAGATGAAATGAAAGTCAACGAAAAGATAGCTCAGCTGCAGCCACGTGGCCCCAGATATAGGCTCAATCATTTGAGCTATCGGGAATGAGTAGCCTGATTTTGGTTTTTTTTATCAGAAAAACCGGCTCTTCCAACGTCCAGACGAGGTCGTACTTCCCTTCTTTAAGTTCTCGTGGAAGCGGAAAAGCGAATGATGTCCATCCGTCCGATAATTTTTGCTCTAGCAAGACGTTTTCATTGTGTATTAGCTTTAGAGAAGAGTTGTAGCTCTGCTCGCCTATTGGTTTATAAGTCTGAGCGGTTATATCCTCCATTTTAAGGATTTGTCTTGTCCCAGCACTAGAGGATAGCAGAAAATAGCCATCGGCATTTCCCCAGTCAGGATGGATGGTCTGGAGAATGCCTTTCAACCGGTTGTTGTAGCTATCCGCTACGCTTACTTTTCCCTTAACCTCTTCTCCCGGCATATATCCGGTTTTTCGCAACGAGAGGCGGGCATTAAACCGTTCACTTATTTTGAATATATACGATGTACTGCTTTCCCGTGGCTTTGGCTCAAAAATGTATAGATTATGAATCGAACCTTTTTTTTCGTCTACAACGATTTCGAATTGATAGTCTCCCTTGCCTACGTAAAGCTCCTGTCCACTTTGATATGAAAATATAAAATAATCGTTGAATATGCCTCCCTTCTTTTGCTTGATGCCGATCTTATAATTGCCGCTTCCTTGTTGACTTTTCATTTCTACTTTTTTCATGGAGCCAAAATCAGGCACAGGGCTATATTCCTTCATATCAGCCGTAATCTTTATTTTTCTCTGGTCGTAATACTGTCGATCGCCGAAATTTTTGATTAACGTCATGGTATACGTTCCCTCGTCGAGCCAAACGACCCTTCCTCCGTTATCCCCTTCAAAAGCAGTTACCGATCTTCCTTCCTTAGCCAAATCAAACAACACCTTATTTTCCACGTTAAAGCGCAGAGGAACTACTTTTTTTGAATCCCCGTTCATAGTTATCGTAACCAGGTTCGATCCGATAGTAAGCTGTCGGTCGGCGTATACCGATAAAGCCTCGTATGTATATGCGCGAACGATAAACCGGTAAGGCTTCCCGATTTTCAATCCGGAAACATCAAATCCCCGGTTTTGGCTCCCCTCTCCCGGATCATGAAAAAGGGAGTCCGAGAAGACCTCTCTGCCCGTTTTTCCGTCCAAGACCGTCAGTTCCGTCATTCGATAAGGCATGCCATCATGAGGAAGAATGGAAACGTGCACTTTGGGTACGCTTGTTATGGTGATATCTCCAACTTGAACAAACGAATCGGAGGCAAATGGAATGGGCCAATGGGAGACATCCAAGTATACCGAATATTGCCCCGGAGAAATTGTCGATTCGTCGGGGATCTTATAGAACTTTCCGCTGCTTGTCCCCCTCCATACTTCCTGACCCTGCTTGTTCTTAAATACGACTTCAGGATTTACTTCCTCTCCGGCCCGCTTTACTTCGGTCATCGTATAATCATTTCCCAAACGAACCGTGTACGCCAAATCAACCAATTCACCGGGTTGAACGGCAGTGGCGCTTTGAGCCCCGGGGCGGTTGCCCAATTGAAGAACCGCTTGCTCCGGTATGTCGACAACACCAGAATCGTTCGGACCTGCATTTCTTTGCGGAGAAAGCGTGTAGCTCCAAAGCTCGTTCTCCCTTTGCTGTACGAGCGTGATCGAATCGTTGACGGGAATAAAATTACCCAATCGAAGCGTGCCTCCATTGGTTAACTCGACAGGCGATTCCAAGCCGCTTAAGCTTTCTCCAAGTTCCCAACTGGCCGATAAAGCCCACGAGGGAAGGCGAACACTGATTTTTCGCGCATTATCCGCCTGAAACCTAAGATCTTCCGTGTCCCGGTCAATTGTAAAGGCATGCCGTAAAATCAAATTAGCTCCGTCCGGCTCATTACGGACAGCATACCCCCTATAAGTGCCCTCAGACAATTTCACAGATCGTCTATCCGCATCGGTGTGTGCAACATTCACCGCCAATTCCGTCGCTTCGACTCCAAAAAACTGCGGTACAAAGGTATACGAAACATGGGTCTGCCAACTGCCTTGAAGAGAGGTGCCAACCTGGATGAGCCGCATCTTGCTAAAATCAAACCCGATTTCTTCCATATCCGGGGCAAGTTCCTTGGTATCGGTGTAGGTTTCCTCTAATCTATCGTCTGTAAATGCAGCCGAGACAATATATTTTTCGTTGCCTAGCACCATCGACTTAGGGAAAAAACATAAGCCTTGATCGTTCGTATAGCTTTTTGCGATTGGCGAAAAAGGCGCTTCTGCTTCCCCTCTATTTTCGTTCAATCGCAGCACCTTAATAATGGCGCCATGAATCGGCTCCCCTTTTTCATCCCTTACCCGTATTGCCACAACCGATGCAGGCTGATTTTTAACATACAGTTGAACGGGTGCGGGATCGCCTGCTTTTAGCCCTGTCGAATCGTAGGCTTGCAGAAATAGTGAAACATCTCCATCCCCTGTTTGAAGCGAGTCCCACTCCAGCGTATTTTTTCCTTCGCGAACCTCCCAGACGGTTAGTACTTCCCCTGACGCCTTTAATAGTTTTAATTGCGAGACCAGTGGCGGTACTTCAACCAGAAACTCGACCCGGCCTTTCACTTGTTCGAACAAATTCGGTTTGGATACCCGAAGACCAAGCCGGGGGATGTGTGAGAGCGCATCGGACACTTGGATAAGGCCATGTCCCGTGTACGGATCTTGGCCCGAAGAGCCTATGTCTCTGGCGGTTTGCTCCAGGGTTGCCCTAAGCTCCGCTGTGCCCCATTCCGGATGTCCCGCTTTCAACAAGGCCGCCGCTGCGGATACAAATGGAGCGGATAGCGAGGTGCCTTCCGAGTAGATGTATGTGCCGCCTAAAAAAGTAGTGACGATATGCTCGCCTGGAGCGGCCAGATCAATCGAGCCTCCGTAATTGCTAAAAGCCGAGGTCTCGTGCTTTTCGTTAATAGAAGAAACCGCCAACGTCTCGGGATACATGGCCGGATAATAACCGTCCGTGTGATCTTCATGATTTCCGGCAGCCGCCACGACCAGAATTCCCTTATTCACCGCCTTGACAATCGATTCCCGCATAATCCTGCTGTTCCCGTTTCCGCTGAGACTTAAATTGATGATATCCGCCCCCATCTGAACGGCGGCATCAATTGCTTTAACAACCGAATGCGTAGTTCCTTTTCCCGCACTATTGATCGCCTTGATAGGAATGATTTTGATATTTTCCAGACCTGCAGCACCTGTCAAGCCGATAGAATTATTCGCTGCTGCACTAATAATTCCCGAAACTTGAGTCCCATGCCCATTGTAATCCGTTGTGTCCGGCGAATCTTCAATCGTATTTATCCCACTTACGAAACGGCCCGCAAATTCGGGGTGGCCGGCATCCATGCCGGTATCGATAACGGCAATGAGCACCTCGTCTTTTTTACGTTGCTGCCAATTCCTCAGCTTATCCCACGCTTGTGGCGCTTGAATGGACCGCAGTCCCCATTGCTCCGGATATAAGGGGTCATTAAAATATACGGCTTCGGTCACGGCCTGCGTTACTTTGTAAATATAATTCGGCTCAATGTATTCGACATTCGGATTATTCCGCAACTCCTCTACGGCTGCTGCGGCCCTATCCGGCGGCACTTTCAAAAGCATCGTTTTCTCATCTGTACCCATCTGAATCGTATCCGGCATAACATGGTTGTTATCATAAAGAAGTCCGCTCCGCTCTGTCGGTTTCCGCAAGCGGACAAGCCATTCTCCCGGAATCGTATGTTCGTCGGAAAAGGGCTGTACCGGCGCCGCAAATGTTTCATAGAACGCAGGTGAAGCCGTTTTTTCCGCCTTTACGGATGATAGAAAAGCCCCTCCTGATAAAAACAGCATGAGTCCCAAAAAAAGGAACACGCATTTTATTCTTTTCATAACGGCTACTTCTCCTTCTGGCGCGATTCTTGTTCCTTGAGATAAGCTCCGAAACGGGCAAGCAAATGAACCGCGGCATACATGACCATCGTTACGAACAATTCCGAATAAAAATTCCTAATTTCAACTCCGTCGATGATTTGATCTAATAGATGAACAATGAAGCCCAATATCGAAATCTGAATCGCATTCCTACAAAGAACCGCAACAAGAGTGAAATGTTCTTTAAATAGATATTTCCACAAGGTGTTAAAGAGCGTCCCTGCGATGCCTAAAAAAGTTGTTCCAACCATGAGACCTGCACTAAAGCCTGAAGCGGATAGAAAGGAATAAATTTTAATATCGATAAAATGGATTGTTTTCACAACATAGAATAGGAGCACAAAAAAAACGGCTAATACCAATAAAATGCCTATCAGTGTCAATGCCATAAAAAAATAATCTTTGCGTTTTTCTTTTCCCAACAGCGATGACCTCCTAAGCCCAATTTAAGCAAGAGGGGCTACCCTGACCTCTCATAACACGCCATGCTTATTCCTTATAAGATCACCTCGCGATCCTTTTGTGCTATGCCGCCCGCGTACAGTGAGAATCCTGTAAAAGATGACACCACGCGGGGGCGTACAATAAAAACCGTCAAAAGCTTTAAAAGCTTTTGACGGTTTTGCTGCTAAAGGACCAAAAATGCAACCACTTCGGCAATAGATTCAGCTACATCTTGCGGCACGCCGAATCTGACCAAAAGATTTACGAATTTGGATTTCCCCCAACTTTCTAAAGCATCCAGAGCATCAGCAATCTTGGTGCGGTATTTCAATACGGCATCGGCCGCTTTTTTGCTGAATGGTTTGAGCAACACCTCAAGTGCCCAACCACCTGCACGCACGATAGCCGCGAGGGTTTTCAACTTGATTTCCGTTGTTACATTTTGGGTTTTGAACGTATGTCTTGCTTGGACCTCAAGTAGCTGTTTCGCCAGGACGGCACTGCTGCTTTCTACTACTACGGATACCGGTGCCTGGGCTGCGGTTGAGGCAAATGCGGATGTTGTCGGGACGACAAAGGTTGCTGTTGCTACCGTCGCCAACACAATTTTTTGAAACTTTTTGGAAAACATTACATTCACTCCCCATGTTTATAATATTATAAAAATTTTCCACACATGACAACAACATCGCAAAACAACCTTATTTTCAGGCAATCATATACAACACCTCCGATATCTTCTTAGGTAATGACTCTACCGATTTCAGTTAAGACCTGTAGTTAGATTTATAGTACATCATGCATAAATTGCAATTAATACCACAAATGAGGTATATTTTATTATTTTTTCTTAATAATTTTACCTTTTAATTTAAAATTTGGTATATTCATCATTGTAGAAGAGGGTTAATTTCTTGGCATGAGGAAGGGGATGAATTCGTGACGATCTTTCCAAAAGTACAGCAGAATAGAAACGGGGCAGTCGCAGGTATAGCCAGTTTGGAGTTTGATGTCTTAAAGCAATGGGATGAGCGAATAAGGTCCGTTGGTTTATGTCGCGATGAGCAGATTTTCCCTCGCATCTCTTCTACAAGATTACAAGAAAAGATTGCACAGCAATCGACGCTGATCCAAGTGTTGTCAAACGAAATCAAAGCCATCGAAGAGACCTTGCAGGCCGCGCATTTTTTTATTATTGTCGATACCTCCGGGGTAATCCTGAAGCTTCAGGGGAATGACGATATTCTGCAGAGGATAGAGATGCTGAACATCGGACCCGGGACGCCGGTTATGGTTGAACATTCAGGGTATAATGCCATTGCGGTAGCTATGGAGACAGGAATGATCGCTCTGGTTCAGGGCAAGGAACATACACTTAACCTATTTCACTCTTGGAATTGCATTTGTGCTCCGATAAGAGTGAAAGGTACGATCCAAGCCTACGTGAATTTAACTTTCCCGGTCGAGATCGACCCGACGTTTGCAGTCCCTTTATTGCAGCATATCGCAAGAATGACAGAAAAACGGCTTCAGACGGACGGAATAAATACGGGGCATGAAATCGTATATAAGACATTTGAAACCTATCAACTAACCGAACGCCAGAAAGAAGTAGCCTATGCTTGGCTTCAAGGGTATACTTATACCCAAATTGCACAGTCTCTTTATATATCGATACACACCGTACGAACCATCTTGAAGACCGTATATGATAAGACAGGGGTAAACAGTAAGTCGGCTTTCATCCGAAAGTTTACGTAATATCGATACGGCATATCGATGCAATCATCGCCAACCTCCTTTTTGGCTTCATCATAGTCTATATTCCCATTTTTTCTATTTAAATACAAGGATTTAAAATACTAAAACCGACGCAAGAAAGCAGGCCCCTTTCCGTTCCAAGGTTCCTGCTTCCTTTGCATCATCAAGTGTCGCCCTACCCGCCGAGCTCAATCGTATAATAATCGTTCGCGTTCAACGCCCGGAAGCCGCACGATTCGTACAGCCGGAGGGCCCGGGGATTATCCGCCGCAACCTCCAGCTCGAAACGGACCGTCCCGCCTTCCCGGTATACGCGCTCTATCGTCCGGGCCAAAATTTCTCGCCCGCATCCGCGTCCCCGATACTCCGTCAATACGCAGAAACCGAAGATAAAGGCGACGCCTTCATCCACACGTACAGCCAGCTTGCCGATCGGCTTGCCGCCCAGCTCCGCGACATACGTGTTCTCCTTCCCGTCGGCTACGGTTTTCCCCGCGAATTCTTTGGCATCCTCGTACGACATATCGAACCCCTGCCGGTTGAGCTCCGTCATTACTTCGACATCGTCCGCCGTCGCCAATCGGAGCTCCAGAGCTTCCGCTTGCCGCGTATCCGGAACTTGCGGCGGTTGCCCGTCCGGTACCCGCATCTCCATCCAGTGCTCAGAGAACGAATAGACCGCTCCCCGGGCCTGTAGGAACGCTTTGCCCGAAGCCGAACGTTCCTGACATATAAAGATCAGCTTCGGAATTCCGCGGCGTCTGCATTCTTCGGTCGCCGCATCGGCTAGCCGGGTGAACACGCCCTTCCGCCGGTGATGCGGATGCACCATGCCGCTGATCTCCGCTTCCGTCGAGCGGAAGGAGTAGATCCCCAGAAACCCGACAAGCTCTTCCCCTTCATACATCAAAAAGTCGTTCGTCACCCCGGTCGACCGTTCAGCGAGCATTTCCCAGTTCAGCTTCAGCGTAATGCCGTCCTGCGCGTTGCACAGGTCTGCGAGTGCCCGAATATCGCGCAATTCTTGCTCCGAGAGCCCTTGCTTCTCGATCAGTTTCAATCTGTCATCCTCCACTTCGCTACCATATTACCCTTTAGTATATAGGCGTAAAAAAGGTTCCGGCGGATAATGATTGGTTTACAATCATTTTTTCCCGAAGCATTCCGCCAGCAGGTGCTTATAACAGCAGCTCCAGCCACTCGTCCTTGATCACCTGACCGAAGTAGTGCTGCAGATTCACATCGTCCAGCACCCCGGCCAGCGCAGCCGTATCGTAACGGACGCCTTGCAGCTTGGCGGCAAACTCGGCCGCGTCACCCTGCCCGAAGAAATCTCCATATATCGCGGCCTCGCGGATCACTCCCGCTTCCACGTACAGCCGGACGTCGAACGTGCCGGCAGACAGGCGCTTCACGCGATGAACGTTGAACGCCGGGGACCGGCCGTAGTTCCAATCCCAGCTCCGGTACCGTTCGTCCGCAAGCTGCCGCACCGCATCCCAGTCGGCTGCGCTCAGCTCATACCGCTGAACCTCCGATCCTTCGAAGATCGAGTCCAGCAAATGCTGCCTGAACGCTTCAATCGTCATCGGCCCGCTCAAAAATTCCGTAATGTTCGCCACCCGGCTGCGGACCGATTTCACGCCCTTCGACTTGAACTTCTCCGGATTGACGTTCAGCGCAGACGCCACATGGTCCATCTGCGAATCGAACAGCAGCGTGCCGTGGGTAAACATCCGCCCTTTGGTGGCAAACTGCGCATTGCCGGATATTTTCCGCTCCCCGACTTGGATGTCGTTGCGCCCCGTCAGCTCCGCCTCGACGCCAAGCCGATGCAGCGCCCGGATCACCGGCTCGGTAAACTTGCGGTAGTTGTGGAAGGACTTGCCGTCATCCTTCGTAATGAAGCTGAAATTCAAGTTCCCAAGATCGTGGTATACCGCCCCGCCGCCGGACAGACGCCGCACGACATGAATGCCGCGGGCCTCGACGTACTCCCGGTTAATCTCCTCCGCCGTATTCTGGTTTTTCCCGATAATAATCGACGGCTCATTGATATAAAACAACAAATAATCATGGTCCGCCGGAAGCTGCTTCAAGGCGTATTCCTCCAGCGCCAGGTTCAATGCGGGATCGGTAATGCCGTTATTGTCAATGAAAAGCATGGGCTTCTCCCCCTTCTCCTGTTCGAACGGGCAAGCTCCCGTT
>NZ_JTHN01000198.1 GCF_001399685.1 Paenibacillus sp. A3
TTACTGATGAGGCACTAGGCAACGGCATAATCATATTCCCAATGCGGATAACTCTTCGATTCGTCGGGAAGCATGTTTCCATAGAGTCCTAATGGTGATAAATACATCGGATTCATCGATCCATCTCTTAATTGTGTCCATTGGGCGTTCCAAAAAGAATGGGTCGATTCCAATTCCAGCAGGAATGTGACCAGCTTTAAGAATAGCTTCTACAGCGATTTGACGTTCTGCAACCAGATCGGCAAAAGTAGACGATATGTAGATTTGTAATTTTTTTTCATAGGCCACCTTATGGAATGAAATTAATATAAATCATACCGTTGGCTCCGTTCATACGTCAATATTTGCCGAGATTTCAATGCTTCGGATATTGCAGCCGGGGCCGCTTCTTTGCTAATCATCCCCTTTTTTGTATGATACAATCATGAGTTAATAGTCCTTTTTCTTAAAAATTCAAATTGGGATGATGATCCAATGAACATTTTGCTTGTGGAAGATGATAAAACTATCGCGTCCGGACTCGAGTATTCCCTGCAGCAAGACCAGTTTTCCACGATTCTGTGCCACGACGTCGCGTCTGCGAAAAAGGTAATAGCCGAGCAGTTGGATCAGTTCGCTTTATGTCTGTTCGATTTATCGCTGCCGGATGGAAGCGGGTATGAATTGTGTAAAATGGTGAAGGAGCGAAGCGATGTTCCCGTTATTTTCCTGACAGCCGTTGATGATGAAGTCAATGTCGTGATGGGGCTTGATATGGGAGCGGACGACTATATTACGAAGCCTTTTCGAATTCGCGAGCTGCTCTCACGGATAAAATCGGTTTTGCGAAGATATCAGAAGCAGCCGCAGGCAAGAGCCATCATCGCAGTAGATGCTATCCGGATCAATATGCTTGAAGGCAAGGTATATAAACATGGCGATGAAATTCCGGTGACGGCTTTGGAGTACCGCTTATTGCTGATTTTCGCGAACCATATCGGGCAGATCCTCTCCAGAAATCAGCTCTTAGAACAAATTTGGGATGTGGCTGGGGATTTCGTCAACGACAATACGCTAACCGTTTACATCAAAAGGCTGAGGGAAAAGCTAGAGGATGATCCGAAAGATCCAACGTTCATTAAAACCGTACGCGGTTTAGGATATAAGGTCGGTGAGTAGCATGCTGCGTAATCGCGAGATCCGCCTCGTACTCTTGTTGATGTGCACGATAAGTTTGGTTATGCTTGCCGCCGCGGCTTTTTTTTCGCTCGCTGCCGTGGTTCTCGTTCTAATGACTTCCATTTTACTCATTGGATGCAGCCACCTGTTTACGAGGTTGAGATATCAAGAGATTGAGAAATTGTCCGGCTATTTGCGGCAAATTAGCGGCGGCGACTATTCCCTTGACGTCCGGGATAATCGGGAAGGGGAATTCAGCATTCTGAAAAATACGATTTATAAAGTAACCGTCATGCTGTCGGAGCAGAGCGCCCTGTTGCATAAAGACAAAATCCATCTTACCGACGCGATTTCGGATATATCCCATCAGCTCAAAGCACCTCTAACCTCTATGATGGTCATGGCCGACTTATTGGACGACGCCAAGCTGCCTGAAGCGAAAAGAACGGAATTTACGCGCAATATTCGCATTCAGCTCGAACGGCTGGATTGGCTTGTTTCTTCGTTATTGAAGCTTTCGAAGATCGACGCAGGCACCGTGCAGTTCAAGAAAGATCATGTCAGGGTGACCAAGCTTATTGAACAAGCGTTACAGCCCGTGCTCATTCCGATCGACATCAAAGAACAGACGGTCTCGATAACAGGCGATGATAGCGTCTCATTTCTAGGCGATCTGAATTGGACAACCGAAGCGGTAATCAATATTTTAAAAAACGGCGTGGAGCATACGCAAGCAGGCGGAACCATCGCGATTTCCTTTTCGGAGAACCCGCTGTTTACGGAGATCAGGATCGAAGATAATGGCAAAGGCATCCCCAAGGAAGAGATCCCTCATATTTTTAAACGTTTTTATAAAGGAAAGAGTGCCGGCGAGGGCAGCAGCGGCATCGGTCTCTCGCTGGCTCACAGCATTATAACGAAGCAGAATGGAGATATAGAGGTCCAGAGTGAACTCCATAAGGGAACCCAATTTCGGATTCGCTTCTACAAGCAAGTCGTCTGATCAGGGCTAAGTGACTAGACTGTCACTTTCAAGTCACTGTAAAGTCACTTCGGGCAGATATACTAAATCCATCGACAAACGTATGGAGGTTTCAGCATGGAAATTCTGAGGATCGAACATCTGTCTAAAGTGTATGGAAAAGGCGACACGGCGGTAAAAGCGCTTGATGACGTATCCTTCTCGGTGGACAAAGGGGAGTTCGTCGCCATCATCGGTCCGTCCGGATCGGGGAAATCGACGCTTTTGCATATGCTAGGCGGCGTAGATAGACCGACAAGCGGAAAAGTGTTTGTGGATCGCACGGACATGTACAGCCTGGACGAAACGCAGCTGGCGATTTTTAGACGGAGACAAATCGGCTTGATTTACCAGTTCTATAATCTTATTCCGATTTTAACGGTTGAAGAAAATATCCAGCTCCCGCTCTTGCTCGATCAGCATAAGGTGGATCAGAAGCAGTTTGAGGATATTGTGAAGACGTTAAATTTACAAAATCGCTTGAATCATCTGCCCAATCAGCTTTCCGGCGGCCAACAGCAGCGGGTGTCGATCGGCAGAGCGTTGATGAATCAGCCTGCGATCATATTAGCAGACGAACCAACCGGTAACTTAGACAGTAAAAACGGCAGTGAAATCATTGACTTATTGAAAATGTTCAACAAAAGCTTGCATCAGACGCTGATTATGATCACCCATGATGAACGAATTGCTTTGCAAGCTGACAGAGTTATCGCCATTGAAGATGGAAAGATTGCCAAAGACGAGGTCATTCGGCCATGAACATTATCCATAAGCTAACGCTCCGGCATTTAATGCAAAATAAGAAGCAAACGCTTGTGACCGTGATCGGAGTTATGATTTCCGTGGCCATGGTGACGGCGGTTATAACGCTTGGCTCCTCTTTCTTGGTGTTAATGCAAAAGCAAACGATTCAAGACTATGGAGAATGGCATGTCCAGTACAAAAACGTCAACAAAGATCAGCTCGAAGCGATCAAACAGGATGCGGCAACCAAACAATTAATCACTTCCAAGGAACGCGGCTATGCCCTGTTACAAGGAAGTCAAAATAGCAGCAAGCCATATTTGTTCATTAAAGCGTTTAATGCCCAAGGCTTTAACAACTTCCCTATTGTATTGAGTGAAGGGCGTCTGCCTCAACAAGCCAATGAGATCGTCCTTTCGGAAGCTATCGCCCCGAACGCCAAAGTCACCTACCGGATTGGCGATCGTTTAACCCTTGATGTCGGGCAGCGCTCGAATCCTGCCGATCCTGGCGATACGAACCTTTCTCAAAACGAACCATTAAGATTCTTAAACGGGAAAAGCTCGGAAACCTTAATTCATACAACAACCGAAACGTATACCGTTGTAGGCTTTATTAAACGTCCTTCGTGGGAGCAGACGTGGGTGCCGGGGTATACCGCCCTTACCTATGTCGACGAGAACATGGTGGACAACAACAAAACCGTTGATGCGAGCGTGGTCCTCAAGAAAGTCGACGGCACTGTATTTGCTCATGCCAATGATTTGTCCACGAAAAACAACATCAGCTCGTTTAAAACGAATGAGTCTCTATTGCGTTATTATGGCGTAATGGGTGGCGTAGTAGGCAAAACCTACAGTTCGCTATTCGTCATTGTGGTGCTTGTTATAGTCATTGGCTCCATTTCCTTAATCTACAATGCTTTTGCGATTTCCGTCTCGGAACGGTCGCGTTATCTGGGGATGCTGTCGAGTGTTGGAGCAACGAGAAGGCAGAAGAGAAATTCGGTATTTTTTGAGGGAGCGGTGATTGGCGTCATTAGCATTCCCTTAGGCATCATCTGCGGCATGATTGGAATCGGCATTACCTTTCGCTTCATTAACTCGATGCTCGAAGATGCGATCGGTGTTACCGAAAAATTAACGTTGGTCGTCACGCCTTCATCGCTCGCAGTGACCTGTCTGATCTCGATCGTCACGATATTCATTTCAACGTATTTTCCAGCCCAAAAGGCATCTAAAATTTCGGCTATCGACGCGATTCGGCAAACCATGGATATTAAGCTGACGGGGAAAACGGTGAAAACCTCGAAGCTGGTCCAACGGTTATTCGGCATTGAAGCGGAATTCGGATTGAAAAATTTAAAAAGAAACAAACGCAGGTATCACGCTACGGTCTTTTCACTCGTCATTAGTATCGTGCTGTTTCTATCCGTGTCCTTCTTCACTTCCAACCTGCAGAAATCGCTTGGCGTCTCCCAAAAAGGCTATAACTATGATATCGGGGTATACAAGAACGGTGAAGTGACGACGCTCGATGAGCGTTTGGTGAGATCGATTGTGTCGTTGGAGGGCGTTACGGAATACAGCCTGATTAAACAGTGGTTTGGCGGGTTCACTTGGGTTCCAGAGGAGTCCATTCCTGAAGGGGCGAAACCCCCTTGGGATCCTGATCAGGGGCGGTATAAATACCATCTACAAGTAAATGCTTTAAGTGAAGACAAGCTGAAAGCCTATGCCCAAAAGGTCGGCATCGAGTACGCCAAGCTAACGAATCCCGCTCACCCAACCGCCATATTGATTGATGTCATGAAATATAAAGATGAAAAGAACAAAATTATCGAAACGAAAGCTATCCAGGGCCGAGTAGGGGAAATGCTTGATCTCGTCTCCACCGATTCTAATGAGGAATCGGTCAGCAAAGTGGAGCTTGCCGCGGTAACCGATCAATTCCCGATGGGACTTGTTCCAAGCAGCTTTGAAGTTCATCTTGTTGTATCCGAGCCGGTCTTCGACCAGTTAATGAAAAAAAGCAAGGATAAACCGTTTTCCTCACTTTACCTGAATAGTAAAGATCCTTTGAAAACACAGCAAGACATCGAAGAAATGAAGAAAGAGCTGGAAGTCAGGAACTTATTTCAAGAAAGACAGCGCTCCGAACAAAAGATCCTGTTAATGTCCGTATTTGTTTATGGTTTTGTGGCATTAATTACGGCGGTTTCGATGGCGAATATTCTCAATACGATTACGACGAGCATTGCCCTTCGCAAACGGGAATTTGCGATGCTGAGATCGGTGGGGATGACGCCGAAAAGCTTTAATAAAATGATGAACTATGAAAGCATATTTTATGGAATCAAGGCTCTAACTTATGGGCTTCCGATCAGCGCAGTGATTATGGTGTTGATCTACCGGGCCTTCATGCACAGTTTTTCGTACGGTTTCAGCGTGCCATGGACCAGTATTCTGTATGTGATTGCGGCCGTGTTTGTTATCGTGAGCTTGTCCATGTATTACGCCAGCATAAGAGTAAAAAAGGCAAACATTATTGATGCTTTGAAGCAGGAGAATCTATAGATGAAGAGTAGGCCGGAGACGTGACCGCGTCTGCAGCGTATGAGCAGCAGGCTGTGGCTGGCGAATGAACTGCGTAGAGCGTCTGGACAGCCGACCACATAGCTTAGGAAAGTTTTCTTTAGCCCCGCCGATTTGTTGGTGGGGATTATTTTAATCTCTCTTTACGCAAAAATAATCCTTTCAATTCATTCCGCTAAAGAAACCTATAGCGAGGGAGGATGCAATTAATGTCTGGGGAAGTCTAAGCTTTAGAGGAAATGATGTAAAAATCAGCCATGGAGCCCCTTTGTTAACCTTTTTCCTAAAAGATGAGTCCGGTTATATACTTGAACCATACAATAAAACTTCTTTGACTCTAGGGAAAGGAAAATATACCATAGGGCTTAGAGCGAATTTCTCTGATGGCACAGAACAAAATATCACAACCGAGATCGATATAGTCGTTCACTAGGTTTAGGACATAAAAGTCTCCAGGCATTCGTCACGTGAGAAGTGATTTGAGGGATTCAAATATGCATTTCATCCAAAAGTTATCTATATGAAGTCAAAAGGTTGTATCATGCTTACATAGAGTTCTAGAATAAAAGTAAAGGAAATGAGGGGAGATCTTTTTTGTATAGAGTGGCTATTTGCGATGATGAGGAGACACAAAGAAAGCTTGTTAAAGCTATCCTGATTACTTTGTCGATAAAGTCAAATATAGATTTTGAGATCGAATTATTCGGCTCGGGAGAGCAGTTGGTATCTTATTATGAGCGCCGTGAAAATCCATTCCATATATTGATCTTGGACATTGAAATGGGTGGAATGAACGGGATTCAAACAGCCCGAACAATAAGAGGTTTAAATAACCTGGATGAACAAATTATTTTTCTGACAAGCTACCCTCAATATATGGTGGAAAGTTTTGACGTCATGACATTCCAGTATTTGATAAAACCCATTGCGCCCTCGATCTTGGAGGAGAAAATCATCAAGCTACACCAATACTTTCAAGCACTTGATAAAAAGTTTATGGTCATCAAGTCAGCCTATGAAGAAGTCGTATTAAAATATGATGAACTTATTAGTATTGAAGCTGCCAAAAGCTTAACCATAAAAAGCAAACTATATTTTATCACCTCGAATCAAACCTATGAAAGCAAAGGCACGATTACAGATTATGCCGAAGCCTTAAAAGACTGCAACTTCTTGCAAATCCATCGTTCCATTATTATTAACCTGCTTCATGTGAGGAAGTTTGCTAGCGGAGTTGTTCTAATGTCCAATGGGATGGAACTACCCTTAGGCCGTTCTAAAATTAAAGAGGTTAAAGATGTTTA
>NZ_JTHN01000199.1 GCF_001399685.1 Paenibacillus sp. A3
GGTCGAGGGCTTATCCAAATAAGTCTTCCGAAGATCTCTTTGGAAGCGACTAAGGTTTGGTTACCAGTGAAGATATATCTTTTAGGAGCGACTTTTGACGAAGTCAACGGAGCGAGAAAAGATATATCGGAACGCTTTGTTTCGATCCAGTTTTCAGGGCGCAAATCCTGAGCTGCACATCCTTTCTAAGGATGGATATTTTCTCGCAGCAATTTCGGAGCAGTAACGCTTCGAAAAATCCAAGCTTCCGTAGCGAGTTTCGCTGCGCGAAACTTTTAGGTTTGGTGATGATGGCGGAAGGGAACCACGCGTACCCATCCCGAACACGACCGTTAAGCCTTCCAGCGCCGATGGTACTTGGACCGCAGGGTCCTGGGAGAGTAGGACGTCGCCAAGCAAGCCCACCAAGGGTGGGCTTTTCTTATGAATAAGATAGGCCCGGCTCGGTAGCTCAGTCGGTAGAGCAGAGGACTGAAAATCCTCGTGTCGGCGGTTCGATTCCGTCCCGAGCCACCATGCTTTATAAGCAACACGGAGGCTTAGCGAAGTGGCCAAACGCAGCAGACTGTAAATCTGTTCTCTGACGAGTTCGGTGGTTCGAATCCATCAGCCTCCACCAGTTTTTAGAATATGAGCCATTAGCTCAGTTGGTAGAGCACCTGACTTTTAATCAGGGTGTCGTAGGTTCGAGTCCTACATGGCTCACGTTATATGCGGTTGTGGTGGAATGGCAGACACGCTATCTTGAGGGGGTAGTGGGCGTACGCTCGTGGAGGTTCGAGTCCTCTCAACCGCACCAAAATCAAATATGCGGTCGTGGCGGAATTGGCAGACGCGCTAGATTCAGGTTCTAGTGGTGTAACAGCCGTGGAGGTTCGAGTCCTCTCGACCGCATCTTTACGCGGAAGTGGCTCAGGGGTAGAGCATCGCCTTGCCAAGGCGAGGGTCGCGGGTTCGAATCCCGTCTTCCGCTCCATTTATTGAAATAATTATGTGCCCTTAGCTCAGCCGGATAGAGCGTTTGACTACGAATCAAAAGGTCGGGAGTTCGAATCTCTCAGGGCACGTACTTACCGCTTTAATGAAGCAAGCTAAAAACCAAGAGCTGTTTTTGAAGAAAGTAGAAATACTTACTTCGAAACAGCTCTTTTTGTCGTTAGGTTTGGCAAAAGATTCTGAAGGACAAGGCTTATAGAATCTTCTGCTTTTTTTCGTTTATGTATTACAAAAACTAAATATACAATACCTATTTTATTTGGTAAAATATAGGTCACTGTAGTTTGTGGATCTATCCATTTTTCTTATGAATTTCTATGCACCACGCACAAAATGGAAGCAAGGGAGGTATGGAGTGAGGATCATATTCGTTTCGACGTTTTTAGTAAAGCGATGATTGATCATCGACAGATGGAGAAGCCGGATTGCCGTCTTATAATATGGCTTGAGCTTTAGCCAAAAGAACGCAAAATATGTTCTATTACACGGATTGGGGTGCTTCTTCAATGAGTAAAATCCAGTTATTTTGTCTGCCTTATGCCGGTGGATCGGCTACGATCTATTCCAAGTGGAAAAGATTATTGAATACGGATATTGAACTGTATCCTGTGGAATTGGCCGGTAGAGGCCGCAGATTTAACGAGTCTCCTTATGCTAATGTAGAACAAGCGATCGAAGATATTTACCGTGAGATCGGCGGAAGGCTCCATGCTCCGTTTGCCTTGTTCGGGCACAGTATGGGAAGCTTGCTGACGTATGAGCTGTGCTGCAAAATTAAGCAGCAAAAGGGCGTGGAGCCGGTGCACATCTTTGCATCCGGGCGCAGAGCGCCGCAGTGTCCGAATGATAGGAAGGTAATGCACCTTCTCCCTGAAGCCGAGTTTATGACAGAAGTTCACCAACTGGGAGGAACACCGCGGGAACTGTTCGAAAACCGGGAATTGGCGGAGATTTTTATGCCGCTTTTAAGAGCGGACTATAAGCTGGTTGAAACCTATGTTTACCATGAAAAAAATGTGAAGTTCGATTGCGGCCTTACTGTATTGAATGGAAAAGAAGACGACATGCTTCCAGAGCATTTGACCGCTTGGAGTGACCATACCAACGGGTCCTTCAAGATTGTCGAGTATGATGGCGGACATTTCTTCATTCACGATCAGACGGAGCCTATTGTTAAGCTGATTAACGAAACATTAAGTATGGTAGCATTGTCATCGGGTAGATAGTACAGGCTCATAGAGGCGGGGATCGTCATCCATTCTGACGGCCCCTTTTCTGCCTTCAGACGAAGAAAAACTATCGGAAAACCTCTCGTATTCTGGCCCCCTAGCAACGCCTCTAGAGTTGAAAGAAGGGCTGTGAGACGCAGATTTAGTATTTAACCTCTAATGATGTGTGCATCCTCCTGTTAAGTCTTCACTCCTTACTTTTCCCAATGCTTACTTAAATATGCGCACTCCACATAAGACGCCGTCAGACACTCGCTTTTCTTATGAGAGAAAGCTGTCAAAAGATAGGACTAGATAAAACGAAACAAAATATGATAGAATGGGAAGGCATATTGTTGAGATTTTATGAATAAACCTAAGAGGACCAAGTAGTCGCATACAGGTTGCGGCTTTTTTTATGCCCTACGAACTAGTTTAGAGCATTGAAAGCGCCATAAAAATTCTTTGATGAGGGTGACCTTAACATTTTTAGAAGGAGTAGCGATCTATGAATTCTACCCGAGTGGACAAATCTTCATCCCCGAATCAGTTGAAAAGAGGGCTGGCGGCCCGGCACATGACGATGATTTCGCTCGGCGGTTCCATCGGTACAGGCCTGTTTCTGGCCAGCGGCGGAGCCATTCATTCGGCCGGTCCCGGCGGAGCGTTCCTTGCGTATTTGATTATCGGCATCATGGTTTATTTTCTGGTGACGAGCCTAGGCGAGATGGCTACTTACATGCCTGTATCGGGGACGTTCAGCACGTACGCGACCCGCTTCGTGGACCCGTCGTTCGGGTTCGCGCTCGGCTGGAACTATTGGTACAACTGGGCGATTACGATAGCCGCCGAGCTGTCGGCAGCGACACTAATCATTAAATTTTGGCTTCCGGATAGTCCTTCTTTTCTCTGGAGCGCGTTGTTTCTTGCCTTGATGGTGGGGCTCAATCTGCTTTCGGTAAAAAGCTATGGGGAGTCGGAGTACTGGTTTGCATTAATTAAGGTCGTCACGATCATCGTGTTCATCGGTATCGGCATTCTGATGATCATCGGCATCTGGTCCAGTGAAGCCGTCGGCTTGCGCAATCTAACGATCGGCGACGCGCCTTTCCACGGAGGGTTCTTGGCTGCGCTCGGTGTATTTATGGCCGCAGGGTTCTCGTTCCAAGGAACGGAGCTGGTAGGGGTAGCCGCCGGGGAGAGTGAAGATCCGCGCCGCAACGTGCCTAAGGCGATCCGTTCGGTTTTCTGGCGCATTCTGTTGTTTTATTTGATTGCCATCGCTGTGATCGGTCTGCTTATTCCGTATACGAACGAAAATTTGGCCAGCGATAACGTGGCGATGAGCCCGTTCACGATGGTATTTGAGAAAGCCGGCCTCAGCATCGCCGCATCGGTGATGAACGCCGTCATTCTTACATCGGTACTGTCAGCAGGGAACTCCGGCATGTACGCGTCGACCCGGATGCTGTGGGTGCTGGCCAAAGAAGGCAAAGCGCCGCGTTTTCTCGCCAAGCTGAGCAAGAGAGGCGTTCCGATTTATGCGCTGCTGGCGACAAGCGCTTTGGGCATGTTCGCTTTCTTGTCCTCTTCGTTCGGCGACGGTGTCGTCTACACTTGGCTGCTGAATGCATCCGGCATGTCGGGCTTTATCGCTTGGCTCGGCATCGCGATAAGCCACTACCGCTTCCGTAAAGCCTATGTCGCTCAAGGCCGCGACATCAACGATCTGCCGTACAAAGCCAAATGGTTTCCGTTTGGGCCGATCTTGGCCGGGGTGCTGTGCGCTATCGTTATCGTCGGTCAGTGTATGGGCGGGATCAAGGACGGTACGATCGATTGGCCCTATTTGTTTGCTTCCTATATCGGTATTCCGCTCTTTTTGGCGATTTGGCTAACGTACAAGTGGAAGCATAAAACGAAGGTTTTGAAGCTGGAAGAATGTGTGTTCGACGAGATTGTTCAGGAAAAGTCGAAATAGGAAATAATGAAACAGCCGCCCCGGCAAGGGACGGCTGTTTTTGTACGTTAATTAGTAGTGAGTGCCTTGGAATCGCCGCTTACATAAACGCCTTCTTCCGTAGAAGGGGATACCGTAATCGTTTGATTGTCGAATTGCTTCTCGCTCTTCGCAATGACGACGGTGGCGACGCTGTTGCCGATCAGGTTCGTAATGGCGCGGGCTTCGGACATGAAACGGTCAACGCCTAGCAGAAGCGCCATGCCTTCCAGCGGGATCACGTTGCCCGGGATCGCGGCAAGTGTAGCCGCTAAGGTAACGAAGCCGGAGCCGGTAACGCCTGCCGCGCCTTTGGAGGTCAGCATCAGCACGCCCAGCAGCGTGGCAATTTGCAGCCATGTCAGCTCAATGCCATAGGCTTGCGCGATAAATAGCGCTGCCATCGATAAGTAAATCGATGTGCCGTCCAGGTTGAACGAGTAGCCGGTGGGGACGACCAGACCGACGACCGACTTGGAGCAGCCGTATTTCTCGAGACGTTCCATCAAGCGCGGCAGCGCCGATTCGGAGGAGGACGTACCAAGCACCAGCAAAATTTCTTCTTTGATGAACTTAATCAGATTGAAGATGCTGAAGCCGTAGAACCGGGCTACTGCGCCGAGAATAACGATGACGAACAGAATCATGGTGATGTATACGGAGCCCATCATTTTGCCAAGGGAGAACAGGGAGGCAATCCCGAATTTCCCGATCGTATAAGCCATGGCGCCGCCGGCGGCAATAGGGGAGAAGCGCATGATCATGGCGACCAGCTTAAAGAAGATGTCGTTCAATTTCTCGAAAAATTGCGTGACGGGTCTCGATTTCTCGCCCAGGGAAGCCATTGCGAGACCGAACATGACGGAGAACAAGAGCACCGGCAGCATGTCTCCTTTGGCAAGTGCACCCACGACGCTGTCCGGAATAACGCTGAGCAGAAAATCCATGAAGCCGTGCGGAGCTTCCGCCGCTTGCTTCGCATATTTTGCTACGTCGGCCGCATTGGCGCCGACTTTGCTGACATCCATGCCTGAACCGGGGCGGACGAGATACATGACGGCAATCCCGATCGCCATGGCAAAGGTCGTGATGATCTCGAAATACAGCAGCGCTTTGCCGCCGATTCGGCCGATTTTTTTCATATCTCCCATATTCGCGAAACCGATTACAATTGTGAAAAAGACGATAGGGGCGATAACCATTTTGATCAGCTTGACGAACATATCACCGAGCACTTTGAGCTGGACCCCAAACGTTGGGAAAAATTGTCCGATCAAGATCCCGAGAACAATGGCAATCAAGACCTGAACCGTAAGGTTTTTGAAGTGGATTTTCATGGAAACTCCCTCATTTCTATAGTGCGTTCTTTTTTCGTGTTTTTATGTTATCGCTTTCATAATGGCTTGTGAATCATTTGGACATATTGGTTGTTTTGGTCTTTTTGGTCTTGGAGAGCACACAAAAAAGCGGACCGCGTTGTTCGTTAACGCGATCCACCGGGCGATGAGGATAATCTGTATTTATTGACGGGGCGGCCGACCCCGTATTGGAGATCGAGACGAACTTGACCGCTCTTCTCCAAATAATCGAGATAGCGTCTGGCTGTCACTCTGGCGATGCCGACGCCTTCGGCGACCTCCTCCGCTGAAAGCGCCATCGATTGCAGGAGTAGAAATTGCACAATCTGCTTGAGGGTTACGGCCTGAAGCCCTTTGGGCAATTCCGCCGGCTCTTCCTTTTGGTCGTCTGGTGAAGAAGCATCCTGCGTTCTTCCGAAAAGCAGCCGGTCCAGCTCGGATTGCGAAGCGGGACGGCCGCTGTCGAGCGCTGCCTTCATCTGCTTGTAATGCTCGAGCGCCTGCTTCACCCGTTCAAATTTAAACGGTTTCATAATGTAATCGACGGCCCCGTTCTGAAGCATCCGCTCGATGGTCCGCATATCGTTGGCTGCGCTGATAATCATAACATCGACGGGGGTTTGATTTCGGCGCAGCTCCAGAAGCGTCTCGATGCCGTCCCGCACCGGCATGAAAATATCGAGGATGACCAGGTCGGGCTGCAGCTCCTTCACCATGCGCAAGCCTTCATCCCCGCTGGAGGCGATGCCGACGACACGAAAGCCTTCCACTCGCTCGACGAATTGACTGTTGACCTCCTGCACCATCGGATCGTCTTCGATCAACAGGACGCGGAGAGCGTCCCGCTTGAATTCGTTCATACCGTCCGTCATATTGCTTGTCATCTCCCTCGCTTTCACTGTAAATGAAGAGCATCGTACTGCAAAAAATTACTGCAGCGGGAACGTGATGATGAATGTCGTTCCTTCTCCCGGAGCCGATTCGATCTGAATCGAGCCCCCGCCTTTCCGCACGATACCGTCGATCAGGTGAAGACCGATTCCGCGTCCGCCGCCGCCTTTGGTCGTAAAGCCGTGCTCGAATATGCGGGTTTTGACGGATTCCTCCATGCCGCAGCCACTGTCCTCGACGAGGACGGAAAGCACCTCGTCATCTTGTTCGAGGCTGATAAAGATGCGTTTGTTCTCCTTGGTTTGATGATGCAATGCGTCAAAAGCGTTTTCCAGGAGGTTGCCGAGCAGAATCACGAAATCGTGATGATCGAGCCGATCGGGGAACCGTTCCAGACGGCTTTGCCGGTCGATCGTCACCTCGATGCCAAGCTCCCGGCCGCGGCTGATCTTGCCGAGCAGCAGACCGGTCAAGCTTTCGTTGTGAATGCGGCTGTCGAGGAACCGGGTCAGCTCTTCTTTTTGCTCGGTCATCTCGAACAAATAATCAAGCGCTTTCTCGTTGCTGCCAAGCTGAATCAAGCCGCCGATCGTATGCAGCTTGTTCATGTATTCGTGGTTTTGCACGCGCAGCGCATCGACGAAGGTCCGGACGCCGGTCAGCTCTTCGGCCATCCGCGTCACTTCCGTCCGGTCTTGAAAAATGGCGACGGCGCCGACGGTTTCCCCGCTTACAGTAATCGGAACCCGATTGCTCATGATCGGCATGTCTTGAATGACCAGCTCTTGATTGAAGATCGGATGATTGAGCTCCAATATTTCGGGAAGCCGCGTATCCGGGAGCACCTCCCAAATCAACTTGCCGACGACGTCGCCCGATACTTTGAGCATTTGTTTCGCCTTTTCGTTGAAAATCGTGATGCGTTCGAACTTATCAATGGCAATGACGCCTTCATGCATCGCGTTGAATGTCGCCGTACGTTCGAGCAGCAGCGCGGCAATTTCGTGCGGTTCCAGCTCGAACATCTGCCGCTTGATATGCTGGGCAAGCTTCCACGACCCCCACAGCCCGAAGAGCAGGGAGATGAACAGCACGACGTAGGCTTGACTCGACAGGTCCAGCAGCACCTGCCCTACGGTCGGCTGGATGCGGCCGACGAGCGCGACGCCGATCTGCGCATGCTCGGCGTTCATAATCGGCACGAAGGCGCGCAGCGCCGTGCCGAGCTCGCCCTCCGCCTTGGACACGTAAGTGTGCTCGGCAAAGGCGGGGCCTTCGTCGGCACCGGACGAAACGGTGCCGATTTTGCTCTCCACCGGATGCGACAGACGCAGCCGGTGCATATCCATCACGACGACGTAGGTCACGTCGTTGATGATGCGAATGCGCTCGGCGGCAAGCTGGATGCCGTCGCGCATTCCGGGGTCCGCAATGCCGGAGACGATCTCCGGCATCTGCGCCACGGTGCGGGCGGTTACAAGCAGCCGCCGCCCAAGCTCTTCCTCTTTCAGCCGGACGATGCTGCCAAGGAGAATCGTTCCTCCGATACAGAGCGAGAACAAAACGATGCCGAACGACAAAATCGCGATTTTCCAGTTGATTTTCAAGCGCTGCAGCATCATCCGTCCCGTCCCCCTTTCTACGATATATTATCATACAACAGGATGCGGCGGATGGAAAACAGAACAGCCCTGTCTTCCGCAACCGGGATGGAGCGGGGACGGGCTGTCGATAAGCGAATACGTATGGAATCGGGAGAATTATCCACCCGGCATCTTCTTTTTCTCTTCCTTCCCTTTGCCTTGCTGCTGCTCCGGGGTTTTATTTTTCTTCTCGGATGATTCTTCCTTCGTCCCGGCTTTGCCTTCCTGCTTGGACTGCTGCTTTTCCTTTTTGCCGCCAGCCCACGGGTTGCCCCCCATACGAACTTTTTCTTGAAATTCGAGCTCCCGCTTCAGCATTTTTTGCCGGTCCTTTTGCAGCTTTTTAAGCTGCTTTTTTTCTTCCTTGCGGATCTTTTCCTGCTGCTCGAACTCGCTTTTTTTTATATCCTGATACATCTTCATCTGCTGCTGAAGTACCGCATCGATCGGTTTATCTTGTTGCTTTTTTTGACTCTGTTGCTTTTGTTGCTGCTCTTGTTTTTTTCCGCCACCGCAGCCCGTCAATACGATCGGCATCAGCAGAAGGCACCAAAGCAGACCCCGTACGAATCTTGCCGGCATCTCGTCTGAAACCTCCTTCGTTTGCGGGAAATCGTCCGCGTTTTCTTTAGTTTAACCGTTTCTTCAAAATTCATGTTTGGCTTGAACGGTCTTCATTGAGTTAGACGGCGACATATGTTATTGTACATCATGATCATGACACTCCGGAGGTGGACGGGCGTGAGGCCTTTGCTCGGAACACTGCTTGTTGTATTAATCGGACTTGCCGCAGCCGTGGCGATCGGTTTTTATCCGGGATTTTCGACCACATCCGACGTGGCGGATGACGAGCAAGAAGGCTTTGACCAAGCATTGGTCATTAAATTTAGCCATGTCGTGGCCGAAAATACGCCCAAAGGTTTGGCAGCTCAAAGGTTTGCCAGACTGGTGTCCGAAAAAACAAACCGACGCGTGAAGGTCGAAGTGTTTCCGAACGCGGTTCTCTATAACGAGACCGATGAAATGGATGCGCTGATGCGCGGCAACGTGCAGATGATCGCCCCTTCGTTTGCCAATCTGTCCGAGCATGTTCCTGCGTGGCTGACGTTCGATCTCCCGTATGCGTTCTTGAGCGATGAAGCGGTACAGGATGCGTTTGACGGCGAGCTTGGAAAGCTGCTGTTCGATAAGCTGGCAAACAAAAATTTGGTCGGCTTGTCCTATTGGGGCAACGGCTTCAAGCAAATGACTTCCAATCGAGGACCATTGATTCGTCCTTCGGATTTCAAAGAACAGCACTTTCGCATTTTGCCCAGCAAAGTGATCGAAGCGCAATTTCGACAATTTGAGGCGAAAACGACCCCTATTCCGTTCAACGAAGTTTACCGCGGTCTGGAGTCGGGCGTCGTAGACGGCGAAGAGAATACGATCTCCAACATCCGTACGAAAAAGTTCTATCAAGTGCAAAAATATATGACCATCAGCAACCACGGATATCTCGGGTATACGGTGCTGATGAACAAATCGTTCTGGGACAAGCTGCCGGGCGATGTGAAGAAGCCCTTGGTAGAGGCGATGCAAGAAACGGCACACTGGGCCAATGAGAATGCGATCGAGATGAACTGGCGCCAGCTTGAAGAGCTGCGCCATCAGGGAGGGCTGCAAATTCACGTTCAGACGCCGGAGGAACGTCGCGAGTGGATGCAGCGATGGGAGCCGATCTACCAGGAATTCGAGGCGACGATCGGAAAAGATGTCATGAGCCGCATTCGCGAGTTGCGGGAAAAGTACGGCGGTTGATGAAGCGATGACGGCGGCAGCTTAGGCCGTACCTTCCAGCACGTATACCTTCACATTTTTCTTCACGCCGAAGTCGCGGGCCTGCTTCACGTCGTCCATGAACAAGTCGATTCGCGTACCGCGGATGGCCGATCCGATATCTTCGGCTTTGCGGACGCCGATACCGTCGATGAAAACGGTCGAGCCCATCGGGATAATCGAAGGATCGACGGCAATCGTACGCCCTTCCTCGGCTTTGCTGCCGCTGTAGGTGATGCCGTATTCGGGATGGGACGGCTTCTTGCCGGTCGATTCGACTCCCGCGGTATAAGCCGTTAGCGTCGAAGTCAGCACCTGCCGGATGATGCCCTCTTGTCCCTCGGGCAGCTCAAGCCCGGCTTGTTCCGATGGAATCTGCAGAAGCTGTCCTGCCTGGAGCGATCCGGGATCGTCGATTCCGTTGATGGCAAGCAGGGTCTGCACGGGGATTCCGAACGATCTGGAGATCCGATAAAGCGTATCGCCCGAGCGTACTTGATAGGAGACAGGGGAAGGCAGCGTCTTCAAGACAGGACTTTCCGTCCGTGCTTCAGCGTCTGCGTCTCTTTGCAATATTGCATCCCATTCCTGGGACGTCATGGTCGTTTCGGCCAGATCCGCCGATGTATGGTAGGCATAGGCGGACCGCTCGGCCGCCGCTCCCAAGGTGACGATGAGAATAAGGCAAATCGTAAGTCTAAAAATACTAGGATTCAACATTTCTTACAACTCCTCCTTTGAAAAAACTAGAGTGATAGTACTAGATTTGCCCGCTGTCCCCGAATTTAAACCGGCAGTTAAAAATTCGTTTCTCCAAATCTATTGATTGAACGTCAATCTTCCAGTATAGTACGAACTATATGTCAGATATTGTGACGCATTGCAGGAATACGCGACCGGCAGAAGGTCCGCAAAAGGGGGCATCGGGATGAGCAGACTTGCAGGAAAACGAATTGCGCTTACAGGACCGAGGAAAGCGGCGGAGCTCAGCGTCATCGTGGAAAAGCTGGGCGGGGTGCCGATTTTGCGGCCGGCCCAAGGAACCGTTGCCGTTGAGCGGGAGCAAGTGGAGGCGGAAATTGCCCGGCTGATCGAGACAGGGATCGATTGGGTGATTCTTACGACAGGGATCGGCACGGAGCTCTTGGTGCAAGCGGCCGAAAGCATGGGTCAAAAGGAAGCGTTCGTTGAAGCGTTGGGCCAGGCCCGAATCGCGGCCAGAGGCTACAAAACGATCAATTATTTGAAAACGTTGGGGCTAACCCCTACCGTTCGGGACGAGGACGGAACGACGGCCAGCTTGATCGCGGCGATGGAGCCTTACGAGCTTCAAGGGCAAAGGGTGGCGCTGCAGCTATACGGCGACAACGCTCCCCGGCTTGTCCAATGGCTGGCTGAGCGGCAGGCGTCGTACCGTGAAATTTTGCCGTATCGTCACGTTCCGCCCGCCTTGGAGGTGGTGGACACGCTGCTGAATGAAATCGTGAGCGGCGCTATTGATGCCGTGACGTTCACCAGCACCCCGCAGGTCCGGTTTTTAATGGCCTATGCCCGGGAGCAGGGGATGGCGGACCGGGTTAAGGATGCTTTTGCGAGCGGTGTCGTCGCCGTTGCGGTAGGCAAAGTGACGGCTGAAGCGCTTCGCGAGGAGGGCATTGCACGGGTCGTTGCTCCGGAGCAGGAGCGGATGGGCAGCATGATCGTCAGCCTGGCCCAGTATTATGAGGAGGCACCCGGGGCGTAGAGCGTCGGCTTATTCCGAAATTTGGTCCGAGATTTCAGGTATGGTATACTTTCCGTGTTAGGAAGGTATGCCCTATTTTTTACATATGGAGGCATTATGGAAGCGACTCCGGTAGTACAACTGCAGCGGGTAACCAAGCGAATCGGCTCCAAAACGATTGTGGACGGGCTGTCCTTCGCCGTGAAGCCCGGTGAAGTGTTCGGTTTTCTCGGACCGAACGGCGCGGGCAAGACGACAACGATTCGGATGATAGTCGGTTTAATGGCCATCACGGACGGCGAAGTGCTGATTCAGGGACACAGCGTGAAAACAAGGTTCGAGCAAGCGATGCTTCATGTCGGCGCGATTGTGGAAAACCCCGAATTTTACGGGTTTATGACCGGGTATCAGAACCTGGTTCATTTTGCCCGGATGATGCCGAATGTCCCAAAGGAACGTATTGACGAAGTGGTTCGGCTGGTGAAGCTGGAGAACCGCATTATGGATAAGGTAAAAACGTATTCGCTCGGCATGCGGCAGCGTCTCGGCGTAGCCCAGGCGATCCTGCACCGTCCGTCGGTGCTCGTGCTTGACGAGCCGACCAACGGTCTGGACCCCGAGGGGATTCGCGAGCTGCGCGATTATTTGCGACGGTTGGCTGCGGAGGAAGGGCTGGCGGTCATCGTTTCGAGCCACTTGCTGTCGGAGATGGAACTGATGTGCGATCGGGTAGCCATCATTCAGAATGGACGGCTGCTCGATGTCCGGTCGTTCAAGGAGGCGCCTTCGGAGACGGAGGCCGTCGAGGTCCGGTTTGAAGTCGACCGTCCCGATGCGGCTCTGGAGCTACTGGGAGAAGCGGAACGCGCGAAAGCGGAAGGTTCGGAGCTTATCGTATGGCTGCCGAACCGGCGCGAAGCGACCGCCGAGCTTAACGCCCGCTTCGTTGCGGCGGGAATCCGGGTTTACGGCATCCGGACGCTGACCAAAACGCTCGAGGAGCAGTTCCTCGAAGTGACGGGAGGGAACCGGATTGTCTAGCGTATTTCGCCTCATACAGAACGAACAGATGAAAATATATACCCGCCTGCGGACGTGGATCATGCTTGCTTTTGTCGTCTTGGCGGTCATTTCGATGGGCGCGATGATGAAATATGTCCTCGAATCGGGGATGAATCACGTTTTTCAGTTCATGAGCTATACGGTGAGTCTGGCCCCGCTCGTCACGATTTTTTCCGTCATTGTGGCGGGCGACAGCGTAGCTTCCGAATTTACGTGGGGCACGGTGAAGCTGCTGCTGATCCGTCCGGCCTCCCGCGGCAAAATTTTATGGGCCAAGTATGTATCCGTGCTGCTGTTCATTACTGAGCTGCTGCTGCTTATGCTGATCATCTCTTACTTTACGGGGCTCGTGCTATTCGGCGTCAGCGGTGCGGTTACGCCCGACGAGACGCTGCCGGCCATCCTTCAACGATATGGAATCAAAGCGATAGAGATCGTGATGACGGCGACGCTGGCTTTTATGATTTCGACCGTGTTCCGGAGCAGCTCGCTGGCAATCGGACTTTCCATTTTCCTGATGTTTGTGTCCGGACCGATTGTAGCCGTTTTGGTGCAGCTCCGGTATGCCTGGGTTAAATATTTGTTGTTCGCCAATACGGATTTGACTCCGTATTTCCACGGCGGCAAGCCCGTATTCCCCGGGATGACGCTCGGCTTCTCTCTGGCCGTTCTGGCCGCTTATTGGATTGTATTCTATGCCGTTTCCTGGCTGCTATTTACGAAGAGGGACGTCGCAGGCAGCTAGCAGGCGATCAAGAGACGTCATTCAACCGACAAATCACTGCAAACGCGACAGCCGTCTTTGTTCTTGCGAATCAAGCGTGCGGTCGCGTTTTTGGCTTGTCTGCAAAACGAAGGAGGGGGAAGCATGGTCGGATCGGTATGGCTCGTATTTGCGCTGACCTTGATCATTCACGGCGTGGAAACGCTATCTTATGCGATAAGGCTGGCCGGCATCCGAACGGGGAAGCTGGCGGTCGCCTTGTCGCTCACGGGCATCATCGTTCTGATCTCCAGAACTTCGAACATGCTGCAAGGCACGTTATTCGGCAATCTGATCGATAAAGCGAAGAATGACCCGGACATTGCGCTCGGGTTTCAATTTCATCTGATTTTGATCGGGGCTTCCGTCGGGACGCTGGTGGCGCTTCTCGTTTTTCCGACGATGGTGTTCGTGGCCGCGCGGCTGATCGCCCGGCTTGAGGTCGTCGGATCACTGCCGGTCCTGATCCGGGAGTCCGTGACGATCGACAAGCTGAAATCGGTCAAGCGCGTATTTCGTCTGCCCCGTCTGGAGATGCTCAGCCGGCTGCGTGTCGGCGGAATTCCGAAGCGGCTTTTGCTCATGAACACCTTGGTCACGGGCATCTACACGGTCGGCGTATTATCCGCGCTGTATGCTTCTTATCTCGTTCCCGAGAATGGGACAAGCGCCGCGCAATCCTCGGGTCTGATCAACGGGATTGCCACCATCCTGCTGACCATCTTCATCGATCCGCGAGTAGCGCTGCTGTCCGATAAGGCGATGTCCGGCAAGGTAAAGCAGGCGGAGCTGCATAAAATGTTCGGCATCCTGATGCTATCGCGGCTGGCCGGCACCTTGCTCGCCCAGCTTTTGCTCCTGCCGGGAGCGAAGATGATTGCGTTCATTTGCGGGCTGTTATTTTAAAATCGCAGCGACTTCTATTCTTTGACAGTCTAGGAGTCAAGTCCTGCCGGTAAGAAGTGTTAAGCTTTCATTAATCTGGTCATTTGAGGCGTATCGGAAGAGGAAAACCGCGATTCATGTCGAATTAAAAGCTGTCAGTTTAAATTAGTTAAAGGGGACTTTCATTAGACTATGATTGAATTCCAGAATGTGTCCAAGGTATATCCGAACGGAACCGTAGGTCTCAAAAATATTAATTTGACCATGGACAAAGGCGAATTTATTGTAATCGTCGGTCTCTCGGGAGCGGGAAAATCGACGCTGCTGCGCTCGATCAACCGACTGCATGAAATAACCGACGGCCAAATTCTCATCGACGGGCGTTCAATTACGGCGGCAAAGGGAGCCCAGCTTCGGAATTTGCGCCGCGATATCGGCATGATTTTTCAAAATTTCAACTTAGTCAAACGTTCCTCCGTTCTTCGCAACGTTCTCTCCGGCCGTGTGGGCTATCATTCGACGCTGCGGACGCTGCTCGGGCTGTTCCCGAAACATGACGTAGAGCTTGCGCTCCAAGCGCTTGAACGCGTAAATATCCGGGAGAAGGCATATGCCCGTGCGGACGAACTGTCCGGCGGACAGCAGCAGCGCGTCTCGATCGCCAGAGCGCTTGCCCAGGAAGCAAAAATCATTCTGGCGGACGAGCCGGTCGCTTCGCTGGACCCGTTGACGACGCGCCAAGTGATGGACGACTTGAAACGGATCAATCAGGAGCTCGGCATCACGACCGTGGTTAACCTTCATTTTATCGACTTGGCGCGGGAATACGCGACCCGCATTATCGGTCTGCGCGCAGGGGAGGTCGTATTCGACGGTCCGGTATCCGAAGCGACGGACGAGGCCTTCTCGGGTATTTACGGACGCGCGATCAAGAAGGACGAGCTTCTGGGGGTGGAGGCGGAATGACCGGGCCCGAACGCCGCGACATCCTGAAAAAGCCGTCGAATACGAAGTCTTATATAACGACGTTAGTCCTGATCTTTCTGTTATGGTGGAGCGCCGATAATACCGACTCCAGTATTGCCAAGCTGATCGAAGGCTTTCCGGAAATGGGCAAGCTGCTCGTGGAGATGGTTCCCCCCGACTGGAGCTATATCGATGTCGTCTGGAAGCCGATGGTCGAAACGATACAAATGGCGGTGATCGGCACGACGCTCGGCGGGCTGGTCGCGATTCCGATTGCTTTGCTTGCGGCAGGCAACGTAACCCGCAGCCCGTGGATTTATCATCCGGCCCGCATTATTCTCAACTTGATCCGGACGATCCCCGAGCTGCTTTTTGCCGGATTGTTCGTTGCGATCTTCGGCATCGGAGCGATGCCCGGGGTGCTGGCGCTCGCCTTTTTCTCCTTCGGCTTGATCGCCAAGCTGACCTACGAATCGATCGAAGCGATCGATCCGGGCCCTCTGGAAGCGATGACGGCCGTCGGGGCCAACAAGCTGCAATGGATTCATTTTGGCGTCGTGCCG
>NZ_JTHN01000002.1 GCF_001399685.1 Paenibacillus sp. A3
CTCGCCCAGCTCGATCCGGTATCCGCGGATTTTCACCTGATGGTCGATCCGCCCGATGAAGTCTACGTTCCCGTCTTCCATCCACCGCGCCAAGTCGCCCGTCCGATACAGCCTCTCGCCAGGCACGAACGGGTTCGGCACGAATTTCTCCGCCGTCAGCTCCGGCCGGTTCAAATAGCCTCGCGCTACCCCGGCTCCGCCGATGCACAGCTCGCCCAGCACGCCGACCGGCACCGGATGCAGCTGCGCGTCCACGATGTAAAACCGCGCATTCAGCCACGCCTGTCCAATCGGCACGCTGCCCGTCTCCGGCAGCTTCGTCAGCGGCTCGTCGTAGTAGCTAGAATCGATCGCCGCTTCCGTGACTCCGTACGCGTTGATGATTCGCATGGACGAGCCGAACCGCTCCTGCAGCACCCGGTAATCCGTCACGCTGCAGCTGTCCGAGCTCGTAATCAGCAGCTCCATCGAGCCGATGTCCAGCCCATGATCCGCAATATGCTGCATGAACGGCACGATCAGCGCCGGTGTCGATTCAAACACCGTGATTTCGTAATCGCGTATCCATCCGTGCAGGCGCGTCGGGTCGATCCGGTCTTCTTTCGGGCAGATGACCATCATGCCGCCGTTGTACAGCGTCCGCGCGATATCTCCGACGAATACGTCGAACGAGAAGCTCGCCAGCTGCAGCAGCCGCACCGGGAACTGGTCCAGACGATAATCCCGGCGATAAGCCGCCGCCGTATTGACCAGGCTGCGGTGCTCGATCATGACGCCTTTCGGCTGGCCCGTCGTTCCCGACGTGTAGATCACGTAGGCGAGGTCGCCCGGCTCATTTATATTCGGCACGTTCGACGTGTCCTCGGCGTACGCCGACTCGTCGTCCAGACACAGCACCGCCTCCAGCGCATGGCCTTCGGTCAGCCACGCCTGCGCGCGGTCCTGCAGATGCGTCTGCGTCAGCAGCACGGCCGCTCCGCTGTCCCGCAGCATGAACCCGATCCGCTCGGACGGATAGTCCGGGTCCAGCGGCACATACGCGCCGCCCGCTTTCCAGACGGCCAGCACGGCGACGAGCAGGTCCGTCGAACGGTCGGCCAGAATGCCGACGATCGACTCGCGACCGATCCCGCGCGCTTGCAGCGTCCGGGCCAGCCGGTTCGCCCGCTCGTTCAGCTCGCGGTACGTCAGCTGCGCCCCTGCATACACGACCGCCGTCTGCTCCAGCACAAGCTCCGCCTGCGCTTCGAAGCAGGCGTGGAACGTTTGCTCCGGCGCATAGCCTTCCTCTACGCCCACGCTGCCAAAGCCGTCCACCAGTAGCGCCCGCTCTTCCGGCGTGAGCAGCTCCAGTTCCTGCACCTGCGCGGTCGGATTTCCGGTTACCTGCTCCAGCACGCGCACAAGATGGCCGCGCATCCGCTCCAGGCCTGCCTGATCGAACGCCAGCGCGTTGTATTCAAAATGAATGCCCAGATCGTCGCCCGGAATCACCGTAATGTTGAACGCATAGTTCGTTTGCTCGGACATCGCGACGCCCGCAATCGCGAAGCTGTCCGCGCCACGGCTGCCCATCTGCTCCATCCGCTGCTCGACCGGATAGTTCTCGAACACGATGATATGGTTAACCAGATCCTGCTTTTGCTCAGTCAAAGCTTGAATCTCGTAGAGCGGATACGTCTCGTAAGCGCGGGAAGCCAGCGCTTGCTCCTGCGTGCTCCGCAGCAAATCCGCAAACGTCGTTTCCGCTTCGCAGCGAATCCGCACCGGGATCGTGTTGATGAACAGCCCGATCATCCGGTCGACACCCGGAATATCATCCGGCCGCCCCGACACGACGCTGCCAAATACGACGTCCCCGTTGTTGTTGTATTTTTGCAGTACGACGCCCCAGGCCGCCTGCAGCAGCGTGTTCATCGTCACCTGATGCTGCTTCGCCGTGCGCTGCATCTGCTCCGTCAACGGTTTGCCAAGCTGGAATGACAGCTTTTGCGCGTCATACCGTTCCGCCTTGCGCTCCTGCGGCAGCAGCGTCTGATGCTCGAAGCCGGCTAGGCAGCCGCTCCAATAGCGGGCCGCCTCCTCGCCGTCCTGCCGCTCCAGCCACTCGATATAACGGCTGTAGGGGACAACCGGAGCAAGCTCGGGCTGCCGCTGTTCCAGCAGCGCGAAGTACGTGCCGAACACTTCGTTCGTCACCAAAGCGAGGCACCAGCCGTCCATCACGATATGATGGAAGCTCCAGACAAAACGGTACGCCGCGTCCCCCGTTTGCAGCACGGACACGCGCATCAGCGGATCTTGGCTCAAATCGAAGCCGCGGGCTCTATCCTCCCCAAGGAAAGCCGCGACATACGCCTGACGCTCCGCTTCCTCCATGCCTCGCAGATCCTCGTAACGGAAGCCGGCTTGTTTGCTCCTGTAAACAATCTGCAAAGGCTGCTCATGCCAGCCACTGTAAAAATTCGTCCGGAACATGGGGGATCTTTCCACCAGCAGCTCCAAGCTCTTCTTGAAGACGCCGACATGGAAGCTTCCCTGCAGGTCGAACGTCGCCTGCTCGAAATAAGCCCCCGAATGCGGCTCCATCAGGCTGTGGAACAGCATCCCTTTTTGCATCGGCGTGAGCGCGTACACGTTCTCCAGCTCGCCCGCAGAGCGGGTGCGTTCCACAAGCGCATCCAACTCTTCGACCGTCAGCCCTTTGAGCAGGACGTCGCTTGGCGTCAGCTCCGGCCGCTCTTTGGCCGCGCAGTGGGCGATAACCTCACGCAAGCTCGCCTCCAGCAGCCCGGCCAGCCGTTCCATCGTTTCCTTGCGGTACGCTTTGCCGCTGTAGCCGATGGACAGCCGCAGCTCGCCGTCCGTGACCATGCCGTTGATATCCAGCTCGTATCTTCTGGCCAGACTTCCGCTGACAGCCGCTCCACTCGAATAAGGCGACAAGCGGAACGCATTGCCCTGCAAATCCTGGTCGAACTGTCCCAAATAGTTAAAGCTGATTTTCGGCTCGATCTCAAACTCTACACTACCTTGGGAACCCGAAGTAGAGGATAAATACCGCAAAATGCCGTAGCCGATCCCTTTGTTCGGGATGCGGCGCAGCCCTTCCTTCACCCGCTTGATCCGCTTGGACACATTCTTCTCTCCGCCCACCTCCAGCACAACGGGGAATTGGCTCGTAAACCAGCCGACGGTGCGCGTAATGTCCAGCTCCGGCAGGATCGCTTCCCGGCCATGTCCCTCCAGATTGACAAGCACCCGCTCCATGCCGGTCCATTCGTGAACCGCCATGCCCAGCGCCGTCAGCAGCAGATCATTCACTTCCGTGTTATACGCGCGGGACGCCTGCTTCAAAAGCTGCTCCGTCTCCTGCGCCGTCCATACCGCCGTAACGGCTTCGCCGTTCCCAACCTGCGCCCGGTCCTGCGCGTAATCCTTCGGCAGCGCGTCATAATCGGCTTCCGCGATCTGGCGCCAATATGCCCGTTCGCGCTCGATGGCCGGACCGCCCGCATAGTGCGACAGCTGCTCCGCCCAGATCCGGAACGAATCCGTTTTATGCGGGAGGCGAACCGCTTCTCCCTTCAACGCTTGCTCATAGCTTGCCGCCAAATCTTCAAGCAAAATGCGCCACGATACCCCGTCCACCACCAGATGGTGAATGGCGATTAACAGATGGTCTCCGTCCGCGCAGCGGAACAGCCCCAGCTTCACCAAAGGTCCCGCGCTCAGGTCGATGCCGCTTTGAATCTCGTTCGCCTTCGCTTCAATCGCCGCTGCGCAGTCCGCTTCCCCTGTGAAATCCGCGATGTCCAGCGTGAACGGTTCACCCTCGCCGACGCCGCGGTTCCACGCCTCGTAGCCGCCGCTATCCATCCGGCGGTATACGGTACGCAACGCGTCATGATGCCCCACGATATGACGTATCGCCTGACGCAGCGCCGCTTCGTCAAAGCCCGCCTCCCGATGAAGCAGCAGCGCCTGGTTGTAATGATGCGGCTCGGCCGGCTCCTGCTCGAAAAACCAATGCTGAATCGGCGTCAGCTTCACGTCGCCTACTACTTCCCCTTGGTCGGCGATGCGGTCGACAGCCTTCACATGGCTGCCCAGCTCAGCCACGGTCGGATATTGGAACAGCTCTCGCATTTCGATTTTATAGCCGGCTTGAAGCAGCCTCGAAGACACCTGAATCGCCTTGATCGAGTCGCCGCCCAACTCAAAGAAATTGTCCAGCACGCCAACGGCTTCGACTCCCAAAACGGCCTGCCACACCGACGCCAGCGCTTGCTCCACGGCCGTCCGCGGGGCTACGTATTCCGTTCCCGTTTGAACGCTTCCTTCTGGCGCCGGCAACGCCCGGCGGTCTACTTTGCCGTTCGGTGTCAGCGGAATGCGCTCCACCTGCACGAAATACGACGGCACCATGTATCCCGGCAGCTCCTGCGACAGCGCGCTGCGCACTTCGCCCGCACTCAGCTCGCTCTCCGCCGTGAAGTACGCGCACAGCTGCTTTTGCCCCTGCTCGTCCTCCCGCGCGATCACGACCGCTTCCTTCACGCCTTCCACGCGCAGGAGCTGCGCTTCCACCTCGCCCAGCTCGATCCGATAGCCCCGGATTTTCACCTGCTCGTCGATCCGCCCTTTGTACTCCAGCGTCCCGTCCGCACGCCAACGCACCAAGTCTCCCGTCCGGTAGCAGCGCTCTCCCTCGCGCGCCGGGCTCGCAATAAACTTCTCCGCCGTCAGCTCCGGGCGGTTCAAGTAGCCCCGCGCTACTCCGTCTCCGCCGACGATCAGCTCGCCCCACGCTCCGACCGGCTGCAGCTTCATTGCGCGGTCGACCACATAAGCCGTCGAATTTGCGATCGGACGACCGATCGGCACCGCTTCCGTCTGCTCCCCTGCAATTGCATGCGTCGTCGAGAACGTCGTATTTTCCGTCGGACCGTAACCGTTGACCAGACTCAGCCCCGGATTGTCCCGCTGTACCCGGTTGATATGCGGCACCGACAGCACGTCTCCGCCCACGATCAGCGTCTTCATGTCTCCGAACAGACGGCTGTTCTGCTGCGTCAATTGATT
>NZ_JTHN01000020.1 GCF_001399685.1 Paenibacillus sp. A3
GTATACAACGTAGGGCGTCTGAACATTTTACTGCCGTCGCAGCAAACCGGAGAAATTGCTCTTTCCTATAAGCTCGGCACTCCAATGACGCTGGACAAACGGAGCCAGCTGATTCATCCGGACATGGACGTTTCCGTTATCGAGTTCCATATGTTTGACAACAAGGAAGAAGGATCGAAAACTGTCTCGGCCAAATTCAAGCTTACCAATAAGACGGACCGGCCGCTTGCCGTTCCTGCGTTTGCGACGGATCTGGTCAGCTCGGACGGTTATGAGTACAACGGCAGCCGTCAAAATATTACGACACCGAACGTGCTTCCGAATTCTTCGCTCACAGTGAACTACTTCTATACGATCCCGGTATCCGAAACCGGAAAGGGCTTGGCTCTGAAAATCCAAGATACGAAGACGGCCGCTCCGTACAAGTCGACGATTGGCGCCTACAGCATTGCGCTTCAAACGGTGGAAAGCAAGGATACGTTTGAGCTATATCCGTTTGAGATTAAAGTGAACGACTGGCAAATCGGTACAAGCTTCAATGGCATGGGAGCGAAGAACTATCAGTACAAAGCGAAGTTCTTTATGGAAGTCAGCCGCCACGATCAAGTCCAAGTGGATCCGAGCTTCTCGGGCTTACTGTTCGAGCTGTATGACTCCGCAGACCGGTTGATCGGAACAGGCAACGGGGCGTTTGTTGGAGCTAACCGTCTGGTTACCGGCGAAAACAATATCACCTTTGACGGCAACACGGAACAATTCGATTATCCGCTGACCGTTCGGATTTACGAACAGTTTACGACTACGGGTGGACAGAAGTCCAAGCGTCTTCTTAAAGTGCTTAAGCAATCTTAATCATAGTCGTTTGAAAGTAACGAAAGCCGGCCTCTGGGTCGGCTTTTCCCCAACGATCACCAGTTGTCCCATAGTATGCGAATATGGATCATGGTATAATGATAGCACTTCCATTAAAGGAGCGATTCTCATGAAACGTCAGGTTCACAGCAAAGAAATAAAAGCCGCGGTATATCAAAAGCTGGAGGAACGCGGCGTGGCGATGGAAGATATTGCCCTGATCGTCAGAGAAATGCAGCTTCCTTATCATCCTGATTTGACGCTGGAGACTTGTCTCGAATCGGTCCATGCGGTACTCCAGAAGCGGGAGCTTCAGCATGCGATTCTTGTCGGTATCGAGCTGGACGTATTGGCTGAAAAAGGTTTGTTGTCCGAGCCGCTGCAATCGATTATCGAAAGCGATGAAGGGCTGTTCGGCTGCGACGAAACGTTAGCTCTGGGGTCGGTGTTCGGTTACGGCAGCATCGCGCTTACGACATTCGGCCATTTGGATAAACAAAAAGTCGGAATTATTAAGCGTCTGGATACCAAGAACGGAAACGGAGTACACACCTTCCTGGATGATCTGGTTGCCAGTATTGCGGCATCGGCATCAAGCCGTCTGGCCCATCGGCAGCGGGATGCGGATGAACGGGACAATGTCGTTGCTTATATTGCCGCGTCGGAAGAAAACGTGGGCTGAAGCCGGAATTTTGTTATATATTGGAGCAGCTTCCTTATGCAAATAAGGGAGCTTTTTTTGGGTTAAGATACTAACAAAACTTCATCTTCATTCGATAAGCGGAGTGAAAATAAAATGAACTGGGTCTATTGGGTGAAATTGTACGACAGCAAATTTCAAGCCGGATGTCTGGCCAAGCGGATGGAAGAAGACTGGTGGATTTACGGTTACGAATGCCCAAGCGAAGTCCAAGTGTTCCGTTCCAAAAAGGGCCGTTTTGGCGTCCGCTACACTGTCTAATTTTTTTACTTGACTTCGACGTTTTAGTTGGTGTATAGTTATCTTTGTCGCTGTCATTATACAGTGTGGAATATCTGACGCGGGGTGGAGCAGCCCGGTAGCTCGTCGGGCTCATAACCCGAAGGCCGCAGGTTCAAATCCTGCCCCCGCAACCAAAGCTTCAAGGGCCCTTAGCTCAGTTGGTTAGAGCGGTCGGCTCATAACCGATTGGTCGGGGGTTCGAGTCCCTCAGGGCCCACCAAACAGAACTGCGCCGGAGTGGCGGAATTGGCAGACGCACAGGACTTAAAATCCTGCGGTAGGTGACTACCGTACCGGTTCGAGTCCGGTCTTCGGCAGTTCCAATAGTAATATCATACATAAAGGGTTTTGCTTTGATTCATCAGAGCAAAACTCTTTTTCGTTTCAAGAGGAGAATTTTGCTTCGGAGCCTCATATACTTTAGAACACGATGAGGAAGGAGGGCTCCTATGCCTTCGATTATTTTGGCTCCGATCAAAATTACAGGCGCCGACGGGGAAGTTATCTTCGGCGATGTGCTTCAGGTGAATCCGAAGAGTACGTCAAAATCAAACTCGGGTGCGGGTGGCAGCAATACGGGAGATTTCAGCGCAACATTCTCGCTTGTCAGCCTTACCAATATTTTTGATCCGGACTTTGCTGATTCCAATAACGCGGCGAATAATTAGATTACATAGATACAACGAGGGAAGGCACCCCCCTTTATGCATTCTGTACGTCTCAGACGGCCGTTTCGCGCCTGTTTTGGGACGTTTTTGTTTGTGGAATAGAAGGCTACATAAAACGGATATTGACATCCGTATAGGGGTGGTCAATGGGCTGCTTGCGCATGTGGAGCTGGAGAATGCCGTTCTTATAGACCGCTTTGCAACTGCTTGGCACGATTTGGTTGGAGAGCCGAATCGTTTGCGATTTTTCGTCCGGCAGTCCTTCCAAACGGATTTGGTAAGGATTGAGCATCAACCGAATTTTGCGCGCTTGTACTTTGTCGGGGATATGGATTTTGGCGATGATATTGTTATGGGTGTCGAAGATTTCCGAATGAAAATGATGCTTGAGCGCCTGAACTTCCACGTTGGGCAATGCCCGGTTCAGAACGTCTTTGATATACCCTTCGACCCAAGATACCGGGTCTCCGTTGTCGCCGCCAAGGGAAGGGGTAGGGAACGGCATCTTCCCGTTAAAAAACTGCTCGAATTGCTTCCAATTCATATCGAAAAACGAGTTGTTATTTTTGGAATCGCCCATCTTCATCCACTCCTTACTGATTCCAGTATATGAGCACGAAGCGTAAACCATGAGTCCCCGCTAGCTGTCTAAAACATACTTCTTATCCATGGATCATATACTACAATACAAAAAACATCTGAGATAGGGTGCTGCCTTATGCCGGCTATCGTGGGCGCCATCAAAATTGTGAACGTCGGTACAGGCTCCATCGTGCACGTGGGAGATTCGATCCAGCTGGCTCCAAGCGTTACGTCCAAAACGTTTGCCGGAGCGGGTTCTTTTAATACGGGGGATAATTTGCGGGTCTGCAATATGGTCAGCACCACCAACACCTATGATAACGATATCGCTGACTCCAATGTGGTATCCGCCGATAAGGCAGGTGTCGTGTAAACCGCCATGCAGCTAATCATACATCAAAGCATCGTCATTCAAAATTTCAAGATCGGCACCGTGTCGAACTCTTCCGTGCTTCAGATCGGGACTGCGGGCACGATCCGCGCGTTAGCCAATCTATATAATACCGGAGGGTTTACCGGCCCAGCTCCGCAATTTACCGGTCTGATAGCCACTCCGCAAGCGGGGCAGCAGGGTGTGACGCAAGAACCCAGCCCTTTATCCCTGGTCCCGCTTCCTACACCTTCCAGGTAAACGGAGGAATGACGGATGTATTCATCTTACCCGGAATCTTACTTTCAAAAGCTGAACGACTACTTAAAATGGCAGACGAGCCGCATCCGTTCCTTGGAAAATAAGGTCGAGTCGCTTTCCCAAGAGCTCGAATCGGTAAAAAAGCAGCGGGGAGTGACGATCGAGCGAATTGAGTACAAATTCGACCAGTTGAAAGTAGAGAAGCTCGATGGGACGCTCAATGTCGGGCTTTCGCCCGCCGGACTCGGCGAACAATCGGTCGAGGATATGGAGGTCGGCGGTGAAACGATTCGAACCAATACGGCCAGGTCGGAATCATTCGCACGTATTCAGGAGCGTGTGACGGATTATTTGCGGCATTCGTGTCCCGCCGAATTGGTGCAACTCGAAGAGAAGTATCAAGTGAAGCTGGATGAGGATGCGACCGAATCTATCATTGGGGATCTCCAGGGGCAGATCGGGCAGCGGATCGATTATTATTTAAAATATGGGCTCGACCCGGACGTAGTAATTTTGACGGCAGAGCAGGAACAGAGCATTACGGACAAAGTCATCCGGGATATTCGGCTTGGGCTTGAACAATATTTCTTAAAACGAAAAACCGGAGGAGGAGTTCCGAATGAATCTGCAGGTGGAGAATAAACAGATTTGTGTCGGCAACATCCAAGTTGAGGGCGTCGCCAGCTCGTCGGTTTTCCTGATCGGCGATGTTGAGGTGATCAGCTTGTCCAGTGTGTTCGATACGCCGCCGGAATCACTCATTATCGGGCCGCTCGTACCGCTTGCATCCGGACGTGCGTGATGGCTTGCGTTCCGCGAACATCCGTAGTGCGAAGCTTGAAAGTTAACGATACCGGTTATGCTTCCGCGGTTTTTATAGGGGACTTGGTCGATTTTTCTCCGGTGACTTACGTTTTTGCCGTTCAGCGGGAAATTCCGGTTTTCTATGGGGATGAAGGACATTTGAGCGCTTATCCCATATATTCGGCCCCGCTTCCTATAGGCCGGCAGGAGCCGGCAGTGCAGATGGACGTGACCAACTCATGTCCGTTCATCTGTGCCGGCGATGTGCGGGTAGAAGCCATCTCTGCAGCGTCCATGGTGCAGTTCGGATCGGTCCGATCGATTCGTGCGGATACCAGAGTGAAAAACATCCGTCAATTGCTGCGCGGACTTCCTCCGAAATGAGGGAAAAAAAGCTATTGAGAGTGTAGGGGCTATCGTGGGCTTCCGTGTCCGTTCTGTGATATAATCATTTTGTTATACTGGAAACGAACGGATAAGGGAGAGAAAACGATGGCACGCAAAAAAATCGAGCACGTGGGCATCATGGTCCGGAATATCGACACATCGGTGCAGTTCTACAAAGATGTCGTAGGCCTTGAGTTGAAGGATAAGCTCGTACATACAAACGGCGTCGTTACGCTGGCTTTTCTCGGTTTCAACGAGTCGGGTGAAACGGAGCTGGAACTGATCCAAGGCTATAACGACGGTCTTCCGGCGGAAGGCAAGGTGCACCATGTCGCTTTTACAGTGGACGACATTGAGGAAGAATTCGCCCGCATCAAAGAACTCGACGTGCGTTTGATCGATCAAGAGATTACGATGCTGCCGAATGGCTCGCGCTATTTCTTTTTCCATGGCCCGGATGGCGAATGGGTCGAATTTTTCCAATCGACAAGATAAGACGCGCATGAATTCCGGAAAAGCAAAGCCCGATACGAAAATAAATTGTTTAAAGTGCAAGCACTTTTACGTGACTTGGGACCCGGGTTTTCCCAGGGGCTGCCGCGCTTACGGCTTCAAAACCGCGGACATGCCTTCCGCTTTGGTGATGCGTTCCTCGGGCAAGCCTTGCTTGTCCTACGAAGAAAAAATTAAGTAAACGGCAGGGGAAACGACATGCTGTTCAGTAACCGTCAAAAGAAGCTGATCCTCGATGTTTTGCTCAAGGAGCGCCGGCGCCTGTTTTCCAAGCATAAGGGCGAGCTGCTCGACAAAACGATCGAGGACTTGTCGCAGATGCTGCGCAACGAAGAAATCAATGCAGAGCCTAAAGATAACGTTATCGATTGGAGCAGAAAAAGCGGCAAGCGCCACTAGGCCCGTCGATCCCAAGGCATCCCCTCACGGGGGTGCCTTTTATTTACGAATCAACCCCAAGGTCAACGCTTGTTCCTCCGTTAAAATAAACTGCTCGCCTAACCCGATCTCCTCGTCCGGATCTCTTCCGAACATGTTCAGCACTTCCAGCCATACCCCCTTCTCCATCGCTTCCGAGGCGGTGATCAATATTTTCATCGCAAGCCCTCCCGTTGAGTTCATTTCCTTTATTTTATCCCGTGAAAAGAAAGTTTCACCACTTGAATTACGAACGCATGTTTGGTATATAATAAATATAGAAGAACAAATGTTCCTGTTTTGAGGAGGGGGAAGTCGTGCTTCCATGGCAAAAGTACACAGGGCGTATGGTTGAGATCATTTACGGGGACCGTTCCGGGCAGTTCAGTAAGCGGATGATTGTCATTCGGTCTGTACAGCCTGATTTCATTCGGGCTTATTGCATGGAGCGCGGAGCGGTCCGATGCTTTGCCATCGATCGCATATTGGCCGTACAGCCGGTCCCATCCGTAAAACGAACGCCGTCAACGTCAGCGAGGCAGCGGGAATTGGCTTAAGGAGAGGGATGCATGTGAGAAGCAATCTGTACGATGAGTTGAAAGAGCACCGCCATGGAGATCAGGAGCGGCTAAGAAAGCTGATGGAAGAGATTCGTATGTTGATGGAAGCGAAAAAAAATCGTCCTCTGCTGGACAGACTTCGTACGAAACGTCCGAATACGAAGCCGAAAGCTTGGGATTAACCGGCATAAGCAAGTTGCCGAGAACAGCGGGGGCGTAGAAGAAAAGCAAAGCCCGGCGGCATGTGCGGATTAAGCCGATACCGGGCTAACGCTAACGTTTTCTTTCGAATCGGAGACAACCTGACAAATTCCTGCGTTATATTTCATGGAATTGATGAAGTGGAAACCTGTCTTGAAGACGACGTATTTCTTGAGCGGATTCGGTTTGTGAAGCTTTTGGCAAGCGAGGCAATAGTACATAAGTTTTCTCCTTTTCGAATCACAATATGACAATTATAGACACATTATATGCGTAAAATTGTGAAATATCACTCAAAATGGTGTAAAGTTTTACTAAAGAATTGTCCAATTCCGCTAATCGTCATAGAAACCCTCAAACGCAAAAAAACACAACCTCAAATCTTTTTTTGTTCTCGACAGGCCTTCCATCGGATTGTGAAGTTGTGGTACCCTGTAGTTGTCCGATAGAACTGAAAATAGAGAGCTTTTGACATTATTCGGAAAAGGTGGAGAGTGGAATGAAGCATTTTGAGGAATGGGTCATGCAATTTTACGGACAACGAAATTGGACGCAATACGGCGTCTTCGAACGTATGGGTTTTCTGATGGAAGAAACAGGAGAGCTGGCGCAAGCCGTACGTACCTATGAAATCGGCCGGGATCGTCCGGACGAAGCGGTAAAGCCCGAGCCTGTTTTGAAGGAGGAGCTAATGGGAGAGCTCGGGGACATTTTGGCGAATCTGGCGATTTTAGCCGATAAGTATGGTTTTACATTGGAAGATGCCGCCAAGGCTCACCAGGAGAAATTATTGAAGCGCTTCGAAGCCGACCCGGTGAACTGAGCCGTTCCGATTTGCACTTAAAGTATAACGATGTGCAGAAGATGGACAAACTAGAACAAATTTCTCAAGCAGGAGAGAATAATGCTCGCAGTCATCTTTGATGTAGAGACTACATATGTAACCGTAAAAGGCCACATCCCGGAAATCGTGGAGATCGGCGCATGTAAAGTGAATCTGAACGACCCGAGCGAAGCCGCCACGGATTGTTTTCAATGCTATACGTTTCCAGAAATTAAAGGACGTTTCGGCAAAAAGACGTTAAAGTTTATCGGCTTGAAAGAAGAGGATCTGGGCAAAGCAGTACCGTTTCGCGAGGGATACGACCGTTTTATGGAATGGATCGGCTCCGAGCTGGTTTACTTCTGCAGCTGGGGGGTTGATGACCGCAAAATTTTGCTGGAGCATTGCAAACGGTTCGATCTGTCTCAAAGCTGGCTGAACCATTACCATGACATTCAGAGGCCGATCTCGCAGCTGCTGGTCAAGCGCAATCAAATGAAGCTCAAGGATGCGATTGAACTTGCCGGTATCGAGAAAGAAGGCAGACTTCACTCCGCCTTGGTCGATGCGGTCAATACAACGAAACTGTTTGTCCGGTATTACGATCAGCTTAATTTAAGAGCGGTGATGCGGGGATGAAGTTGGCTCCCATCCCGTCAAGTCTTTATCAACTATGAAAACCCCGAATCAGGGGTTTTTCTAATCTCAACATCATTTAACATCATAAATTTTTGGATACCGTTGTTGATCACGGGGATCACGAAAGACTGCATATAATTTTATTGTCAACATAAGGTAATTGCAGAGATTATTTTTAACAAAAAGGAAGTGAATTGGCATAGGACATGATGGGGAACGTGCTTCAAAAATTACAAACAGATCAATATGGCAACACACAAACGATTGATTTGCATGCCCCATCTAAAAAACATGGTTTAAAAAAGCCGGAAGTAAAACCTTACAGCCAATATATTGTAACAGCGCAGCATCCAGGATTTGCACCAGTCCAATGGATAGGGAGTCAAATATTTGAAGGCTCTAAAGCCATTCCGACCATTAAACTTCCTCCTTTACAAATGAATAGCTATGCTTCATCAAATTGGTTCATCCCAAAAGAAACTACCAGGAAATTGAAAACATAGAAAAAAGCCCGTAGAATCAAGGATTCACGGACTAATTTCATTATGACCTGTAGTGGGCTCGAACCACTGACCCCCACCCTGTCAAGATGGTGCTCTCCCAGCTGAGCTAACAAGTCATGTCGTATTTGTTGCTGCATAGAGTACTATACAGCAGATGAAGGAAGAAGTCAAGAGAAAGAATGAAAAAAATGCCCGCAAAGCATCGGATACTTTACGGGCGAGGGAAATTATTTGAATGTGACCATCTGGTATACGGTTCTTCCGTCGCCGGTAACTTCAATGGCTTGCCCTGTGGACGTCTGCGCTTTCATCTGGGAAGAACCGCTTCCGTCCAAAAATATGCCGTCAACTAAAGTGCCGGAGCCGATTTTCTCTTTGATTGCGGTACGGAATTGTTCGGGAGTGCAGGTCGTATTTGTGACGACGAGCCAAATGTTTCCACCGGAGTTGTACACCAGCGCCGAGCGGCCGGAGGCCGTGCCATTAACGCCTCCAGGAATACTTTCAGCGGTTGCTTGGCTTTTCCAGGTCGAGTCGCTATTTAAGCGCATGCTGATCCCGCCTTGAGCCCAGTAATTGGACTTATCCGATACGTTCAGCTCGCTGGCCCATTTGACGACCTGTACCGAATATTTGCTTGCTTTAGCGTCCCATACTAGAGTTCCGCGCGCGTAACCGACGTTCACCGCGCCTTTATATAGCTCGCCGATGGATCCGCCGCCTGCGGGTACATGGTTATTTACGGCAATCGACAGCAGGGTTCCGCCGGAACCGAAAAATCCGCCGTTGATGCCGTAGCTGCTTTGATTTTTTAAATTGCTGCTGATTGCTTTTAATTTAATATCGTTGGGCGATGCTTTCATTGCATGCAATACGACACCGTTGGAAGCCGTCACTTTGGAGTACGTATAGTTGGCGGCCGCACTGACGGGCACAGCTAGAGCCAACAGGAAGACCAGCGCAAAGATAAGGGATTTCTTGAACATCTCCATACCTCTTTTCTTCGATTCATCCTATTAATAGAAGATCGGCGCCTTCTTCAATTAACAATTTCATTATAGTAGGTTTATAGATATGAAAAAATAGGAATATAATAGCTTTATATGGTAATTTGATGACTGATTAGGTTCATATAAACCAAATGAAAAATATACATATTTGGTATATTGAAGTTGTAGGTGGTGAAGCGTTCGTGGGTACGGTGACGGAATAAGCGAAGTCGTTTGTAATGTACTGTGACAATGAGAAAAGCCGCGTCCCATAAGGGCTCGCGGCTTTTTGCTATAATGACCTGTGCAGGGCTCGAACCTGCGACCCCCACCCTGTCAAGATGGTGCTCTCCCAGCTGAGCTAACAAGTCATGTTTCATATCTTGCGGGGACGTTTTCCATAATACCAAGATGGACGCATAATGTCAAGCTTTAGCCTATAAATTTTTTTGTTTTTGTAAATATGGGTTTATTCCGCCATGGATCCCTGCCTTTTATCCCAATACATTCGTTATGGTATAATAGAGTAAGTCAGACATGTATTTGAAAAGAGGGGACTTTGATGAGAGATTTTCGATGGGCGCATTTGCAGCCGCATATCGAAGGAGGAGAGAACGGACAGCCGGAACCAGAGCAAGAAGCGCTGGATTGGGGCGAGCAGGAATGGGGAACACACCGGTACCACGTCAACCGGCTTGTAGAGGACTCCGTATCGCTTGTGCCTATGCCGGAGAAAGCCGTCGTACTTGGAGCGGGGAATCACGGCGATGTCGGCCTGCCTCGGCTTTCTGTCCATTTTCAGCAGGTGACCGCGTTGGATACGGAAGATAATATGCTGCAGGAATGGCTCGATTCGGCTGGAGGAACCGCTAACAACCGGGTTCGTTCTTTAACGCGGGTCGACTATACCCGGCTGGACCAAATTTCCTTCTATGAAACGTTTGAGGAGCTGTTGGCGGAAGGCAAGCCTGTCGGGGAAATAACGGATTACTTGAGGGACTGTGCGTTTCGCGTGCGCGGGCTGGAGGCGATGCCTCATTTGAAAAAAACGTTTTCGCTCGTCGTTTCCTCGGGTGTGCATACGCAATTGTTTTATCCGGACGCACTCATGCAATTTTACGGTTACATGGAGAAATACAATGAAAATGAAACCCGGCAAATTGTTGAGGCGCTGGGATACCTTCGGAACAGCCTGATATCGGATTATAACCGCCTTCTGCTGTCGCTTGTAAAGCCCGACGGCCGGGTGACGGTATGGACGGATATGATTTTGCTGGATGAGGACAAGCAGTGGATCGCCGAGGAGTTGGACCGGCGGCGAACCGATAAGGAGAGGACGAGCTTCTTATTCGAAGCGTTTGGGCAATACGGGATCGAAGCGGCTGTGCTAGGCCTCAAGGATCTTCATGACTCCTTTCGGCCGGATCAATTATTGTTCCGCAGCTGGGTTGGGTATACCGATTCCGGCAAAACGTATTTGATCGCCGGGTTATCTGGCCGGCTCCGCCTGTAGTATTCCGAATTCGGCCAGATCTTCTTCGGTACAGAAGCTGCACTGCGAGATGACGGTGGTTTTGCGAAGCTTGATCGCTAATTGATTGATCATGCTGGTCAAGGCCGCCGTCTCCTTTTCATTATGCGAAAATTGAATGCAGTATTCCGGATGACCGGTTTCCGTCTGCCCGGAGCGGACAAGTATCCCCAGCGTCCGGTATTCTTTGGCCAGAGCGGTGAACTTCAGCTCGATCAATAAACGGCTTTCCTCCGGCAGTGGGGCTGCGGTAAAAAAACGGGCTCCACCGGCGCTAAGGTCCAGCATGGCGGCTTTCATCGTTTTGAATTCCGGCTCAAGATCGGTTATTCCGATAATTTTCAATTCAGCGCCTAGCGGCTGATGAAAGCGCAAACGAAAAAAGCTGCGCTTGTTTTTTTCCATACTCATCTCCAACAGTCCTTTGCAGCAGGGTGAAGAGGCAAATTAACGTTTGCTATAACAGAGCGGGTCTGGCTTAAGCAACCGCTTCCAGTAAAAAGCCGCTCGGGAATAGAGCGGCAGTTGAATGCTGATGTTGTGATTCTTGCTGTGCAGAACGGCGCTGTTTCCTAATTTCAATCCGGCCGATCTTGCTTAGTACCGACAAGCCGTCGGGAGAGGGAGGGTCATGCAAAGTGGTCCTCTCTTCCAAATTCGGATAAATCTATTATACAATATTGTCGGAAAAAGAACATTAAAACTTTGTTACACTTGTTAGGGAGTAATAATATGACCGGAAACGAAAAAGAGCGAATTTTATCGATTTTACGTCGATATGGGAATCATGAGTCTTGGGCGGTTTCAGAAATCGAAAACGGCTTGAACAATACGACCCGCTTCGCCCGGCACGGCGGCCAAGATTATGTGCTGCGCATCTACGAAAACCATGCGGACCACAATAAAGTGGTCTATGAGCATGAAGTGTTGAGGCAGCTCCAGAACGCCGATTTGTCGTTTGCCGTCCCGGTACCGCTTGCGGCAAAAGACGGAACTACATATATCGACACAGGGGATGGCAAGCTGGCCGCGTTATTTCAGTACATCGAAGGGGGACGGGCGGAGCTGACGCTTCCTGCTCATGCGAGAGCGACCGGACAAGCGACCGGTGAGCTTGTAACTGCGTTGGAGCGGGTAACGGTTCCCTGGCCTCCGTCCTATACTCCCTATTACAATCTGGATGAGATTCATCCGCTGGTGACCCGTAAGAAGTTGGACGTATGGTTGTCGCAGGTCGGGAAGGGGGAGTTGGAGCCTGCCGCGATCGGATTTCGGGAAGAAATGGCGCTGCTCGAGGCCCGTTTGCCGGACTGGCTGAAGCGCCTTCCACAGCAGCACGTGCACTCAGATATCGTTTGCGACAACGTACTTGTGCTGCAGGATCGGGTGACGGCGATTTTGGATTTTGAATTTGTTATGATCGATTTCCGGGCGCTCGAGCTGGCTGTGCTGCTATATGAATGGGTCGATTTGACGGAGAACGGAATGATCAGCGATTTGGCCTGGGAGGCGATCAGGGCTTGCCTTGAAGGGTACGGGAGGAGCGCGAGCTTAACTGCGGCGGAAATTGAAGCGCTCCCCCATCTAATCGTATTGCGGTGCATGGTGCTGACGCTTCATTTTCTCGGCCGATACTGGTCCGGGCTCGAACAAGAAGACGCTACCCGCTACTTAATGGACTTTGCGCAAACCCGCAGCAGGCTGCAGCAGCACAGACATGACTTGATTAAACTCGCAGAACAATATATTGGAACGGAGAATCGTGGATGAAAAAATTATACAGCCAGATGACGAAAGCCGAACTGGAACAAGAAATGAAGAACCTGCGGGAGGAGCTGGACCGGGCGGAATTTCCAAGCCAGCGCTCCGTGATCGAGCGCAAATATTATACGGCGCAGGCTTATACGCTCGATCCGGCCGATTTTCCGCCAGGGGTGTATAAGGTTGAGAATGTGCAGCTTCCGTTCATTGTAAGCTATGTGAACGGTATTATGGCTTGGGGGATATTAGGGGAAGAGCCGGATGCCAGCTTCCCGATTTCGATGCTGACCCGGCTCTAAATGCGGCACATATCAACCGGACAATTCTCGCATTGGCAGATGTCGCGGAGATAAGGCAAATCTTTAACGACGATGTAGTTGTTTTCCATGGCAATAATGTTGGCACGTTTCAGATCGCCGAGCATCCGGTTGACACTCTCCCGGGTAGCGCCGATCATGTCGGCAAGCTCGCTGTTCGTAAGCTTTTTGGTAATGACGATTTCCGATCCGTGATTTTTGCCGTACGTGTTGCACAGCCGGATCAACGTCGAGCAGAGAGCGCCGGGCTTGCCGAACATCATGAGATCGCGGAATTTCGTTTGGGTCATCCGATGCATAAGCCCCATCCACTTCATGAACTCGACGGCCAGATCCCCGTGCTGCCACAGCAGGACCTCCAAGTCTTTTTGCTGGATGACCCCGATAATGGAATTTTCCGTAACTTCGGCATTAAAGCTGTGCACGGAGTTTTGAAAAGGATCGACCTGTCCGAACAAATCCCCGGTATTATAGACATAAAGGATGAAGCTTTTCCCTTCATCGCTAGCTTTCGTAATCTTCACTTGGCCGCGCTTCAAAAAATACAGCTTATCGGCCGCATCGCCTTCCCAGAACAAATGATTCCCGGCTTCGGCTCTCATTTCATACATAATTTCCTTAAGCTTCGTTAAGCTTTCTTCCGTAAAACAATCCGAATTGGCCACTTGGCTGACCGGTTTTCGTTGCAGCGTATCCGTCATGGTACATACCTCCGGCGTCGGTCTGGTTAAGACCTCTGTAGGTTTTGTTGTATCTAACATACCCTATTCCGCAAGATTTGTGATGTGATTTACATCACACTTCCTTAAATCTTCATATTTTTTTGTGATCTTTGTAACATGCAGCGCTTCGCCCGACGTGTATAGTGAAGATAAGAAACACATTACATGGGGGAAGTGAAAACGTTATGATGACCGGAGTGCTATTGGCGGGCGGTCACCCGCGGCGGATTGAAGGCCGACCCGCGGAACTGTTGGTGTTGGCTGGTGAAACGGTCGTAGCGAAGCAAATCCGCGAAATGCTTACGATCTGCGGAGAAGTCATTATCGTAACGAACGAGCCCAAAATTTTTCTTGAACATGTCCCCCGGTCCGTACGTATCATTACGGATTTTTACCCGGGCCGCGGACCGCTCGGCGGGCTTCATGCTGCGTTTACCCTGTCCAGATACCCGGAGCTCTGGGTAACCGGCGGGGCCATGCCGTTCGTTTCGGCTAGAGCAGCCTCCTTCCTGGCGGAGCACCGGAGCGTCTTCGGCTACGATGCCGTGCTGCCGGAGGTATCGGGACGGCCCGAGCCTCTGCATGGCATATACCGGCAAAGCTGTCTCACGGCATTGACGCCCTTGCTGGAATCGGGAAGCGACGTACAACCGGGCTGGATGACGTTCCTGCGCAAGCTTCGTTGGGGCTGTGTCGAAGCGGATATGCTTCGCAAGCAAAATTTGGGGGATGCCTTTAACTTTCGGATTAAAACAGAAAAGCAGTATTCGGAAGCGGTTTCGCGGGCGCAGGCCCAGGTCCGAAGCGTATATCGGTAACAAAAGGGTGGAGCTTTTCCGCCCTTTTTATTTTTCCCGGTTCGTGCTGGAAGCTATGGAAGTGAAAAGACAAGTATAGAAACGGCGGCGGATAACGATGCTAAGCTTGAGGTGATGGCTGATGAATCGGGCGTTATGGACGTCCCTTGCCGCTATAGGTACGGCACAAGCGCTGAAAATACCCGACCGGATCCGTGAGAACGGCCGTTTTGAGTGGTCGGACTTGTTTCGGACCGGCGGCATGCCGAGCTCGCATTCGGCCGGAGTCGTTTCGCTCGCGACTTATGTCGGGCTTAAGAACGGCACTTCCTCCATTTCGTTCTCGCTTGCAGCCGTACTGAGTCTGATTGTGATGTACGACGCCATGGGGATTCGCCGTCATGCCGGCATGATCGCATCGGAGGTAAACCAACTGGAGGATGTGCTCGTTAAATTAACGGAGCAGCATCCTCCTCATGTGCATCGCAAAGACAAAGAGCTGGAAGAGCGGTTGGGCCATTTGCCGGAAGAAGTGTTGGGTGGGGCAGTCATTGGGGCGGCAATCGGTTGGCTCAGCTATATGACGGAGTTTCCCCAGCATCGCCGGGGGAAAGTGTGGGCCTCTTTTATACGGAAATCGTTGTACACGTTGAGCTGTCGTATGGTTCAATAAGATCGTTTGTCCCGGACGTCGGTAAAGTAATCGTAAATTTGGTGCCTTCGTCCGGCACGCTCTCTACCTCAATGGTCCCTTCATGATCCTGAACGATTTTATGGCAGATGGATAAGCCCAGCCCCGTTCCGGAATCTTTGGTCGTGTAGAACGGGATAAAAATTTTATCCAGCTCCGACTCCGGAATGCCTTTGCCGGTATCGGAAATTTCAATCACGGCATCGGGTCCCGCGGCAAACAGCCGGATGCGGACAATGCCTTGTCCGGGCATCGCCTCAAAGGCGTTTTTGACCAGATTTAGAAGCAATTGAAGCATTTTATCCTGATCCATCAGCATATGAATATCCCGGTCGTCGTGTTCGAACCTGAGTTGGTGTCCGAGTCTCGTCGTCTCCGAATCCAGAAGCGAGAGAACCCGGTAAATACAGCCTTGAATCGATTGAATTTTATACTGGGTGACATGCGGCTTGGAAAATTGCAAAAATTCGGCGGTCAGCATGCTCATCCGGTTAATTTCGTCCATAATCAATTCATACCAAGGTTCAATGTTATAATCCCCGGCTTTGGACAACTGCAGAAACCCCTTGATCGTCGTCAGCGGATTGCGGATTTCGTGCGCCATGCCCGAAGCCAGCTCGCCGACGACGCGAAGCTTCTCCGACCGCAGCATATGCTCCTCGCGCTTTAGCCAGCTTTCCCGCTTCATCATATACAGTCCGTGCTCGGCAACGACGATCAGATCGTCCTTGGTCACCCCGTCCCGGGAATAGCAGGCCATGCCGAAATTGATTTCGATGCCGGTCAGCTTAGGGAATTCGGAAGCAAGCAGCTGCGTGACGGCATTGACCGTCTCTTGCATGTCGTTCGATCGGAGCACGATCGCAAATTCGTCTCCGCCGTAGCGGCATATCAACAAAGCGTCGGGGAACATGATGCGCAGCAGCTCGGCCGCTTGTCTCAAAATTTTGTTCACTCCCTGAAATCCGTTTGTCGTATTCAGCGATTTGAGATCTTTGCAATCGATAAGCACGAGGATGACGGGCTCTTTTTGCTTGACGAGCTGTTCCATTTGTTTATGAAATTCCTGAAAATTATATAGGCCTGTTAGCGAATCGTGAGTACTCAGATGCTTCTTCTCCTTGGTAAGCAGCTGTTTTTGCTGCTCGATATCATAAATGTATTTGCGGAACGTAAAAGCAAGCAGCAGGCAGGTTCCTGCCGTAAACCCAACTTCGATCAGCGTGTTCCAGCTGAAGGAGCGGCCGGCCATCGAGATGAGAGCATAAGCCAGCATCAGAGCCGCATTGGCGCTAACCGCATAGCGAAAAGGAGGCGTCCCGTAAAACAGCTTGCACATATGCAGCAAGTAAAGAGGAAAGCACCAGTCACTCAAGCTTGCGGCATGAAGCGCGACGAGAAGACTGAGTTGGACGGCAAGCTGTGCAGGTATGAGCGTGTGAACGGGACGGATATGCGTGAGTGCGTAGCCAAGGGATGCGAGAACGAGCAGCAGCGGACTTGAGGCCTGATTGTGATAGAGGGAAGAAGCGCAAACCAAACCGGTATAAATGAGGAAGATCCAGCTACCTTTCATATTGGAACTCCAACTCCCGACTGATCCGTAGATTTTATTAGTACTAAGAGAAATTCTGTATGCGGAGGTGGAATTCCTGCTTGAACTCCCAAATTCAGTAAAAACTTTTTTGGGGGTCCAAAAAAGAAAACCAAGCGGAATCGCCGGTCGGGCTGCGCTTGGTTTTCCGGGTTTAAAATCCGGGCAGGTTATCGAGATTGTTGCTTGGATCTCCGTCGGCATTGGAACGCAAATGCTCATCTCCGTCTCTTCCACGAAATACGTTCACGTTCTCAAGCTGTCCGTTTTTGGCGAGCTGCTGCGCTTCCAAGTAATCGACCACCTGGCCGGAAGACAGCTTCAATTCGACGATGTCGCCGTCGCCGTTTTTGCGTACGGCTACGACTTGCTGTTTGTTTTGTTCCATACGGTATCGCCTCCACGGACTATCATGCGCCGGATGGAGGCATTTTATGCTTCGAACGTGTAGGTTTTAAACGGCTCGATAAACGTCATATCTCCGGTTTTGCCGATGAATTGAGGCATATCATCGCCATAATGCATCAGCAGCGTCTTTTGCTGAATCGGCTTCGGCAGCGTCATCAGCTCGTCCAAAGTGGCGTGAACGATGCCGGGGGAGTGCAGCTGGCAATCATGCAAAAAGACGGTGCAGCCCTTCTGATGAAGCTCATGCAGCAGCGGACCATTGAACCGGGTATCGGCGCTGAAGAAGATTTTGCCGTTAAGCAGGATCGAATAGCATGGCTTGCCCGGGATGTGATCGGCCGGAAGGAGTTCAACCGTCAGACCGGGATGGAGGGCTGTCGGCGTATGCTCGCCAAGTGGAACGACATTGAAGTAATCGTTAAGGGATGTAACGTTTTCCGCCAGATTCTCCAGTCCGCCGCGCAGCGATTGCTCCCATAGGATCGTTTCCAAATTAGAGGATAGGAGCAGCGGTATTTTTCTTTTAAACGTGTACATATAGCGAAAGGCGAGCTCTTCGAGTCCCCCTACATGGTCCGCGTGAATGTGGGAGATGAGCACCGCATCGATCTGATCCAGAGAGACGCCGAGCTCGTGCAGAGCTCTTGGCGCGGTATAACCGCAGTCGATTAACAGCGTGAAGCCGCCGGCATAAACCAAGGCATTATTATTATAGTACGTTTTCGCAAATGCGCTTCCCGTACCTATCATTTGAATTTGCAGATTCACTTGGTTCCTCCGCTCGTTAAGGCTTCCAGCCGGATATGTTTTTAAATTTACCATGGTTATCTTACATGATTCAAGATGGGTTTGTCACATTTTGGGTAAATTTAATACATCTTGTCCCTCTTGTAATAGGAACAAATGTTCTATATAATTAAATCAAATCTTTATTTTATCCAGCAGGTGAGTTTACATGCGGAATACGACAGTGGAACCGTGGGTGCATCAGTATGTCGTCACGCTTTATTTGCTTAAGGCGCTTGAACGCGACCGGAAGCATGCCGAAGCGATGAAGCTATCCAGAATATGGGGAGGGCTTTTCGAACGGCTGCTGCTATTGACCGAGCGGGAGCATAACCATGTGAAGCAGCGGCTGCGCCGGAGCGGATGCCGCATCGTTCTGGAGGAAGTGACCCCGGAGCGTCACTACCATGTCATGTATGTATTCCAAGGCTACGAATTTCATTGCTCCATGATGCCTGTCGTGCTGAAGGGCAAATGCGAAGAAAAGCTGCAGGAGCTCCTTGGGGGCGTGAGCTGAAATTTCCCGGGCAAGCGCACGAATCGCCACGGCTCGCCTTGCGGGAGCAGCGTTCGACAATGACGACTTTGTTGGCATATTTTGTATAGAAAATGGAAAAAATCTTCTTCACACACAACATCTAGAGGGGCGCTTAAAAAAACCTGAAAGTTTTCTGGACGAAGTGCGCAACTCTTACCGCGCTGTGGAGTATAAGATAGCAGAACGAAGAACATGATGGAGGTTGCTGGAAATGAAGGTGCCGCGATTGCTGACGCTGGTGCTGTCGCTTTCCTTATTCGGAACAGCGGGGGCGTTCGCCAGCTCCATGTGGGGCGATTTCGAAGGTTTTCCGAAAGTAAAGCTGATGATCAATAATGCGGAAAAGCCGTTCAAAGACGGTGAAACTCCCGCTTTTGTCGCGAAGGGAAGCGCCGTATTCCCCGTTCGCGTGTTGTCTGAATCTTTGCAGGCGCTCGTGAAATGGGACGACGCTGCGAAGACCGTTTCCATTACCAAGCCGAACGTACATATGTTTGTTGCGAAGAAGGTCAATGACGACTATTCGATCAAACAGCCGTTCGGCGGCGTGAAGAAGGGCGACCGTCTCGACTTTGCCGTGTTTGCGCAGGTAGACAGCTTGACGACGCCGATTTCTTCTTTCAAAATCTCGATCCACGCTCCGAACGGGGAGCAAGTGGCGGTTCATGAGAAAGCCGTCAACGGGCAGAAGGAAAGCTTCTGGTACCCGTGGCCGTTTAACGTTACATTCGCCGAATCCGGGAACTATGTCGTGAAGTTCTCGATCAAACCGGACGAGCGCAGCGATTATACGGTCGTTTCGGAAAAGGTGATCGCATCCGAGTAAGGCCGGCGAACGGATGGCATTACCCGGTTCATTGACTTCGTCTTGTCGAGCGTGGTACGATACGGGAGAACATTAAATTAAGATGAAATGAGGTTTTCCCATGAGCGATCACATTCATGACGCTTCCTGCGATCACGATCACGATCATGAGGACGATATCTTTATCGTGACCGACCAAGACGGAGTCGAGCATGAGATGGTGATGGTATACACTTTCGAAGCTAACGACCGGGCCTATGCGGTACTTCTCGATCGTAACGATATGGAGGCAGACGGCGTTATTTTCCGGATAGACGAAGAGGACGGCGAAGCTTTTCTTGCGAGCATTGAAGACGAAGAAGAGTGGGATCGCGTTGTTCAAATCTACAACGAGATTGTGGAAGAACAAGAGCAGCAATAACGAATACCGTAAAAGACCTTTCTTGCTTGCAAGAGAGGTTTTTCGCATTTTAAGCGGTTGCGATGGGCAGAGGAGAACGCTCGAAAAAAGACCGTTTCCGCCAAAGGCGGCCAACGGTCTTTTGGGACGTCTATTTACGCGGATTGAAGTACATGGTTCGTCCGTTGAATAAATGCAGTTCCGCTTTCCACAGCTTGGCGAGATACTTGCAAAACTCGTTACCCTTGGCTTTATCGCCGTGCGTGGCATCCTCGGGAAGGACAAACTGGACGTAATGCCTTTGCGTCTCGCCCGACGTCTCCGATCCGACTCCTGCCACAATATATTTGTAGCGCGGGCTTGTTGCTTTTAAATAAAACCACTTGCCTTCCCCTTCGGGTTTCGTTTGAATCTCATACGGAAATCCGGCTTCGTCGTATTCCCAATTGAGCTGTTTGCCGGTCAGCGCAAGCTGCTCGCGGTAATGCTCCAGTTGGGTTTTCAATTCATCTAACGTCAGGGAGGAAACGGCGGACCCTTCGACGAACTTGATATAAGCGCTTTGCGCCATGATGAATGCACCTGCCTATACATATGGACTGGAACGATTTTCTTGTTTGAAGTACCATGAACATCATAGCATTAAGAAAAATCAAATACAATACTTGTTCCGGCAGCGGTAGACGGGCAGGGAAGAGGGAGAGAGCGATGAAAGACAGAAGGTTTGAAGGATATTTGCTGGTCACGGATATGGACGGAACGCTGCTTGACAGCGCCAAACAAATAAGCGGGGAAAATCGGGCCGCTATCGAACGGTTTACGAGCCTGGGCGGACGGTTCACGCTCGCAACGGGGCGGATCGCCGGATCGGTTCGGCCTTTCGTGGAGCAGCTGCCCGTGAATGCGCCGGCCATTTTGTACAACGGAGCGGTCATTCACGATTTCAGCCGCGGAGAGGCCATTTGGGAACGGACGCTGTCCGCTTCGGCTAAAGAAGCGGTGGGGTGCGTTCTTGAGCGGTTTCCCGGCATCGGAGCGGAATTGTATGTACGAGGAGGAGCGGCGCCCTATGTGCTGCAGGAGAATGCAGCGACGGAGCGTCACCGGGCCGTGGAAAAATTTCCGCTGCTGCGGCTGAATTCGTTCGAAGACGTAGCGGAGCCGTGGGTCAAGCTGCTTTTCGCCTGGGAGCCGTCGCGGCTCGACGAAGCCGTACCCGAGATCGAGCGGTTGACGGCAGGGACGGAGGTCGTCTGGGTTCGTTCGGACGATAAATATTTCGAGATGCTGCCTCCGGAAGCGACAAAGGGGCATGCTCTGGAACGGTTGGCGGAGGAGCTTGGCATCCCGATGGAACGCTGCATCGCGCTGGGGGACCATCTGAATGACCTGGAGATGATACGCCGTGCGGGCATCGGTATCGCGGTCGCCAATGCGCATCCTGAGCTTCTGGGCGCGGCCAAGCGTCACGGCAAGCACCATAACGAGCATGCGATAGCCGACGCGATCGAATGGCTGGATGAACAAGTCCGGCAGGGGACGCTAGCATAAAATAAATAAGCTTCTCCAGAGGAGAAGCTTCAGGCTGTCGAGAAACCGTAGGAGTAGAAAAACTCAGACCAATAGAGGTGGGGTATA
>NZ_JTHN01000200.1 GCF_001399685.1 Paenibacillus sp. A3
ATTTTTAATTATAGAATTAACAGTACACTGTAAAGCCGCAGTCGGTGCCGCAACAACATTCAATTTTTCAAATGATGCAAAAGCTTTTTCATTACAAACTTTATCTCCGGCGCCCACCCCCCCTTAAGGTAGCAGAAGCAAATGAGCGTTGCCCTTCTAGCCCCACATAATATAGTCCCGGCACTTTACTGATGCCTGCTTTATGTAACGGCCTTCCTTCCGCATCCAATGCGCCAATCGCCTGAAGGTAGGGAAGATGGGGCCGATATCCTGTCGCGTAGATCACCGTGTCGACAGATTCTTTGGTTCCATTCGGCCAAATGACCCCATCAGCATAAAAGGACGTAAACATCGGTTGTTGATCGGGTTTTCCTTCCGCTACCCGTTCTTTGTATCGACCCGAATCGTTCACGGCACTTGAACTCGGCGTATTTTTTCCAAACCTCCAGAATGGAAAGGTATCAAATCCAATTAGCCTCATCCAGAAATGGATATCACGGCCCCATACCCTTTGATTTACGAATTGGATAGGTCGTAGTACAGCTAAAGACGTGCGACTCACCTCGGCTAACTCAACGCCGATCTGTACTGCTGAATTCCCTCTCCCGACAACCACCACGCGTTGATTGCGAAATGGCTCTGGATTTCGATATTCGGAAGAATGAATTGTGCGGCCTTGAAACACCTCCTGCTCCGTTATCGTTGGCTTATATGGATTATGAAACGAGCCAGTCGCATTAATAATGGTTCGTGCTGGAAACGTATCCCCTGTCAACGTTCGTATCATAAAACCTTCTTGATCCTTTCCAACCGATACGACCCGTTGGTTATTTATAATCGGTAATTGAAACGCTCTCCTATAATCCTGTAAATATTGAATAACTTCATCTCGTTGCGGATAACGATTTGACTCACCAGGGAACTTGAAGCCCGGTAACGAAGAAAAACGTGCTGGAGAGAACAGCTTGAGACTGTCGTAATAACGCGGCCACGAACCGCCTGCTTCGTCGCTCGCCTCTAAAATCAAAAATCGCATCCCATTCTTCTTAAGATAATATCCAGAAGCAAGACCTGCTTGCCCGCCACCAATCACTATCGTATCGAATATCTCGGACATATGAACACCCCTGAAATTTATTTGCAATTTGCAAGTATTTAAGAAAAAAATTACCCCAAAGGGGTTGTACAGCATAGGCTGGATTTCTCCATGGCTTCGTTTAAAAGTTTGATGGAGCGAATGACCGTTTCTTTTTCAAACTCGTTCATGTGAGAGAAGACTTCGCCTAAATAAGCGTTCATTTGCTGGTCAATCGTTGCAGCTACGTACTTACCTTCTGTCGTCAAGGAAAGTAAATACACTCTACGATCGTCTGGATCAGGAGCTTTCTTCACTAAATTCATTTTGATTAACGATTGAATTTGTCGGCTAAAGGTCGTAATATCAGTACCCAGCGCCTCAGCTACTTGCTGAATGGATGGCTTATGTTGATGGTCAATTTCATAAAGAATATGACTTTGTACTAAGGAAATATCGAGTCCTCCGGCAGAACAGCAATGTTTATTCAGAAACCCAAAACGGCGTGTCATGATTTGAAATAGTTCGCGAACGTTTTCCATGTGTTTCATTCACCTCATGTCTTAGTTATACACTTTTTATTTGCAATTTGCAAATGTTTTTTTCGACTTTAAAAAGAATAACCACTCGGTGTGAGTGGTTTTCTGCATCATTATTTATCAGGGTATATTTTGTTCAGTGATTCTCTCTGCGATGGCTTAATATCGATGATGTTGCGAATACTCTTTGCCTTGGCTATTGCTTCATCAAGCGAAGGGCTTAAGCCTAAAGTAAGCAAAGTGCCCGCAGCTACTGTACCAGTTCTACCTTTTCCTCCGTTGCAATGAAAAGCAACTTTCTTGTTTTGCTGGTAAGCTTCGATAACCGACTGAATCGCTTGCTCAAAAGCTTTTTCCTGCGGTACAACCGCATTATCCGCTAATGGGATTTGAATCCATTTCGCATTCGCTGCAGGATAGGCACATTCCGTAGCTTCGCCACGCAGGTCTACGATCACATCGATGCCTTCATTTTTTACCATCGATTCAACGTCAGCAGCGGCGCCCATAAAAATTTTATTCGGAATCAAAGCATGATAGTTTTTTTCAGAAGACATAGACTAAACTCCTTTTTTTAACGATCCAAATTCAATTGAAACCGGGGCCGAGGGCGGGGCACAGCATAAAGACAAATCCCTGGCTTCTCCGGCTGATTCGAATTCTGAATCTTCTTTTGTATAGAAAATCTCCCAGGCATTTCCGTCCGGGTCGTACACCCAAACTTTATCCTGTACAGCATAACAGCAGGTTGTATTCATCTCATCGATCAGTAGCAGCCCGCTTTGACGAAGCCGCTCGCCCATGGCCAGCACTTCTCCGGTACCATTCACTTGAAATCCCAAATGATTCAACACGCCTTTTTGCTCGAAAGGACGGACATTTAACGAAAAATGAAGTGCTGGATCTTCTAATTCAAATTTTGCGTAATTGTCCTTGATCTTAGTGGGTTCCGTTCCAAGAAAGGCACGATAAAAGTCTAGAGACTTATTCAGATTCGTACAGTTTAACGCGACATGCATTCTTTTTATCATCGAATCCACCTCATTTCCCCTCTTTGACGAACTGCTCAATTCGGCTCTTAATCGAGTCACGAACAGTCCTGAACTGGCTCATGATTTCGTCTTCCGTTCCGGTTGCTTTGGCAGGGTCATCAAAACCCCAATGCCATTTCGTTACGTTTTTATTGGATATTATAGGGCAATGTTCGTCGGCATGACCACACAGGGTAATGACATAATCGGCACGGTTCAAAATTTCCGGATCGATTACATCGGAGGTGTTTTTACTAATATCTACGCCAGCCTCACTCATAACCTGAACCGCGCGGGGATTCAGTCCATGGGCTTCAAGCCCCGCGCTCTTAACCTCATATTTATCGCTCCCTAAAGCCTTCAAAAACCCATCCGCGATTTGGCTTCTGCAAGAATTACCAGTGCACAGAAAGTAAACTAAAGGTTTTTTCTCCATGGTAAACAATCTCCTTTTTATGTCGATTCGTTATATGCCTTGCTGCCCTTTTTTGGGCTGTTTACCTGTCATAATAGACTTCATGATCATTGCGACTGCTACAAGCACAACCGCAATGACGACAATACATAGCCAGACGTTCACCTGCAGTGTTTGGAGGATATACAGCCACATATAAAGACCTATGAGGGTAATGAACAGTGTCGGAATGGTTAGAAGGATACCGACTTTGAAATAATAGCCCCAGCTGATTTTCATATTTTTCGTGGAAAGCACATGCAGCCAAAGCAAGGTAGCGAGAGAACCGATTGGTGTAATTTTCGGTCCTAAATCCGACCCGATCACATTCGCGTAAATCAATGCCTCACGGATGAATCCATCGGTTTGCGTGCCTTGAATGGCAAGGGCATCAATCATTACCGTCGGCATATTATTCATAATGGATGACAGGATCGCTGCGATAAAGCCCGTACCAACCGTAGCCGAAAACAGTCCTTGGTCTGCGATCACTTGAATGACGCTGCCTAACGCGTCGGTAAGCCCAGCATTTCTAAGCCCATAAACTACCACATACATGCCGATAGAGAAGATAACAACGGCCCATGGAGCTCCCTTCACAAGTTTCCATGTATGAATCGCAGGACTTTTTCCCGCGGCGAACAAAAAGGCTATCGCTGCGGCCCCAGCAATAATGGAAACGGGGATCGAGAAAAGTTCACTGACGAAATACGCGACAAGGAGCGCAGATAGTATGACCCAAGATAATTTGAACAGTCGTACATCCTTAATGGCTTCACTGGGCACTTTTAACTGAGTAAGATTATAGCTATTCGGGATGCTTTTCCGGAAATACAGAAATAGTACAATAAGGCTCGCTATGATGGAAAAGAAATTCGGAACGATCATCCGGCTCGCGTATTCTACAAAACCAATGTTGAAATAGTCGGCGGATACTATATTGACCAAGTTGCTGACGACGAGCGGTAAGGAAGCCGCATCTGCAATAAATCCGCTGGCCATAATAAACGGCAAGATCATCTTTTCATCAAACTTGAGCGCCCGGACCATAGCCAGCACAATCGGGGTAATGATTAAAGCCGCGCCATCGTTGGCAAACAGGGCGGCAACCGCAGATCCAAGCAAGATAATAAACACAAACATGAGCAAACCGTTTCCGCGTGCAAACCGCGCCATATGTAAAGCGGCCCACTCAAAAAATCCGATTTCATCAAGCACAAGCGAGATTAAAATAATGGCCACGAACGTTAAGGTTGCGTTCCATACAATACCGGTAACTGTTCCGACATCAGTGAAGCTGACCACACCAAAAAGCAAAGCAAGGATTGCGCCTGCACTTGCAGACCAACCGATATTTAATCCCTTTGGCTGCCAAATAACAAAGGTTAAGGTCACCAAAAAAATAAGAAATGCTATCATAGCCATAATATCCTCCGAACTAATCGCAGTCGTTTTTAAGTTGGTCAATCTTTTCTTTCAACGACGGAATGTGCCCCATAATCTCTTGAATGTAAGGCTTAACTTCAACATTTAACGAATAATATATCCACTGACCTTTTCGTGTTTCGTTCACAATCCCTGCTGCCTTTAATTTGCGCAGATGTTGGCTTACGTTCGGCTGCGATGTTTCCATTAGCTCTACAATGTCACAAACACAAAGGGCGCGTTCCTTTAAATAGGCCATTATCGTCAGTCGAGTTTTGTCTCCGAGTAATTTCAAATTATCGGCCATTTCGTTGATTTGTTCCAAATGAATTATCTCCTTTCCAGCAACTTTAAATCCCATTGCACTTAGTTATGTTAATTATATAATAATTCAATTATATAATTAACTAATTATATTGTAAAGGATTAGTAAATAAAACAATGAACTAGTCGTTGGTCAACGATGCAAAATTTTATTGTAGATACGAGAAATTTTATGAACCGAATTCTGAAGAAGAATTTACGGAATTTTTCCTCCAACACACATCGGCATGATCAAATAATGGCAAGCTGCTGAACTTAAAAGAACTGTATAGCACGGTACAGAAGAACAAAGCTTCGGACGTACTTGGCTCGGTGATCGTCGGCCTGTGGCTTGCCGATCAAGCTAGTGTTTGTTCAAAACCGCAACAAGAGACGGGAATGGTTGGCGATCCTCAGCACCGACCTAACAATCGATGCGGAGGAAATTGTTCGGATTTACGGCATGAGGTGGAGTATTGAGACATTTTTCAAATTCACAAAAAGTTATCTTAAGCTCGGCACCGAGTTTCAGGGCCGTTCCTTCGACATGCTCATCAGCCATACAACGGTTGTATTCAGCCGCTACTTGGTGATGGAATTCGAGCGCCGGCAGGAGAACGACCCCAAGTCGTTGGGTGGTTTATTTTTCCTATTTGCCGACGAAGTGCGTGACCTGGATTACCAAACCGCGTTGCAGCAATTAATAACGTTATTTCTTCAGATGGCTGAAGCCAAGACGATAAAAGATAAATCGACTGTTTTTTGTCAACTCCGCGAGTGGATCTCCGGTTTGCCAGCTATATCAAAGGTTTGTTCAACCAATTAAGCTGCGAAAGTTAGTTAATAACTGCGAAGAAAAGAAGGGTTAGGAAATTCTCTCCCCCATTTTGCGGCTGTCGAGAAAACTCGGCAGCCTTTCAAAATTTAATTTAGCTAATGGTTAAGTGCCTTGATTATCAATCTGAATAGATCCTGTTCAACCAAGACCAACTTCATCTAATAGACTTTTTTCCTTCGCATTTTCATTTACAGTTATCACACCATCTGTTCTTTCCAATAAAACAATTTCTCTATAATCCCTGATCAGGTATCCTTCTTCTATCCTTAGTTGGCAATCGCCTTCAAAACGTTCCAGTACCCGTTTGAAGAAATTTTGCACGTTTACTTTGAAATCATTCCGGCAAATCCCGAACTCGGATCGAATATCAGGATCTTCGATTAGATTCATTTTGCCTTCGTCAATACAATCGTTAGCTATATGAATGATTTCGGGTTTTAACATTTGTATAATATCACTGTTCATATTACTAACAGCTACCTGCAGCACGAACTTTTGATAAAACCCGTTGGCATAGGGAAGCCCGAGTTTGCTAAAATCTCCATCAAAGTAATAGTTATTCACAGCTAGAGATTGGCGTCTTCTTTCCAGCACTTTAATATCATGTTCGTCTAGCAGTATAGCATCTCCTGTTGTCCCACCGAGTAAATTGCCTATGAACTGGATAAACTTCGCGCCTCCACTAGGATAAACGCTGATCCACAAGCGAAAATTTACATCGAGATCAAATTCTTTGGCTATATCTTGGACGAAGCTTAAATTCGTACTGACGCAAAAGGATTTGCAGATAAAATCCAGCGTATCTCCTTCGCCCTCTTCACTCTCCTCCTGCCTGCTAATTTTAAAATCAGCCCGATCCTCAACTGCCTTTCTCGCTTGCTCCAGTAAAAATTCATCTATTTCTTCTCTGGTTTGAAAATCAGTGTAGAAATAATAAGATAATTCCACGCTATTCTTCCCTTCATTAAACCGACTTCAGTTCGATTTTTTCAATTAGCCCCCAATTCACGCCTTCCTCAAGTTGATCGTCTAGCTCTTCCAATAATTTGAATCCTTCTTGCTCCATCCCTGCATCATGCCCATATACTTCAAAGTACCGTTCCTTAAACCGGACGTACCAGTAATAGATGCTGTAATAAATACTTTGTTTATCCAGCGAGATTGAACTGACATTGCTTTTCAAATAAGAATAATACGCTAACCGTTCGTTTAAATGAGCATCGGTAATAGTGTCGTTATAGAAACTCCGCAATTTTTCATCAGAAACATAATTGGTAATCTCTTCTTTTTTTAAAATTCTCATGTACACTTCACTCCCAGCCTCTACGGGGTAGAATCTTGTATCAGCATCAATATTTCTAGATTGGGTTTTGAAGGAAAATCCGAAGGCGAAGTCATTAGAACCCAATTTATCTTTAATACTTGTAGCACTACTTTCTACGAAAGCCAACGTAGAGCCACCTACACCAAGTCCGATTACAACTAATAATGACAATAAACCTGTTGAAACTGATAAACCTTCCCCTGAATTTAAGCAGGAGGAACAAACGTTTTTCTAATGAAGAAAATGGCATTAAGATACCTGCTACATTTACATTCATCATGCGGCCATTCTAATAATTCGGTAAAGGCTTTCCCGAACGCCAATAATACATTTCTCATCTATCTTTTTAGGACTTTAGTGATGGTGAAATAACACCAAAAAAGCAGTTCCTTTTTTGCTTTCCCAAAGTTCAACAAAAAAGCAGTATCCATTAGGGAAATCATCTAAATACGCTTCATAATCAAGACTGATATTATTTTTATACTTTGTTTTCCATTCAGACTTAACATCATTTATGGGTAAAGGTTCTAATTTGATTTTCTGTTCTGTTTGATAGTTACAGATGAATATTTCTTCTATCTCGCCATTATAAATCATTTGTTCAAGTTCCTGTAACGTAGGATTATTAGAGTAAAATTTACTTGAAACTAATATTTCGTCGTTATAAATCTGATTTTTTTCTTTGTCTATGAAGTAGCCTTTTTTTATCATAATGCTCAACCTTTATGTTTATTGTTGGATTAAATATTAAACTTGGATAAACGCATACTGTCATAAGTGTCATTTCAAATAAGTTGTCAAAACAGAGCCAGTAAGTTAAATCCTTTTTGCTCCATCCCGTTCGTGACACAAAAGTAGGCCCAAACCCGGAATATCCGGACCTGAGCCTGTTTCAAAATAAATCCAACTGCCGCGGGGCGAACGGCTTCGTCGGCAAACCGAGCAGCTCCAGCATCTGCATCGCATTCGCCGCGGCGTCGCCGCCTGAGTTGTTGTTGAAAATAACGCAAATCTCCTTGCTCCGCTCCTGCAGCTTCGCGAGATGGTTCTTCCACTCCGCGAGCTCGTCCGCGTTATACCGGTACAAGTAGCGGACCTCGCGCCAGTTTGGGCCACCTCCTTGGTTCCAGTTGGCCGCGTTGCGGCCGTGCATGCGGACGATCGTGACGTCCGGGTCCGTCGGATGCAGCACGGTCGGCACCGAGCCGACGCCGGCCTGCGGTTCGTCGCAGACGCTGTGAATCCATCCTTCTTTTTCCATAAAGGCCAGCGTCTTCGCCTTCATCTCTCCGTCGAACCAGCTCTGGTGACGGAATTCCAGCGCCACGGGCAAGTCGCCCATCCGCCGCTTCGCCTCCCGGAGCTGCTCGACGTTCAGCCGGTTGCAGTCAAACCAAGGCGGGTACTGGAACAGCACCGCCTTCAGCTTGCCCACTACCCGCAGCGGCTCGACCGATTCGCGGAACGCTTGAAACATATGGTCCGCATCCTCGAAAGGGCTGTTCCCGCGCTGATGCCCGGTCATGCCTTGGTAGGCTTTGACCACGAAAGCGAAGCCGTCCGGCGTATCCGCCGCCCATCGCTCGAAGTTGGCGGGCGACTGCACCGCATAGAACGAGCTGTCTACCTCGACAAGCGAAAAGTACCGGCCGTACACCTTCAGTTTATCGCGGGCCGGGAGGCCCTGTTCGTATAAGTCGCTATGGTCGCCCCACCCGGCCAAGCCGATTCGGATCATGAACGTGTGCCTCCTTGCCTTGCTGCGCCTTACTTTCTATCCTATTTCCGACAATATCACTGAAATGACGATGCCTGCCGCAGCGATCCAAAACAGCTTCGATTTGAAATATCTTTTCACCGCGTTATCCTGTCGTTTGAATTCTTTACCAGGGTCCTGCTGCATGTGCAAATCCGTGGTGTACGCGGAGACGCCGGTATACCGCCATCCTCCGCCCACAAAACTCAAAATAAGCGTCAGCAATGAGGCCATAAACAAATAGTCCGAAACGGTTTGCATTTGAATTCCTCCTCGGCATCCTGATTTGGATTCAGTCAGGCTGGATATAAAAAAATTAACACGCCTTCGTCAGGGACGAAAACGTGTCGTAGTACCACCCTTGGTTCAACCGCATGTGCCTCGGATTGCAGGCGCACGCGGTCCTTCATTCGGATAACGGGGGAGGCCCGGCAGCGGATACGTCCAGCTCAGTTCCCCGCTGCAGCTACAAGGTGAGGCGAAGCATACGGCGGTGGGGGGTCTTTCAGCCTCGGACGCCCTCTCTGGCGCAACCGGTCGCACGTTCCATGTCCTTGATCGTTGCTTTTCGCTTCATAAACATTCGAGCAATCACGATGTTGTGTATTCCAATTTACACCAATTTAGCCAAAGATGCAAGTGCTTACAACCGGCTCCTTCGGCGCCAGACACAATTTTTCTCTATAATTCGCCACCCCGGTGCAACATAGAAAGTAACCCGGCCCGCATGTGCATCCTTCCAAGGACTCGCACCGTAATACTGGGATATAAAGGAGCTGATCATCCATGACAATAAATGATAACCCTCATCCGCTGCCTGCCCCCGATACGAAAGAGGAACTCCGGCAGGCGCTTCTCGACATTACGGCGTGGGAGAACAGCCAGAAAGATTTGTGGTTCTGGGAGAAGCTCGGCAGACTGCCTTTCCAGCTGCTTGACCGGCTCACGCCGAAAGCGCTGCAGAACAAGCTGGCGCAGGCGATCGACGAGGTCGGAAGCTTCGTGCAAACGGGCGGCCAATACCTGATCTCCGAGCAAAGCGTGCTCGACCAACTGAACCGGCAGCTCGCGAGTCGGCCGGACGCTCCGGTGCCAGTGCTTGCCGATGCGCTTACCCTAGGCGAGGTCGCCTCCTTGCCGCTCGCCTTCATGGACGGCGCCGCCGACGAATTCGCCCGCAGCCGCACCCTCTTCGCGACGGCCCAGGGGGCGACGACCGGCTTCGGCGGCATCTTTACGCTCGCCATCGACATTCCGGCCATCCTCGGCTTGTCGCTCAAGGTGCTGCAGGAGATGGCGATGGTGTACGGCTACGATCCGAACGACAAGCGCGAGCGCGTCTTCGTGATCAAGTGCCTGCAGTTCGCCTCCTCCGACATCGTCGGAAAGAAGGCCGTGCTGGAGGAGCTGGCCGACTTCGACAACGAGCACCGGCAGCGGGACGCGATCTCGCAGCTTCAGGGCTGGCGCGAGGTCGTGATGATCTACCGCGACAATTTCGGCTGGAAGAAGCTGTTCCAGCTTGTCCCCGTCGCCGGGATGATCTTCGGCGCAGTGCTGAACCGCAGCACGCTGCAGGATGTCGCCGAAGCGGGAAAAATGCTGTACCGCAAGCGCCGGGTGCTGGAGCGGCTGCGCAGCAGCTAGAAGCGCAGCGCTTCGCCCGTCCCCAGCGAATGCAGCCCGGCGAAGCCCTCCGCGGCCAGCGCTGCGCAGAGCGCGTCCGTCGCGCTGCGTCCCGTATGCACCGGGACCGTCTGACGGCCGCCGAAAGCCCGCAGCATCCGCCTGACATCGGCCACGCCTTGGTGCACCTTGTAGCGGATCGCTTCGGCCATGCAGCCGCCCCCGGCCTCCGGGTCGTCCAGCAGACGCTGTCCGAAGCTGCCGGCGGCCAGATGGCCCGTCAAGATGACGCAGCCGTTCCCGGCGGCCGCCAGCCTGCGGTAGTACCACTGCGCGCGCTCGGACTGCATCATCCCGTCGGCGGTGAAATAAATCGCGCTCCGCCCCGCGGCCAGCGCCTGCTCCCGCTGCGCATCGGTTCCCACTGCAAAGACGCGCGGATCTTCCAAGCAGCGCCGAATCCGCTCGGCCGCGCCCGGCTTCAGCCATTCGGGCCGGTCGAGCATCGGGCCGAACGCCTGAAGCAGCTCCCGCTCCGCCACGAGCGGAACGTCCGGGAACCGCTCCCGCGCCCAGACGAGCATGTCCTGCCCGCGCCCGAAGGCGGGAACCGGCAGCAGTACGGAGCCGCCCTGCGCCAGCGCCTGCCCGATCCGGGCGGCAAGCCGCTCCAGCAGGACCGGCTGCGCCTCGGCGTCCATGCCGTAAGCGGCGTCGATCACCGCCAGATCGGCAGGCTGGCCCGCCGTCCCCGGCGGCAGCGCTTCCGGTCCGTCCGCCGCAAGCAGCACGGACTCCGAAGAGTAATCGCCGGAGAAGAAAACCCGCTTGCCCTCCAACTCCAGCTCCAGCATCAGCCAGACGGAGCCGACCAAGTGCCCGCTCCGGCCCCAGCAGACTTTAACGTGAGGAGCCGCGTCGATCCACTCCCCCGAAGCTCCAGCCTCGTCCAAATATGCGAACCGGATCGCCTCCACATGCTCGTCGCCGTATGGCAGCTCGGCCGACTGCCTACTTACATATTTTTTCCAAGAAGCGAAATACGTGTCCAACTGCTGCGCCGTCGCCCGGGTCGTCCAGACGACGCCACGGTAGCCGTGCTTGTACAGCAGAGGCAGCGCCATCGAATGATCCTCGTGCGCATGGGACAAAAAAACGGCATTCAGCCGCGGAATGACGTTCGGGTCGACGAGCGGGTATTGTCCCGCGCCCGTCTTTTTGACGCCGCAATCCAGCAGCACGCGGATGCGGTCATTGTGTATAAGGTAGCTGGAGCGGCCGTGCTCGCCCGCCCCGCCCCAGATATCGAGCTGCATGAGTCTCAATCCACTTTCTGTTTTGAACTTAGCCGGTCGATCCCGAGCAGCATCAGCGTCGTCAGACCGACCGAGACGACCGCCATGGCCATGCCGAGCGACACCTTCCCCTGCTCGAATTGCGCAAAAATATACGTCGCCGACGTTTCCATCGAAGGCGGCAAAATCATCAGTGACGCCACCAGCTCGCGGACCGAGATGGTGAACGTCATCATCCAGCCCGCCAGCATGCCCGGGACAATGAGCGGCAGTAAAATGCGCCGGAAGACGTACGCCGGCCGACCTCCGAACACTTGCCCCGCTTGAAACAGCGCATCGTCAAGCTGGGAGAAGTTCGCTTTGACGTACTGCACTGTGTACGGCAGAAAAAAGACGACATACGTCAGCACGACCATCCCGTACGTGTTGTACAGCGGCACGGGCATCCATGGCGCGTTCCACAGCAGAATCAGGCCCACGACCAGCACGATACCCGGCACCGTATTCGGCAGCAGACTGAACAGGTCGGTCAGCCGCTGCGGCCATGTTTTCGACTGCTTGATCGTCAGCGCGAACCACGTGCCCAGAAGCACCGAGATCGTCGCCGCCGCAAGCGACAAGCCGAGGCTGTTCAGCAGCGCCGTCATGCTTTTGGAGCCCCAGGTCAGCAGCTCCACGTAATGATTCAAGGTCAGATTGCTCCAGGCGAGCCCGACGCCCCGCAGCTTCATCAGCGAAGCGGAAATAATCGAAAAGTAAGGGACGCCTACGGACAGCGCCAGCAGCGCGATCACATAACCCCAAGCCAATAGGCGCGTCAGCCCGCTTAGCGGGTAGATTTTGCTCCGCGTTCCCTTGCCGCCGACCAAACGGTACGTATACCGCCGGGTGACAATCGTCTGCGCGTACCACAGCAGCAGGCACGTGCTCAGCAGCACGGAGGCGAGCGCCGTCGCCTTGCCGAAATCGATCGGCCAACTGGAAATGTATTTGTGAATTTCCGAGGTCAGCACGTAAAAGCCGATTTTGCGGCCGAAGGTGGCCGGGGTGCCGAATTCGGCGATCGTCTTCACGAAGATGAGCAGCGCTCCCATCGCGTAGCTGGACAGCAGCAGCGGCAGCACGATCCTTCGGAAGCTGTAGAAGAACCGGCCTCCGTGTACGGCGGCGGCGTCTTCCTTGCTCCCGCCAATCTGCAATAAAGCGTTGCGCAGGATCAAGTAAAGAAAAGGAAACAAGTGCAAGCTCATGATCGCCACCATGCCGAAGACGCTGAAGAACTTTGGTGTCCACGCCTCCGTAAAAGGAAGAAGCTGCTCCATATAGCCGTTTTTTTGCATGAACAAAATCCAGCCCATCGAACCGATGTACGGCGGCGTCATGAACGGGATCAGCAGCACGATATCCAGCCACGCGTGCCGGCCTAGGCTTGTTTTAGCCAAGATCCAGGCGAGCGGCAGCGCCAGCGCCGTCGTTCCGAGCACGACGCACAGGCCGAGCCAGATCGAGTTCCAGAATACTTCGCCGAGCTTGTTCTCCAGAATGGTCCGCAACGGCGCGGACAAATCCAGCGTCTGCTCCGGGTACACGCTCGTCAGAAAGATGAAAAAAAGCGGGACGACCACCAGGACCGCCAAAAGAAACAAGGCGAGGGTCATCCCTACCGTTCGAATAGAAATCCAACTTCTTGCCTGCATGCCTTCACCGTCTTATTTGAACATTTGGGTAAATTTCTTCGTCACCGCGTCGCCGTTCGCGTCCATCCACGTCCAATCGATCTTCATCTGCGCGATTTGATCGGCGCTCGCGCGGTCTTTCGCCTTCACGTCCTTGCGTCCCGGCAGCAGGTAGGTGTCCGCCACCATTTTCTGCGCTTCGTCGGACAGCAGGTAATCGACGAACGCCTTGGCGTTATCCTGGTTTTTGCTCGACTTCAGAATTGCCGCCGGGCGGGGGCTTATAACCGTGCCGCTGGCCGGATACACCATGTCGACCGGCTCGCCCTTCGCCTTCGCTTGGTACGTCATGTAGTCGACGCCTGCCGCTACGATGCTTTTTGCCCCGGTGATAACCGGATCAAGCGCCTCCTGATTCGCGCCCGCCAAAGCGACGCCGTTTTTCTTGTATTGCTCGAACAGCTCCCAGCCGCCTTCGCCTCTAGTGCTCAGATAGCCGGTAATGAAATCCAGCGCGGAGCCGGACAACGCCGGGTCGGGGATGTTCACCTTGCCCTTCCACTCGTCCTTGACGAGATCGCTCCATTCCTTCGGCGGCGTCTTCACCTGCTTCGTGTTGTACGCAATGCCGAGCGCGGAGGCACTGTAACCGAAGAAATGGCCGTCTTTGTCCGACCAATCGGGGACCAGCTTGTCGGCGTTGGCTGCGTTTTTGTACTCCAGCGTGAGGCCGCTCTTCTTGAGCCCTTGGGCCGAAGGCAGGGAAGCCAACACGACAACGTCGGCGACCGGGTTCGCCTTCTCGGCTTCCATCCGGGCCAAAATTTTGCCCGTCGTCCCCTGGAACATTTCCACCTTCACGCCGGTCTTCGCTTCGTACCCTTTCTGAATGCTTTCCGCCAGCTCCTTCGGACCGGCGCTGTAGACGACCAGCTTGCCCCCGAGCTTCTTGTCCTCTTTCTTGTCATCCGGCTTGGCGGCAGCCTGCTCCGTCTTAGGCGCAGGCGCTGCGCCCGTGTTCGCGGACTTGTCCGCAGCCGTCGTTCCGCAGCCGGCGATACCGAAGCCCATTACGGCCGTCAGCAGCAGCAAAGCCCCGTTTTTCAATCCCTTCCCCATGTTCATGCGTCGTTCCTCCTCATCCTATTCCGTTATATGGTGAATATGCTGCGGCGATACGTACACCGTCACGCGTTCTCCCGCCTGCAAGCGGGTGGAATGATATGCCGTCCAGAGGCCCATTTCGCCCATGTCCAGCCCGATTTCGTAGCGGTCCCCGACATAGCTGACGCTGCGGATCATGCCCGGATAAGCGGCAGCCGCGCCTTCCTCCGGCTCCGACCAGCGGACATGCTCCGGACGAAGCAAGCTGCGGTCCGGCACCAGCCAGTTCGACTTGCCGATGAAGCGGGCGACGAACGGATGGGCCGGCGTGCGGTAAATGTCCTCCGGCGCGCCCTGCTGCAAAATGCGGCCCTCCTGCATGACGATGATGTCGTCGGACATCGACATGGCCTCCGTCTGATCGTGCGTCACGTACAGCGCCGTCAGCCCGATATCCCGCACCAGACTCATCAGCTCCAGCCGCATTTCGTCCCGCAGCACGGCGTCCAAGGCGCTAAGCGGCTCGTCGAACAGCACAAGCTGCGGCCTCAACGCCACGGCCCGGGCGAACGCCACGCGCTGCTGCTGCCCGCCCGACAGCTGGTGCGGGTACCGCTTCTCCATCCCTTGCAGCCGCACCTTCGCTACCGCTTCCTCCACCCGCCGCTTGAGTTCTTTCGTTTGTCCGGTGGCGCGCAGGCCGAAGGCGACATTTTCGAACACGGTCATATGCGGCCACAAGGCGAAATCCTGAAAGACCATGCCAAAATGCCGCTTATGCGCCGGCAGATCGATCCGCCTCTCGGCCGAAAACAAGCATTCGTCGCCGAGCAGGATTTCCCCCCGGTCCGGCCGTTCCAGTCCGGCGATCATCCGCAGCAGCGTCGTCTTCCCGCAGCCCGACGGCCCGAGCAGCGTCGTAAACCGCCCCTTCCTGATGACCAGCTCCGTCCGGCGCAACGCCTGCATCGCTCCGAACGATTTTTCCAACCCCCGTATGACCACATCCATGCTGCAACCCATCCTATCTTGCAAACTAGCTTTAGTGTACATGGCGAAATGCAGAAGATTGTCAGCGGGACGTAAAGATTATGTTAATTAATTCAATGCATACTATTCATTTTCATAGATTTTTTCTATACTGTGGGAAAATGCGGAGCCGAACAAGGAGAGTGGGCATAATGAATTTCAGTCTGCTGAAGCTGGAAATCGTGGAGCTGTTGGACAAACATAAGAAAATTACCGCCGTCGCCGAGCAGCTCGGGCTCAAGCAGCCGACGGTGACGTTTCACATGAAGAGCATGGAGCAGGAGCTCGGAGTGCAGCTGTTCGAGACGCGCTCGGGCAAAACGATCCTGACCGAGGCCGGTCGGTCGCTCTATCATTACGCGGTCAAAATCAATGCGCTGGCGCAGGAAGCGGGGCGGGTCGTGAAAGAATTCGACGAGTTGGGCCGCGGCACGCTGAAGATCGGCGCCAGCTATGTGCCGGGAACGTACCTGCTGCCGAAGGTGCTCAGCGGCTTCGCCAAGGCGTATCCGCGAATCACCTTGTCTTTGCAGGTCAAGACGGCTCCCGTCATTCAAGAGCTGCTGCGCAATCACGAGATCGATCTCGGCATCCTGTCCACCGAGCCGTTCCAATCGGCTCCATTGATCGCCGAAACCGTGTGCGAGGACGAGCTGGTCGTCGTCTTTGCGCCGCGTCACCGGCTCGCCGCCTACCCGCAGCTGTATCCCGACCAGCTCTCCGAGGCGCCTTTCCTGCTCCACGGACCGGAGTCCAGCACGCGGCAAATGACCGACCGGTGGGCGCAGCGCAACCGGGTCCAGTTGAAAGCGCACATGGAGCTCGATTCGCTGGAGGCGATCAAGCAAGTCGTCATGCAGGGGGAGAGCGTGTCATTCGTTTCGCGGCAGGCCGTGCAGCGGGAAGTGGAGCGCGGGGAGCTCGAATTCCGCCCGATTCCGCAAAATCCGTTCAAGCGCTACGTCTACTGCGCGTACAATGCGGACCGGCGGCAGTCTGCCGTCATGGAGCGGTTCATCGATTTTCTGCGGCAAGAAGCCCGGTAAATCTAGTATTTATACCAATTTCCAATTTTTTCTTTACAAAAACAACATATCTGCTTAACATCTAGATAACAAACGATCATTACAGTCTAGCATGTAAGCCTATTCCAGAACATGAAGGAGTTGTCGATGATGAACAAACGATCCAAATGGATTGGGGCGCTGTCCGCAGTCGTCCTGTCCGCCGCTTTGACGGTATCGTCCGTCTTCCCTGCCGCGCCTGTCAAAGCCGCAAGCAACCTGGTGCCGGATTACGAGGTGAAGCTGCTCATGCCCGCAAACGCCGTGCTGGGCTCGGACGACAAGCTGAAGAGCGAGGTCCGCAGCGCGTTCGGCATGCCGGACAAGGTGACGAAGATGAACGTGCAGTTTCTGGATACGGACGGCAAAGACATTTACAGCAACGGCTGGAGTCCGCGCATTCGGAAGAAGGAAGGCGACAGCAAGTTCGAGCTGAGCTACAAGAAGCGCTATCCGATCGTCAACGGCAATATCGACGCGGCGCTGACGAAGGCCAATCAAGAAGGCTTCGACGCGTCGGACACCAACTACGAGGCGCAGGTGGAATGGGGCTACCAGAACAAAACGCTCAGCATCACACGCTCCAAAGACGTCAAAAAATCCGGCTACAGCGGCGTGGATCTCCCCTCGGTCAAAGATTCCCGCCAGCTGCTGATCGATAATGCCCCGGGCAAATTCGACAAGTGGCTGTACGCCGGCTGGGGCACCGAGAAGCTTCAAAAATCCCGCATCTACGGCCCGGTTCTGGCCAAGCGGTACACCGGCACCTATAGCGGCTTGAAAACATACATTGAGGTGTGGCCGATCCGCAGCGCAACAGGCTCCGGTACGGAAAACATCGTCGAAATTTCGTTCAAGACGGACGACCGGGACACCGCCTCGCAAAAGCACGACGAACTGGTGACTTATCTGCAAAGCAAAGGCTGGTTCCTGGCTCAGGATTCGCTGAAAACGCAGCTGATTATGGACCGCTACTAAGCCCTGCGCGAGCAAGGCGGATAAGCGAGCTTTCATCGTATAGCCCAACTGCCATATTCGCATATCATGCCAAAAGAAGCTGTTCCCGTCCGCAACCGATCGCGGCTGTGAGGGAACAGCTTCTTTTTTCGCCGGTTGATACGCATCGCCGCTCACGAATGCAGACCCGGCGACCGGGCGGCCGCATAAGCCGGACTTCCGGGCTTACTCCCGCTCCTTCCGCTCGCCCAGCCATTCCACGAACAGCGCATAGTCCTCCTCGACCTGATGCGCGTAGGCGATCGCCCAATGCGCGATATAGTCGCAGAACGCGTCCGTGTCCGGTCCGATCGCGCGCTGAATCTCGTCCTCGCTGTGGTACGACATGAGCCCGTGCTCCATGTCCGCATCCGCCCGCGCATGAAGCTTCGCCGTAATCCGGCCCATGCAGTCCAGCACGGACAGCAGGTCTTCCTTCTCCGTCAGCTTGTCCGCCTTCAGCCGCTTCTTGTAAGGCGAGCGTTCCCTGGCGTAAAAATGCCGCCCGTCCATCGTCAAGAAGCCGAGAAACGGGTCCGCCTCGTGGTGCATCGCCTGCTGCGTCACGATGACCCGCTTGCCCTGGTGGCCGAAATACGTCCAGAACGTCTCGTTATACGGCATAAAATAAGCCGGCACCGGCGCGCGCACTTCCTTGACCTCGATCACGATATCGTCCAGCGCCTGCTCGCCGCCTTCGCCCTCGATGAGCACATAGAAGCGGTCCAGCCCGATGGAGGCCGTGCCCGAGCCGTGCTTCACCGCCACGTCCTTGATCGCGTAATAGCCGTCGGAACGCTTCGTCCCCCGCTCCAGCGATTGCAGATAGTGCGGCCAGCTCTCCCCCAGCATGCGGCGCTCCTGCGGCGTCGGCGGCACGATCTCGTCCGACTTGGCAAACCGCCTTGCCGTCCTCGTCAGCGTCGTTACGCCTTCCAGAAACTGCGACGCGAGCCGCTTCTCCGTCTTTTTCAGCAGCTTGCGGATCGGCCCTGCCGTGCGGTCTTTGTCGAAGACGAGCGTCCGCGGATCGTCCTTCCGCCGGGCAAAGCGCCGGATCTGGTTCGCATACGCGTCCAGGTAAGCGGTGATCGCTTCTTTCTGCCCGTCGGCGTCGATGTCCTTCGTCCGGCACACGAGCGATACGCTGACCGACATCCGCAGCAGATCGTACAGGTAAGAGCCCAGATACCCCTCGTCAAAATCGTTCACATCGTACACGATCCGCCCCTCTTCGCTGCGGAACGCCCCGAAATTCTCGAAATGCAGATCCCCTTGAATCCACGTCGGCCGCTCCGGCGAGCTGTGGTACGGGAACCATTCCCGGCTGACGTCAAAATAAAACAAGTACGCGGTCCCCCGGAAGAACGAAAACGGGCTTCCCGCCATCTTGGCGTATTTCTGCAGCCGTTTGACCTCGGGCAGCGCCATGATCTGTCCGTCGAACTCGTCCAGCACGCTGCTCAGCAGCTCCTTGCGCAGCCTTTTCTGCGTGAGCCGGACACGTTCCGTAAGCAGCTCCGAATTCATGCGCGGTTTCCCCCTTTTGCGACGATAAGCAAAGTATTTTTCTCATGGTAGCTTATGCCACGTCAGCGTGTCAATTTAAGTACGGACCGGCTATCTCCGGCTTCGGACGCCCTATCCGCAGGTCGCCGGGGACGTGCTGGAAATTTAGGGATTGACGCCATCCTTGAAAACGATTACTATAGGCGTATAAAAATATAAACGTTTATAATTTTAAAGCTTCGATGCAATCCGCAATTCCCCCTCGTTTCAACAACATCCTAGTTTAACCGGCAAAACTTTTTCAGAAAATAATTAAGAAAAAATTAATTTCATGTTGCGTGGAACCGGACGAGCGGCTTTGCTCCGGCCGGCAGGGGGCGTGCCTTAATTCGACAAAAATATAAACGTTTATACTTAAGGAGGGATTGCCCATGCGGCAGGGGGCACGCAGACGGGAGACCAAATATTTTTACCTGTTCATTTCGCCGTGGCTGATCGGAGCGGCGATATTCACGCTGTACCCGATTCTGTATTCGCTCTACATCAGCTTCACGGAATACAACATCACCAGCCCGCCGAAGTGGATCGGCCTGCAGAACTACACCAAGATGCTTCAGGACGATCTGTTCTGGCGCGGGGTGAAAACGACGGTGCTGTTCACGATATTCAGCGTACCGCTGCAGCTTCTGCTGTCGCTGTTTCTGGCGCTGCTGGTCAATCAGAAAATCCCGTTCAAGCGTTTTTTCCGGACGGCGATTTATTTTCCCAGCATGATCTCGGGCGTGGCGATGTCGCTCGTCTGGCTGTGGGTGTTCAACTCCAAGATCGGCATGTTCAACTGGGCGCTCGGGCTGCTTGGCATCGACGGGCCCAAATGGCTCGAAGACAGCAACTGGGCGCTGGCCTCCATGGTCATCATGACGATGTGGAGCGCCGGGGCCGGCATGGTCATCTTCCTCGCCGGTCTGCAGGGCGTGCCCCCGATTCTGTACGAGGCCGCCAAGATTGACGGCGTCACCCGGTGGCAGTCCCTCTGGCGCATCACGCTGCCGATGATTTCGCCTGTCGTGCTGTTCCAGCTCATCATGGGCATTATCGATTCGTTCCAGGTGTTTACGCAGGCGTTCGTCATGACCAAGGGCGGGCCGCACTACGCCACCCAGTTTTACGTGTACTATCTATGGCAGAACGGCTTCAAATTTTTCAAAATGGGCTACGCTTCGGCCATGGCCTGGCTGCTGCTCATCGTGATCATGCTCATGACGTTCCTGATCATGAGGGTATCCCGGAAGCTTGTTCATTATGAAGGAGGCGGCGGCGTATGAGTACGGCAACCGTAACGCAGAAGCGTCCGGTACGGCAAGCGGGCGGCAAGCGTAAAACAACCCCGTTCGAGTGGCTGGTCTTTCTGCTGCTGATCGTCATCGCGGTCATCATGATTTTCCCGACGCTCAACATGTTCTCGACTGCGTTCAAGTCGCAGGCGGAGGTGCTCAAATTCCCGCCCAAACTCATTCCGGAGCAGTTCGCCTGGGGCAACTTCAAGAACCTGTTCACCCAATACCAGTACGGCCTGTGGTACAAAAACAGCCTGCTGATCGCCTTCTTCAGCGTCATCGGGACCGTGCTTTCGTCGTCTCTCGTCGCGTTCGGGTTCGCGCGCTATAACGCCCGGGGAAAAAATGTGCTGTTCCTGTTTCTGCTCAGCACGATGATGATTCCGTACCCGGCCCTGATGATTCCGCAGTTCATTCTGTTCAAAAATCTTGGGTGGATGGACACGATTTTGCCGATTACCGTCCCTGCTTTTTTCGGTTCGGCCTATAACATCTTCCTCATCCGGCAGTTCTTCGCTTCGCTGTCGGGCGAGCTGTACGACGCGGCCAAAATCGACGGCTGCTCTGAGTGGCGCCAGTGGTGGAACATCGCGCTGCCGCTCTCCGGTCCCGTGCTGGCGACCGTCGCGATCTTCGGTTTCATGTACAGCTGGAACGATCTGCTCGGGCAGGTGCTGTACCTGAACTCGTCCGAGCATTTCACCCTGACGATCGGCATGACCGCGATGTATTCGTCCGCTACCCGGCTGGTGCCGTGGAATCTTGTCATGCTGTCCGCCGTACTGGCTCTCGTTCCGATCCTGGTTTTATTCTCCGTCGCACAAAAATATTTCGTAGAAAGCATCGTGCTGACTGGAGTGAAATGAATAACCCTCAGGAGCTCGGTGAATGAACAGCGGAGCAAGCGGAATCGTTCTGGAGAAGCGTCAGCGGTCGCCTTTGTCTCCGGATTCT